>NZ_JAQGFI010000013.1:0-233423 GCF_027854095.1 Rhodococcus sp. C-2 | reverse complement strand
GGTGTCCGTGTCGCTCTGACCTGGACAAAGTTACGCGAAGATCAACACAACACCAAATCGCCAGGTCAGAGCACTGCAGTCAGTTAACAGGCGATACTTTTCTCGAATTTTTGCTTCTCGCGATGACTTTCTGCGCCCACTGCGGTCTGTATGAGCAGGAACCAACAGGAACCGAAGCGTTCAGTATTCAATCAACCGAGTTCAAGGAGCACCCAATGTCTCGTCTTCTCTTCGTCAACATGCCGGTCAAGGACGTCGCCGCCACCCGTGCATTCTTCAGTGGCCTCGGCTTCGAGTTCAACGACATGTTCAGTGACGAGAACACTGTCTCGATGATCGTCAGCGATTCCGCCACCGTCATGTTCCTGAACGAACCGCGTTTCGGGGACTTCATCGCCGACGACATCTGCGACACGTCGAAAGCTCGTGAAGCACTGATGTGTGTGTCGGCCGACAGCAGGGAGGAAGTCGACACCTTCGTCGACGCGGCGATTGCTGCCGGCGGCAGCAAGTGGATGGAGCCCCAGGATCACGGCTTCATGTACGGACGCGCATTCCGCGACCTCGACAATCACGTCTGGGAGGTCATGTGGATGGACCCGGCTGCGACTGTTCCCCAGCAGTAACGCACAGCAACAGCAGTAACGAGCAGTCGCGCGGGTCCCTCCATACCGGAGGGCTCGCGCAACTCCTTGCCCCTACAACTCGGCAGGGCCCCTACAGCTCGGCAGGCAATCCGAACCGTGCGAACAGACTCAGATCGAAGAAACACGTCACGTGCGAGATCCCGGACTCGGTGACATCGAGAACGTGCAACTGGAAAGCGCGGTGAACACCATCGGGCTCGCGCATGTAGAGGCCGAACGCCGGCTGACCGTTCGCAGCGGTCGGAAGTAGGCGCATCGCTCCTGGTCCGTCGGCCGGGCATTTGGTTCCGATGAGTTGCCCGATTGCCTCGGGGCCCTGGTACCAACCCTCGAACGGAGGCATCTCCCAGATGGCTTCGCGCGTGAACAGTTCGACGATGGCCTCGACGTCGTAGCTCTCGAAGCTGTGCACGTAGTCGCGAAGCAACTTCCGAGCAGCCTCGGTAGTCGGTTCCACGAGATCGTCCTCGGTGGGTCCGATGTGATTGATCTGCGCGCGAGCCCGCTGCAGCAGGCTGTTTACCGCAGTGGTTGTGGTGTCCAGCGCCTCCGCAACTTCCGACGCCTTCCACTGCAGAACGTCACGTAGAACCAGAACCGCACGTTGGCGCGCGGACAAGTGCTGCAAAGCGGCAACAAGCGCGAGCCTGACCGAATCGCGATTGACGACCATGACGGCCGGATCATTGACGTCGCCCAACGCAGAATCGGCGATCGGTTCCAACCAGGCAATCTCGTTGCGCTCGATCAAATCGTCGGCCGGGTCCGAACTAGGTGCGCCGAGGCCGGTCGGGAGGGGACGCCTCGATCTCCCCTCCAGCGCGGTCAGGCAGGTATTCGTCGCGATGCGGTAGAGCCAGGTCCTCAGAGATGACTGGCCCTTGTAACCGTCGAACCCGCGCCAAGCCCGGATGAACGTCTCCTGGACCTGGTCTTCGGCGTCGTGAATCGACCCCATCATGCGATAGCAGTGCGCCAGCAACTCGCGGCGGTACGGATCGGCAAGAGTGAGGAAATCACTGTCCAACGCCTGATCGACTGTCATTTGTTCAGACTAGTGGCCGAGCGCCCGAAACACAGGCGTCGGCGAGAATTCGATCAGGCAGGCGCCTGCACCGCAGTCAACCTGGATCTCTTCCGGAGAACGAACCCCAGTGATTCGTAGAGTCTGATCGCATTCGTATTCGATTGCACTGCATGGAGAAATGGCAGCTCGCCGCGCTCGCGAATCCCGGCAGCGACGGCACGGATCAGCGTCGTACCCAGGCCTCGACCCCGAAAGTCGCTGTCAGTGCACACCGCACTGATTTCCGTCCATCCCGGAGGGTGCAACCGCTCCCCCGCCATGGCAACAAGTCTTCCGTCGACGCGAATGCCGTAGTAACTGCCCATCTCGACGGTACGAGGAAGAAACGGTCCTGGCTTGGTGCGCTCGATCAATGCCAGAATTTCGGGAACGTCGCCCGTTCCGAGAAGTTCGACCGACGGATCAACGGAGACTTCGAGTGCGGATCCGTCCATCTGCACCGAGCCGAACTGATCCACAACGCGCCACCCTTCCGGCGGGCGGTGATCAAATCCTCGTAAACCTACTGTGCCGCCAGGACCTACGAGTGTGAGTAGGTTCTCCCAGTCCTCGGCGTCCAACTCGGGCGGATGACCGACAAACGGCGCGACCGTCGGGTCGTACCGCGCAACTCTCCCTGCCCAGCGAGCGAATTGCGCATGATGTCCGCGAAGTCCTTGTCGCACAGGATCGTCCAGCGGATGGGTGTCGACATCCGTGTCAACTGTCTCGACAAACGACGCCAGGGTCGCCTCCGTGGTCATCGAACCTCTTCCTGCCCTATTTGCCTGTGATGGAGGCGAACGAACCTCCCCGCCCACCTCTATGACAACGCTAGGAACACTTGCTGTCGTAGTCGCCGGATAGAATCAAGATGATTCTGACCTCGACCTGTATTTCCGGCGTCAATCAGGGCTCGATTGCAGATCTGCACCAGGACATTCGTCGCGACGCCTCACCAACCGGAAGGCTATTTGGCATGAGCAACTCCGACCCGATCAGGTCTGCATTCGACCAGTTGCCCCTGAAGGAGATGGACGCTGCAACGCTGGTCTTCGCCATCGAGAGCGCCGTCGACGAGCTGGCGATCTCGGGTGAAACCCTACGGCTCGCCATGGAGGTCGCGACCCTTGCGCACCTCGATCAGTTCAGAAAGAACGGGATCAAGTCCGACGAGGATCCCTACATCGTTCATCCCCTACGAAATGTATTGCGGCTGCTTCGGTACGGGTGCTCCGATGTCGAGATCCTGAGCGCAACCGCGCTTCACGACACGGTCGAGGACCGACCACACGCCGTCATCGCGCTCCTCGGTGGCCAGACTGCAGACGACATGTCCGCATCCGAAGCGCAGGAACGTGCGTCAACACTCATCGCGTCGCGCTTCGGCCACAGAATCTCCGAACTTGTTGAGGCAGTGACCAATCCAATCGACTACCCATGCGACAACACCACCGCCGGATATCAGGATCACGTCATCCGCGCGATAGCGGATCCCGCAGTGTTCCTCGTGAAGTTCAGTGACTTCGTCGACAACGCGGGAAGCGTGAAGTACCTGAGCGAGACCGTCAGGCTGAGGCTGGTCACGAAATACGAACCACTCGTGGAGCACTTCAAGCGGACTTCACTTGCTCTCGGCAACGGATTGCACCTCCCTCCCTCAGGACTCGACGCGATCGCAAAGCACATCGCAACCATCGAAGGCGATTTCTCGAATACGGTCCGACCGGACATAAAAAATACTCGCCAGTAGTACCGATCAGTAATAATCGAGCAACCCAGAGAATTCTCCGAATATGCGATTTTGTTACCAGTGAGTATTCACTTTCTTGCCGATTTCATTACCATCGTGATCCGTGTCACAAGTCCGAATTCGATTGCACCGCAATGATTTAACGCCATATGTGTAACCGTGGTTCACGTTGACTAATATTCTTCAATTCGCCCAGGTGACATGAGCGTCGACATACTGCATTCTTAGATAAACCAGGGATTCCCTGGAAGCAGACACAATATGTTGCTGATTCGTGATTGGAGCGGTTCTGAGTCCACGCCTGCAGGGTGGCGCACAAGGCACACAGTGCCTCAGCGCACACAGCGCTTCGGTGCACACAGTGCTTCAGCGCAGGGGACTCGACGAACCGGAAGGGCAATCACTTGCCGACGCGCAACCGGGGGAAACACAGCGCATCGCGGCGTAGTTCACGAACCGGGGAATCCGGGTACGTGGGACACGGTCGGCTCATATCGCAACGTACGTGACGAAGAATCTCATCAAGGACGGTGGCAGTGACAATGTTCAAACGAATCGCAGTGGTCAATCGAGGTGAGGCCGCGGTCCGGCTGATCAGGGCTGTACGCGAACTGAACGCCGAACACGACTACGGCATTCGCGTCATTGCGCTGCACACCGAGGCCGAGCGCCGCGCCATGTTCGTCCGCCAGGCCGATGAGGGCGTGACCCTGCGCAGCACCGGCACCGGTAGCCCGTACCTCGACTACGCCGAACTCGAGCGAGCACTGCTCGCAGCCAAGGCCGACGCAGTCTGGGTCGGCTGGGGCTTCGTGGCCGAGGATCCCGCCTTCGCGGAGATCGTCGCGAAACTGGGCATCACGTTCATCGGCCCGAGCGCCGACGCGATGCGCCTGCTCGGCGACAAGGTTGCCGCCAAGATCCTGGCCGAGAAGGTCGGCGTACCGGTCGCCCCGTGGAGCGGCGGACCGGTCGAAACGCGCGCCGACGCTCGTCGTCATGCTCAGTCCATCGGATATCCCCTGATCATCAAGGCCCGAAGCGGCGGCGGCGGACGCGGTATCCGCAAGGTCTGGGCCGAAGACGAACTCGAAGTTGCACTCGAGCGCACGCAGGGCGAAGCAGAGCGGTCCTTCGGCGACCCCGTCGTCTTCCTCGAACGCCTTGTCACCGATGCACGCCACGTCGAGGTACAGGTCATCGCCGACAACCACGGCAATGTCTGGGCTCCGGGCGTTCGCGACTGCTCGATTCAGCGTCGCAACCAGAAGGTCATCGAAGAATCCGCCTCCCCCGTCCTGACCGAAGAACAGTCGGACCACCTCAAGAAGGTGTCCGCCGAACTGGTCAAGGCAGCCGGATACCAGGGCGCAGGCACGGTCGAATACCTCTACCAGCCCGAGAACAAGCTCTTCACGTTCCTCGAGGTCAACACCCGCCTGCAGGTCGAGCACCCGATCACCGAGGTCACCACCGGAATCGACCTCGTCAAACTGCAGATCCTGGTCGCCAGTGGTGACGAATTGGTCGGTGACTGCCCGCCCGCATTCGGCCACGCCGTCGAAGCCCGCCTCAACGCCGAAGACGCCGACAACGATTTCGCGCCGGCACCCGGCACCGTTCAGCTCCTCAAGTTCCCGCTCGGCTCCGGCATCCGGGTCGACACCGGCATCGCTGCCGGGGACGTCATTCCGCCCGACTACGACTCGATGGTCGCGAAGGTCATCGCGTGGGGCCGCAACCGCTCCGAGGCACTTGCGCGTCTGCGCACTGCCCTTCGTGAAACCACTGTCGTACTCGACGGCGGCACTACCACCAAGTCGTTCCTCCTCGATCTACTCGATCGCGACGAGGTCATCTCGGCATCCGCGGATACCGGCTGGCTCGACCGCACAGGCGCCCTGACCGGCACCACTCGTCGCGCGGACGTCGCACTGATCGCCACCGCCATCGATGCTTACGACGCCGAGGAGTCCCTCGAGCGTGCGGCCTTCCTCGCCTCGGCACGCGGCGGCCGTCCCCGCGCCAACCACGCGATCGGCCGTACCGTCGAGCTCAACTACCAAGGTCAGGCATACAAACTGACCGTCGGGCGTATCGGCCCGCACCGCTACCGCGTCGACGGAGACGCCGGCGACATCGAGGTCGACGTCGATCGTCTCGGTGACTTCGAGTCACGGCTGGTGATCGGTGATCGCCGCTTCCACGTCGTTTCCGTCGTGAGCCCGGCTCGCTATCTCGTCGAGGTCGACGGCATCAGCCACCAGATCAGCCAGGACGACGCCGGCGTAGTCCGCGCGCCGGCTCCCGCCGTAGTGGTAGCAGTACCGGTCGCGGTCGGCGACGACGTCGAAGCCGGATCCACTCTGGTCGTGCTCGAATCCATGAAGATGGAGACCGCGGTTCGCGCTCCGTATGCGGGCAAAGTGCGTGAGGTTCTCGCTACCGTCAACTCCCAGGTCGATGCCGGCGCACCGCTCCTGCGCGTCGACCAGGTCAGTGAGGAAGCTGTCACGGAGAAGGCTCCGCGAGTCCAATTCGATCTTCCCGCAGCAACTTCCGGGTCCGATACCCGCGCAGATGCATCGGCACAGCTGGAAGCACTGACCGCGATGATCAGTGGCTACGACGTCAGCGGCAAGCACGCAAACGCTGTTCTGGCCGAATACGACGCACTTCGCAGCGCACTCGAATCCGAGGACCGCGAACTGGTCCAGGCAGAACTGGCTGTGCTGACCACCTTCGCCGACATCTGCGAACTCTCGCGCAACAAGCCCACCTCGGGCGAGTCCGCGAAGGACGAGTCCGTCCACAGCCCCCGCGAGCACTTCCACACCTTCCTGCACTCACTCGACTCCGAGCGCGAAGGTTTGCCGGCGTCGTTCCGCACGAGACTCGAACGGGCACTTCGCCACTACGACGTCACCGATCTGGAAGATCGCCAGGCCGTCGAGGAAGCGGTGTACCGACTCTTCCTGGCTCTGCAGCGCATGGAAGCCCAGATCCCGGTCATTGCAGCACTTCTCGAAGGCTGGCTCGTCGGCGACAAGGCTCCCGGTTGCTCGGCGCAGGAGCTCAACGAGGTTCTCGATCGACTCATCGTCGCGACGCAGGTCCGCTACCCCGTCATCGGCGACGTCGCCCGCAACCTTCGCTTCCGGTTCTTCGACGAGCCGCGCATCCGCAAGGTTCGCGAAGACGTCTACGACGGAGTACGCGGCAACCTCGCCTACCTCGAGGAGCAGCCGGACGCTGCAGATTTCGACGAGCGAATCGCCAATCTCGTCGCCACTCCCGAACCGCTCCTGGACCTGTTGGGTCGAAAGATCGGCCTCGGCAACCGCGATGGCGGCCCTCTGCTCGAGGTCATCACGCGTCGCTACTACAAGATTCACTCGTTCGAAGACGTCCGCGTTTTCGAGCACGTCGACCGCCGTTTCGTAACCGGTAACTTCGACCTCAAGGGCGACGGGCTGCATCTGGTCTCGACGGTGGCCGAATTCGACGCTCTCGGTACGGCTCTCGACGATGTCGCCACGATCGCGCAGGATGCTCCATCCGGTCGCGGGCTGGTAGTCGACATCTACCTCGACTGGCCTGATCAGCCCGCCGACGGCGACGTGCTCGTCGAGACGCTGCGCACCGAACTCTCGCGCAACGAGACGATCACACGGTCTCGCCGCGCGACGGTGATCATCTGCAACCCGAACGGGGATCCGGTCCGGTGGGTCACCTTCCGCCCCGTCGACGGCGAACTGGTCGAGGACCACATCATCCGCGACATGCATCCGCTCACGGGTCAGCGTCTGGACATGTGGCGCCTGAAGAACTTCAACGGAAAGCGCCTCCCGGCTCCGGAGAACACCTACCTGTTCCACCTCTCGGCCAAGGAGAATCCGAAGGACGAGCGCCTGATCGCTCTGGCCGAAATCCGCGACGTGACACCGCAACTCGACGACGAAGGTCAGATGGTTGCACTCCCGGCCATCGAGCGCACGCTCGCTGCCTGCCTCGACGGTATCCGCCGTGCGCAGTCCCAGCGCGGCGACAAGCGTCGACTCGCAGCCAACCGCGTCGTGCTCTACGTGTGGCCGGTCGCCGACGTTCCCAGCGAGCGGTTCTCGGTGATCGCTCAGAACGCAGCCCGACTGACCGTCGGCGCCGGGCTCGAAGAGATCACGCTCATCACTCGGCTGAAGGACCGAAAGGGCGGCGCGCCCAAGGAAGTTGCGCTGCGATTCTCCTACCGCGCGGGTGCCGGTGTGGTCATCAACAAGACCACACCTCCCACCGAACCGCTGCTCCCCCTCGACGCGTACGCCCAGAAGGTCCAGAGTTCGCGGGCACGCGGCACGGTGTACCCGTACGAGCTGATTCCGCTCCTGACCGGCACCAAGGGCACCTTCGTCGAGCACGACTTCGACGAAGCGGGCGTCCTCTCACCTGTCGAGCGTCCGTACGGGCTCAACAAGGCCGGCATCGTCGTCGGCCTCGTGAACACGCCGACGCCGCGCTATCCCGAGGGAATGACCCGTGTCGCGCTATTCGGTGACCCCACCAAGGCGCTCGGTACCGTCGCCGAGGCCGAATGCTCACGCGTCGTCGCTGCCATCGACCTGGCCGAGAAGTTGAACGCTCCGGTCGAGTGGTTCGCACTGTCCTCCGGTGCCACCATCTCGATGGAGAGCGGCACCGAGAACATGGACTGGGTCTCCCGCGGCCTGCGCCGAATCATCACCTTCACCCAGAACGGCGGCGAGATCAACATCGTCGTCACGGGCATCAACGTCGGCGCTCAGCCCTACTGGAACGCCGAAGCCACCATGTTGATGCACACCAAGGGCATTCTGGTGATGACCCCGGACAGCGCGATGGTGCTGACCGGCAAGCAGTCTCTCGACTACTCCGGTGGTGTGTCGGCCGAGGACAACTTCGGTATCGGTGGTTACGACCGCGTCATGGGCCCCAACGGCCAGGCACAGTATTGGGCCCCCGACCTCACTGCGGCGTGCGAGATCCTGTTCCGTCACTACGCACACTCGTACCTCGCTCCCGGCGAACGGTTCCCGCGCCGCGCAGCGACGACGGACCCTGTCGATCGCGACGTGCGTAGCTTCCCGCACACCCACCCGTCGAGCGACTTCGAGACGGTCGGCGACATCTTCTCCTCGGCGAAGAACCCGGATCGCAAGAAGCCCTTCGACATTCGCACCGTAATGCGTTCGGTGGTCGACCAGGACCACTCTGTTCTCGAGCGTTGGGCCGACATGGCCGGCGCCGACACCTCGGTCGTTCTGGACGCGCACCTCGCCGGACATCCGGTCACAGTGGTGGGCATCGAATCCCGCGCGATCCCACGTAAGGGGCACTTCCCCGCCGACGGTCCCGACACCTGGACGTCGGGAACGCTGTTCCCGAACTCGTCGAAGAAGACTGCTCGCGCGATCAATGCTGCGAGCGGCAACCGTCCGATCGTGGTGCTGGCCAACCTGTCCGGCTTCGACGGTTCCCCGGAGTCGCTGCGCAACATCCAGCTCGAGTACGGCGCCGAGATCGGCCGCGCCATCGTCAACTTCGACGGACCGATCGTGTTCTGCGTCGTCTCCCGCTACCACGGCGGCGCGTTCGTCGTGTTCTCCGGTGCGCTCAACGACAACATGGAAGTTCTTGCTGTCGAAGGCTCGTTCGCGTCGGTACTCGGCGGCGCCCCCGCCGCCGCAGTGGTCTTCACCCGTGAGGTGAACACCCGCACCAACAACGACCCGAAGGTGCAGCAGCTGGAGGCAGACTTGGCAGCAGCCAAGGATGACACGGAGAAAGCACATCTGCGCGTAGAACTGAACGCTCAGCGCATCGCCGTCCGCTCCGACAAGCTCGGCGAAGTGGCATCCGAATTCGAAGCGATCCACAACATCCAGCGGGCCCGAGAGGTCGGCTCGGTGGATGAGATCGTCCCTGCCGCAGAACTGCGTCCGCAGATCATCGCAGCAGTCGAACGCGGCATGAAGCGCGCACTCGCGCAGTAAGTTTCTCCGCACGTCGAGCGGTCCCGCGAAATGCGGGGCCGCTCGATTTGTGTCCAGGCAGCGCCTGCGTCAGACGCCCTCGAGCGCCTCTCCGATCTCTTCGAGGACGTGATTGTGCTGCTCTGTTGCGAGCAGATGCCCCGCTGCAATGGTGACTGCCACGGGCCACTCGATGATCTCGAAGGCGACCATCAGTCCCATCACCGCAAAGTAGGCGATCTGCTCGGGTCTCGGAACAGGGATGGCACCGACGATCGGTAGCTCCAACTCGAAGCTCCGTGCCGAACGGACGGATTCGACTACCGCGCGGTGATCGACGGGGTTCGTGTGGTCGACGGTGTTCTGGGACATGTCACGATTCCTCAGGATTCATCTCGGGTCGCCCGGGAGTTCGGCGACGTGTCACTTCCAGCAGCGACGCTCACAAGCGTGTCCGATTCACCGGTTTCCGCTTCTTTGATTTCCACGTCGCTGATTTCCACGCTGTCGCGGGCGCTGACTCCCCCGGTTCGGGAGGTGTACGCAGTGCTCGTTCGCGTCGGGATCTTGCGAATCGTCGATTGACTGTTCGCGTTCTCCTCAGTTGCGGCAATCCGCTCCAACACCCGCGGAGCCAGCGCCGCGAGCAGCGTCGCCGCCGACGCGCAGCCCACCGCTTGGCCCCAGGCGATGGGACCAAGCGGCGTGCAACCGAGAAATTGGCTCACCACGGGTGTGCTGACGAGCGTCGCCAGCGCCGCAGCGGATCCGGCAACGGTTGCGACCACCAGCGGACTGCGTGATTCGAGCAGCGTCTGCCCCAGTTGGGTGCCCACCAGGGCAACCAACGCCACCGTCGACGCTCGCCGCCTCCTACCGCTCGCCCGGGCCAGAAGCCACGCTGCCAGCGCACCGATTGCCGTGGCACCGCCGCGGACAGCGATCGTCTGCCACAACGCATGAGCGTCCATCTGTTCGGACTTCTCGGATCCGTTCTCGGACGGGGTGCTCACCGCAAGCGCAGCAGCGGGCAAGGCGTCCGTCATCAGATTGACCAGTAGCAACTGCCTTGCGTTGAGCGGTGATTCGCCGGACAACGCAGAACCGATCAGCGCGAATGCGACTTCACCCGCGTTGCCTCCGAGCAAAACCCCTACCGCTGATCTGACCCGCCGCCACAATTGACTGCCCTCGTCCAATGCGTCGGTCAGTCCGCCGACACGGCCGTCGAGGAGCACGATGTCTGCGGCGCCGCGCGCCGGATCACTGTCGGTCGACGCCACCCCGATTCCCACGCTGGAAACTCGGATCGCCGCAGCATCGTTCGCGCCGTCACCGACCATGGCGCACACCCGCCCGTCGGTCTCCAACGCTTGCACGATCTCGACCTTCTGCTCGGGTGTCACGCGCGCAAAGACGCTGCTGCCGCGGACCGCATCCCGTCTTTCGGCGCGAGAGAAGTTCTCCCAGTCAGGACCGGTGACAACATCCTCGCGTGCGACGTCCAACCCCAGTTCGGTGGCGACCGCGGCCGCTGTTGTCGGATGATCCCCGGTCAGCACGCGCACTTGCCGTCCGTCGCCTCGAAGTTCTCGAACAAGTTGCGTTGCTTCGGGTCTGAGCGTGTCCGAGAGTCCGAGAAGGCCGACCGCTTCCAACCCCTCGGAGCAACACTGTTCGAGAAATTGCGAGTCTTCGCCTGCGCGTCGCGCGTCGTGTTCCGACAACTCGCGCTGGGCGACGGCAACCACCCGCAGTCCGCGTCCGGCCATGCTTTGAACGTGCTTCGCCGACACAGCATTCGGATCTCGTCCTGCTTCGGTCACGAATTCCGGCGAACCTTTGAGTGCGATCCGCCTGCCGAGCAAAGCTGCCGAGTACGGCCGCCCCGACCTGAACGGAACGAGGTTGTTCGCCTCGACGTCACCGAAAACCGAAGCATCGTCCAGAGCTTGCTGGGCTGCATCGACGACGGCGGCATCCGTCGAATGAAACACGCGATCGTCGCGACTTCCCAGGGCACTGCGCGCCGCAACTTCCAGAATCTCGCTTTCGTCCCAGCCGTCGACGCGTTCGACCGCGGCCACCCGTAGCTTGTTCTCGCTGAGGGTTCCGGTCTTGTCGAAGCAGACCACGTCGACACGACCGAGCGCTTCTATCGATCGTGGCGCACGAACCAACACTCCTGCTGCAGTGAGCCTTCGCGCTGCGGCCTGCTGAGCTAGAGTGGCAACCAGAGGCAGCCCCTCCGGCACGGCAGCCACAGCTACGGCCACACCTCCGGTGACGGCGCGGCGCAGACCGGTACCACGAAGCAGACCCGCGACTGTCACCAACGCCCCACCGCCGATACTGGCCGGCAGGGTCGCCCTCGTGAGTTCGCGAAGTCTGTTGGTCAGGCCCACAGCAGGTCCGGATCGGGACACACCGACATCGGCACGCCTGGTCACCGTTCGGGCTCCGATGGCCGTGACCACGCCACGACCGGATCCGGCAAGCACTGTTGTCCCTGCGTAGGCCATGCACCGTCGCTCGGCCAGTGGCATCCCAGGGGTCGGGTCGGTCTGCTTGTCGACGGGCAGGGACTCTCCCGTCAACGACGACTCGTCGACTTCCAGTGATTCGACGCTCAACAGGCGACAATCTGCGGGCACGATGTCCCCGGACTCGATTGCCACGACGTCACCGAGTTCGAGCGCGTCGGCCGCTGTCTCGACCGTGCCGTCGTTGGTTACTCGCCGAGCTACCGGTTCCTGAGTCCGCAAGAGCCGCTGCACCGCCCGCTCCGAATGAAGCCGTTGAACAGCGGACATCGCGGCATTGCCGACCAAGACCGAGCCGACCAGGACGGCGTCTACCGGTGAACCGAGGACTGCACTGGCAGCTGAGCCGGTCGCCAACACAGGCGTCAGTGGATCCGCCAATTCTGTTCGCAACGCCGACAATCCGTCACGGATCAACCTGAACCGTGCGGGCGCTCGCACACGAGCTTCCGCACGGTGCGGTGTATGTCGGATGGATTCGGATAGTTCGCGAACGACAGCATCACCGTCCATCTCATGCCAGGTATCGCTCGGAGTACCGACAGGGACGGGCGCTTTAATCACAGATCGGGACAAGGTGTATCCGGTCCACAGTCCCGCGGCCGAACCAGCTGTGATCGGCCCCGGCCCAGCCCCTCGAACTCCCGGAAGCATGATCAAGGCACCCAATGCCGAAGAACCTGAGGAGAGTTCGACACCGCGCCTCGTCGCTGTTCGAGCAGCCGGGAGCGCATGGACAACCCGCCACGCCCCGGCCAAGTCGGTGTGGATGTCGGCACTCACGTGCTCGCCACTCGGTGGTGAAATCCCGATGCGTAGCACTGCCTGCCCCGCTATCGCCCTACTCGACACGATCGCAACTGTCCGACCCTCGGCCACCAACGCCGAGAGAGCCTCGCGCAGGCCGGCTTCGGCAGTCGATTGCGCCGGATAGAGCTCGTCGAATCCACTTCGCAGTGATCCGAGCCCGTCGTCGTCGATCGTGACGGCTGCGACCCCGGCCGCACGTATTTCGCCTATCAGTGTTTCCGCCAGACCTTTTCGCACGGGTCGCACGACCACTTCGGCGCCGCCGATGCGGTGCCTTCCCACTCCGACAGTTCCGTCGTTCAGAGCTTTCCTGGCTTGTTCCCACACTGCGACGCGATCCGACTCGGCCACCTCTCGTATGTCGGAAACCCGGAGCGAGTCGTCGAAGAGGACGCTCGGATCGACGAGGACGGTGTCAATACGATCGAGCATGCGTAGAGCCGCAGAGTCCGAAACGGCGGTGTGGTGCGTCCGACACAGACCGTATGACACACCAGCAGCGAATGATTCGCGCGACATCCGAAGCGGCCGCGGCGCCGAAACCTTGATACTCGTCGCGACGGTGTCACCGCCGGCGGACACGGTAGCCAGTGCAGCCCCGGCCGCCAGCTGAACCCCAGCGATCCTGTCGGCATAACGCTCCCCCGGACCACTCGGGTCAGGCCTCGTGGAAGCACCGCGACCGCCAGGTTCGAATGACCACACCCGCCGAGAGTTTCGCGCCGCCAGAGTTTCGCGCAGCAGCATCGTCCGCAGCCCGAAATCCACGCCCAATGACGCAGGCGCATAGGTCAGAACATCCGCGAACGACGTCGCCGACTCCAATGCGAAGTCGGTGAGCGAACGGCCAAGGCGCTGTTCGATTCGCCGACGCACCCGGGGTTGATAATTGATCGCCGACGCGGCCGCCGAGACATAGGCGGAACCTGGGATTCGCGGGGCACCGAATATCGATCCCGCTGCTGCAGGAATCATCCCCACACCCGCCAACGCGAGGGTGCCGGTCCGCAACGCCACGTCACTGACAGCGGTTCGCGGAATCGTCGAACCGCCCACCAACGCGAGTCCCGACAACGCCAGGCGCGGCGGCAAAGTTGCCACCGACACCGCACGCCGGGCCATCGCTGAGAACATCAGTGAGTGGATCGAGTGTGCGAAGAACTGTGAGTTCGATCCTGTGACCGGCCGGCCGCCTTGTGGGAGTTTCCGCTCGATTCCTTCTTTACCTGTTCCGGCTTGCTCGTGCGGCCAACCGCCTTGACCTGGCGATCCGGCCGACCGCTCTTGCGATCCCATTCGTGGAGTACCAGGGCCGTGCCGCCGACTGCCAAGAGCACCGGCCATTCCACCAATCCCGCCGCACCCACGGCCGCCATCGTGAGAACCGCCGTCGGCGTCGAGGAACTACCCGCACGAATTCCGTCTCGGACACCCTCCGCCGATCCGCGTATCCCGCCCGTCACTCCACCGATCACTCCACCGCCGACGGCTCCGGCCACCGTCGTCGTTGCGTCTGCCACACCACGAACGACGCGGGTGGCTTCGTCCACAATCATCATCGGACGCTCCTATCAGCAGTCCATCGAAGAATTCAGTATTTGAGGCCATACCCAACACCGACGGCGGCAATCACGATCCGATACATTTTTCGGCGAACCTGGCGAGGGCGCGCCATCGCCAGCGCCGTGAGAGGGTACGGTGCGGGATGCAGCGACCACCTTCATCGACGGGAGTTCCACACAGTGGCGATCATCGGAAATTCGGATCTCGACATCTTCCGACTCAGCTTGGGCGGCAACCCTTTCGGATGGACCGCGGACGAGAAGACGTCCTTCGAGATCCTCGACTCGTTCGCCGAGGCCGGTGCAAATTTCATCGACACCTCCGACTCGTACACGGCGTCGGCTCCCGGCAATTCCGGTGGGGAATCCGAAACGATCATCGGGAAATGGATCACCGATCGGGGACTGCAGAACGACATCGTCGTCGCCACCAAGGTGGGTAGCCATCCCGATTTCAAGGGCCTGAAGGCCGACAACATCGCGGCCGCAGCTGAGGCGTCGCTGCAGCGCCTGCAGACGGACTGCATCGATCTGTACTACGCGCATTTCGACGACCCGCAGACTCCGCTCGAGGAAACTCTCGAAGCCTTCAATGCGTTGGTCGTCGCGGGCAAGGTTCGCTATCTCGGAATCTCCAACTACAGCCCCGATCGCGTCCGGGAGTGGCTGCGAATCACCGAAGAGAACGGTTACGCCGCGCCCATCGCGCTGCAACCGCACTACAACCTGGTTCACCGCAAGTCGTACGAACCCGAACTTGCCCAGATCGCCACCGACAACAACATCAGCGTCTTCCCGTACTTCGCTCTCGCTTCCGGCTTCCTGACCGGAAAATACAAGACCCGCGCGGACATCGAAGGCAGCTCCCGCGAACGACTGACCGCCGGATACTTCAGCGACGCCGGACTCGACGTCGTCGCGGAACTGGCGACAATCGCGCAGGCACACGACAGCGAGATCTCGACCGTCGCGCTGGCCTGGCTGCTGACTCGACCGGGCATCACCGCACCGATCGCGAGCGTCAGCCGGCCCGAGCAGCTCCCGGCGCTACTGGACGCCCCGAATCTGGTTCTCTCGTCGAACGAACTGGACACTCTCGAACGGGTGTCGGCGGCAGTCGGAGCCTGAGATCAGGCAGTTTTGAGATGAGCGCCGAGGGCCGTGTTGTTGATCGTCCAGAACGACCAACCGTCATGGCTCTCGGTGTCGCCTGAGATGTGACCGGTGACAGCATTTGCGGCCGCGGTCGGATCTGGGAATCGGCGGCCTTCCATCGGTCCACGCATGATCTCGACGACCTCGGTGGTTTCGTCGAAGCGCCCGACCCAGCGATATCCGTGGCAATCGGCTGTCATCTCGAGGCGATTGTCGACGACTTCGATCTCCTCGACACCGCTGGCGCGACGCTTCTTCGCGGCGACCGGCGACGTCTTACGCTTGGTCGCAACCGGGGTCTCGACGTAAATGCTCGGATCCTTGACCGCGGCTAAGCCCAGCGCATCCCAACGATCGTGACCGTGCACGACGCGCCCACGCGGAATCGCGTGATGGCCGGTGCGATTGCGTCCGGGGCTGTCCATGATCCACAGGTCGACCTCGGCGCGGATGTCGTCGGCGACCTCGTTGGAGGGCAACATGTAGAACTCGTGCGGATCTGCTGCCAGGTCGACGAACACCCAGAACTCGGAGCGGGTGTCGTCACTCTCGAGCGACTCGTCCTGACGCCTGGCCTGCCAGTCACCGTCGAGCTTGGACCGCACGCGGACGATTCGGCTGACACCGTCAGCGCCCGTCACCTCGACGGGATTACGACGTGAGTGCGTGAGACGGACAGCCTTGCCCCCACGCTGCGTAGCTTCGGAAATGAACGCATTGATGCCGCGGCTTGCGGTGTCTTCCATGATCGACCTGTCTCGAGCGGGTACGCCCGCATCACCGGATCGGCATCGGGGTCGAGCATTGAGCGAAATCCCGGCCTTTACTTCGATCGTGTGGCCGGTCAGTACCCCCGACCTTACAGCTCCGGCGACGGCCTGACTACGGCGCCCGACGCTCGTTCCCAGAGGTCAGCAGTGCAATGTCCCCGTAAAGCGCCGCCCGGTGAGCGAACATCAGCTCTTCCACACCGTCGAATTGATCCCCGACGTAGTGCGTGTTTGCAGCCGAAAGTTCACGTGAGCCGGAGCGCGCAAGTAGGTCGTCGATCCGGCTGTCGAGGCTCGCTGCATGCGCAACCGCGCGCTGCGAACTCAACTGATCCTCGGCCCGTGCGACCAGGTCACCGATCCGCGCGAGGGCCGCCACGCGCTCGACCAGCTGGTCCCAGACCGCGCCGAGCGCTTCCCTGCGCGAAGCGATTCCGGCTCGGGTTCCCTCGTCGCGTGCCAGTGCAGCCGCGTCGTCCAACTCCGCAAGAATCGAACGCAGCGCGACGGTGTCGACCGCGATCTGGGTGATCTCGTCGGCCAGGTCGAGTTGGTTACGTTGAATGACGAAGTGGTCGGAATGCCACGCGCTGGAGCTTTCGATCCGGTCGAACAGATTCCCGGCGAGGTAAAGCAAGGCGTCGTACTCACCGGCGCGTCCCTCGGGTTCTGAATCGACCAGTCCGTCGAGGACTTCCGCGATGCGCCTTCCGGCATCGGCGATGACACCGGTTCCCTGGACCTTCCCGAACTGGGCGGCGAGTTTGTCGAGTGCTGCGTTTCCACTGCTGGCCACGACACCGAGCCCCACCGGCAGCTTGGCTGGAACCGGCGTACGGGTGAGCCCGGCAAAGAGAGCCTCGCGTTGCTCGACGTCGAGATGCAGGCCGTCGCGCCGGTCCTTGCGGATGGCACGGACACTGCTCGCGAAGTGACGATTGGAATGCACGATCGCCGATCGCATCGACTGAACGCGCTTCTCGAGCGCCTGCACCCGTCGTTCGAGGACAACCTGAACAGGGCCGATGCGAGTCGCGAGCAGTCGACGTCTGGTGCGGGCCAGCTCGTCGGTGAGATACCGCAACTCCGAGAAGCCGCCGATCTCCGGGAACGAACGTCCGACACTGCGCCGGTTCGCCAGGATCGATCGCGTCGACTCGTCCCCATACCCCCCGGCAATCAGCAGCGCGACATCATCGGACAACTCCGGCCGGTTCGACTCGACGGTTCCCGCCGCACACCACTCCCTCACTCGGGTGGAGATGAGCGTTCGCCGTTCGGTCACCGATGCCACGACAAAGACGTCGTCAGTTCCGTCTCTCATCTCACGGCCATCCGTCATCTCACGCCTCCTGCTGGGTGCCGGTTACCACTGTTCCAGAATCTGCCGACACGCGCCCGACCCCTGCGACCCAGCTCGACGCACCCCTGCCATACCGTAGGCGGGTGACCTCCCTGCGATCAGACGCGCACGCAGGTCACTCGCGCGCATCGAAGACTGATCCAGCAGTTCAACCGCTGCTTCCCGACCTCGCGATCGAACAACTTCAGTCCTTGTTGCAAGTACGTTCCTGGACTCTCGCGGAATGGTTCGCGATGGCCGACCAACGCGGATTCCTCGCGCCCGCGGCCAGTGTCCCGCTCTTCATGGAAGCCGCGCTGAAGTATCCCGAGCACCGCGAGGCGCTACTTCGCCTCGCCGGTCGACGCGGGCAGTACCTGGCGGAGCAGAACCCGGATTGGGCCCAGCTACGACGAATCGGATCACGCCGGGACGAGCTGTGGCTTTCGCCCGATCCGGACGACCGTACGGCCTGGTTCGATTACATACGTACGGTCGACCCGGAACTGGCGAGCGAAGAGCTCGAGATCGCTTGGGACGACGAGGCCACGGCAAGCCGGCTGCACTTCCTCGACCATCTCGACGTCGGGCTGGGTGAACACGACTACGCGCTCCTCGAGCGTGCACTCGACGATCCAGCCGTGCGGGTCCGTGAGCGTGCAATTCAACTACTACGGCAACTCCCCC
The DNA here is from genome assembly GCF_027854095.1 of Rhodococcus sp. C-2. Classification (NCBI taxonomy): domain Bacteria; kingdom Bacillati; phylum Actinomycetota; class Actinomycetes; order Mycobacteriales; family Nocardiaceae; genus Rhodococcus; species Rhodococcus sp. C-2. The sequence goes on along the minus strand of NZ_JAQGFI010000013.1, from coordinate 215,083 downwards.
GATCTCCGTTTGCCTCTCGAATGGTCACTCGGGCTCGGTCCTGGGTGCGGCTCGAGACGAAGCCCTTGCGGCCGCGCCTTGCCGTCCGATTGCCCGGCTCGCTCGACGACCTCGCATTTCGTGACGGCATCGAAGACGTCCACTACAAGAACAAGGGCATCCGGCGCTGGTGGTTACGGCAAGTCGTGACCGCCACTCCGCTGACGCTGTGGGAATCTATGGCCGGTTCGCCACGCGAGGCCCTCACCATCCCCATCGAGAAGCAATGGCGCGCGGTGATGATCGAATCATGGATTGCCGCAACCGTTCTCCAGAAGAACACCGCGTGGGCGTCGGCATTTCTGGAGCGGGACGGGCGCACGACCGACCGGAGAATCGTCGCCATCGCGGACCCACGCGAGCGCGTCGAGTACATCGTTGCCGGCCACGCGGACGAGTACCTTCTGGGCGTCGACGGCAGCGCACTGCTCGACGGCATCGACCGCCCATGGCCCCTGGCCGTCGCCGAAAAGTTGTTGAATGCCTTGGAGAACGAAGCGATGGAGCATGCTGCGACGGGTGAGGACTTGGGCATCCACTCGCGTCACAGTCACTTTTCCACCCTGCGAAGCGTGCAGGCGCGCTTCCCTTTCGACGCCGTACCGCTTCTGCAGGACGCGGCGGCCCGAACGAGTGAACCCGGGTGGCAACAAGCGTTCACCGACAGCGCCGTCAACATCGAGCAGCGCCGACTCCGCTTGGACGTCCTGCGCAATCACCGCTGAACGACGAAGGGGCCGCATCCTTGGAACGGAATGCGGCCCCTTCGTCGTTCGTGAAAGATCAGACCACGCTGACCATCTCGTGATCAGCCACACCGGCGGCCAACACCCGAAGGTGATCTTCGGTGCTGCCGAGGGTGTGCTCGATGGCGACGAGTCGGCTCACGTAGTGCCCCACCGGGTACTCTGCGGTCATACCGATACCACCATGCATCTGGATCGCCTCCTGGCCGATGAGCCGAGCCGAACGCCCGATCTGCAACTTCACCCGCGAAGCGATCACTGGATCGACGACGCCGTCGGCAAGGGACATCGTTGCGTACAGACTCATGCTGCGTGCCAACTCGAGCGAGACGTACAGGTCGGCGGCGCGGTGTGTCAGTGTCTGGAACTTTGCGAGGGGAACCCCGAATTGCTTACGCGTCTTGAGGTATTCGGTGGTCAGGCGTAGCGCCTCTTCCATCGCTCCGACAGCCTCGGCGCACAGCGCGGCCTGCTCACGGATCTGCGCGGCCTGGATCAGAGCAGTAGCGTCACCGCCCTCACCGAGTGCTTCGGCCGGCGTATCGGTGAACTCGATCTGCGCCCCGCGCAACCCGTCGTGAGTGGCGTAGGACTTGCGTACCAAACCGGAGGCATCGCTCTTGACGAGGAACAGTCCGACGCCACCGCCGGGGAGCGCAGCGCTCACGACCAAGATGTCCGCCGTCGCGCCGTGGCCGACGGGATTCTTGATACCGGTGATTGTCCAGCCGCCGTCGACCTGGGCCGCCGCGGTGGCCCGTTCGGTTGCCGGCCAACGGATTCCGGGTTCCTGGTCGGCGAACGCGAGGAACGTGGTGCCCTCGGCCACTCCGGGAAGAATCGACGAACGCTGCTCTGCACTGCCACCTTCGGAGATTAGGCCGCCCGGCGTCACGACCGCGTCGAGTAGCGGCTCGGGTGCCAAGCGTCGACCGATCTCGGTCATGACCGCGCCGATTTCCACTGGGCCGGCGTCCATGCCGCCGTCGTCCTCGGAGAATGTCAGGCCGAGCAAGCCGACCTCGGCCAACTGCTTCCAGACCTGCGGGCTCCACCCGGGATCGGAGTCGATGATCGCGTTGCGCTTCTCGGCGTCGTAGCTACGCGCGAGGAGATCCTTGGTGGTGTCGCGGAGAAGTTTTTGTTCGTCGTTGAGTTCGAAGTCCATGCCACGCCTCACAATCCGAGGATCGAGGAGGCGATGATGCTGCGCTGCACTTCGCTCGATCCGCTGTAGATGGATACCTTGCGGTAGTTCAAGTACGTCGGGGCAGTGTGCTGCGCCCAGCTCGCGGAGGCGATGTCGCTGCCCGCGTCGTACGGCAGTGAATCAGGGCCGGCCACGTCCATCAGCAGTTCGACGCTCGCCTGCTGCAATTCGGAGCCACGAAGCTTGAGCAGCGACGACGCCGGGTTCGGCTGGCCGTCAGCGGAACTGGCTACCACTCGGAGCTGAGTGAGCTCGAGGGCAAGCAATTCGTTTTCGAGTTCGGCGAGGCGAGCAGCGAAGAGCGGATCTTCGAGCAGTGTTCCGTTGCCGACCTTGACCTCGGCAGCGCGGGCCTTGGCCTGGGCCAGACGAACCTTCGAGAAACCGACGCGGGTGACACCGGTTCGCTCGTTGCCGAGCAGGAACTTGGCGTAGCCCCAGCCCTGGTTCTCTTCACCGACCAGGTTCTCTCCCGGAACGCGGACGTCCTCGAAGAACACTTCGTTGACCTCGTAGCCGCCGTCGATCAGCTTGATCGGGCGGACCGTGACGCCAGGCGTCTTCAGATCGACAAGGATGAACGAGATGCCGGCCTGACGCTTGGGCGCATCGGGATTGGTGCGCACGAGGCAGAAGATCCAGTCGGCGTACTGTCCCAGCGTCGTCCAGGTCTTCTGACCATTGATGACCCAGTCGTCGCCGTCGCGGACCGCACGGGTCTTGAGCGAAGCGAGATCGGAACCGGCCTCGGGTTCGGAGAATCCCTGGCACCACCAGATGTCGAGGTTCGCAGTCGCCGGAAGGAACTTCTCCTTCTGCTCCTGCGAGCCGAAGGCCGCGATGACCGGACCGACCATGTTGGCGTTGAACGCCAAAGGTTCGGGAACCGACGCAAGCTGCAGTTCGTCGAGCCAGATGTTGTGCTGGACCGGGGTCCAGTCCTTGCCGCCCCACTCGACCGGCCAGTGCGGTACCGCCAGACCGTGAGCGTTGAGGATCTGCTGCGCCTCGACCATACGGTCGCGCCCCAACTCCTCGCCGTGGGCGTACGCCTCCCTGATGTCCGCGGGGATTTGCGTACGGAAGAACGTCCGCATCTCGTCGCGGAACGCTAGTTCCTCGTCGGTCAATGCCAGGTTCATCGGGATTCCTTCGCACTCGAAACCGGATTCATGTTCGGTTCGACCGTACCCCGACAACTATGGAGGCGGAACAGGTACCGCAAAAGACGGCACTCAGGGCCGACCTCCTACACGGTTTTCAGGACCAACAGGTAACCCCCGCCCGCGGCGTCGATGCTTGTTTCGACATTCAACGCGGGAGCCAGACGCGACAACCGATCGATCAGCCAATCCGACGCTTCCTGGGCGTCGTCCTTGCCGGGGCAGCGAGCGACGGCGACGCGGCCACCCTTTCGCTCGAGCTGCTCCACGACCCCGACGATCGGAGCGGGATCCACGACGAACAGCCGATCCGGCCATTCCACAACAGGTTTGACCGCACCCTTCTTGGTGTTGCATGCGCGGTGCGCCAAGCGTTCGACGCCACCTTTGGTCTTGCCACCCTTTTTTGCGGTGTTGATGCTGTCGATACTCGGGCCGCGCGGATCATTGACGGACATATCGGGATCGACCGGTTCGTCACACAGCCAGCAGCGCCAGGATTCACGTTCGCCGACTTCTTGAAGGGTGCTCATGTGGCAACGGTACCGTGCGCACTTTCGGCTGTTACCGCTACCAAAAGTGCGCACGGGGGGCCGAAGGCCCTACATGTCTGCAATCGCCTCGAGCGGCTTTGTCTTGGCCGCTCGGTTGGCCGGCCACAGCGCCGCCAAGACACCCACCACACCCGAGCCGATCAGCATTCCGACCACCTGACCCCACGGGATCGTGATCTTGTCGAGGCCCTGATCCGCGAGAGTGCTCACGAAGGCCCAACCGAACGCGATGCCGAGAACAACTCCGACCGCCGCGCCGTACACCGCGATGAGGACCGACTCGAGGTAGATCGTGCGTCGCATCTGTCCTCGCTGCATGCCGACAGCTCGCAGCATTCCGATTTCTCGTCGCCGCTCGACCACCGAGAGTGCCAGGGTGTTGATGATGCCCAGGATTGCGATCACGACCGCGAGTGCAAGCAGTCCGTAGAGGATCGCCAACAACGTGTTGATCTGCTGGCCCTGAGTTCCCTTGAACTCCTCACGATCCTGCACCTGGACGACGACGTACTTCTCCGTGGCCGTTTCGAGCTCGGATCGCAGCGTTGTCAGATCCGCGCCAGGCTTCGCCTTCACCAGCACCACGAAGTCCGGCAGACTCTCGGCCGGCATCAGCTTCCTGTACGCCTCGTCCGAGACGATCCACGAGCCGATCAGCTGGTTGTCCTCGAACACTCCCGCGACAACGGTCTGGTACTCGACGCCGCCAGGACCGGTCAACGTCTGGGTCGAGCCGACAGTCCAGCCCTTGTCGTCCGCAGTCGACTTCGAGACGAGCATGTTGTTGCCGGTCAGATCGACCGTGCCCTCGAGGATCTTGTACTCGAGCACGCCTTCGATCGGGCCGTCGAACGAAGCGCCCTGCTCGTCCTCACCGTCGACCTTCGCACGCACTCCGTGCAACGACGTCGCGCTCTGCACGTCGGGCACTTGTCGGACCGCGTCGGCCGCACCTCGCGGCACGCCGATCGCGTTGGGACCGGTCAGGATGTAGTCGGCCGAAACACCCACGTCGACAAGAGCATTGATGCTCGCCTTGGCCGAGGAACCGAACACTCCGATGACCGTCACCAGCATCAGACCGAGAGTCAACGCGAATGCCGTTGCGGCCGTGCGACGGGGATTGCGCACCGCATTGGTACGAGCCAATCGCCCGATGGCACCGAACGGCTTGGCGAACACGGCACCGAGCGCGCCGACGATCGGCCGCGACAGCGCGGGAGCCCCGAGAAGCACCGCGATGATCAACGAGAACGCACCGAGGCCTACGATCAGCGCCGCGCCGCCGCCGGTACCGCGAGAGCCGAACACGAGCAGTGCCACACCGATCACGCCGAGAATCGCACCGATCAACGTCCGCACTCGCAGTGAGTCGCCGGTGGAGGCGAACTCCTCACGCATGGCCGCCACCGGCGGGATCTTCGACGCACGACGAGCCGGGGCGTAAGCGCTGAGCGTCGTGACGACGACGCCGACCACCAACGCGACGATGATCGTGCGGGCACCCACCTGGAGCGGGCCTTCCGGCAGACCGACGTCGAATGTGTTGAGGAGACTGCGCAATCCGTAGGCGAGACCGATACCGCCGAGCAGACCGATGATGCTGCCGATGAGTCCGACCACGAGCGCCTCGGTGACCACCGAACGGCCGACCTGCGCTCGGCTCGCACCGATCGCACGCAGCAGCGCCAGCTCACGAAGACGCTGCGCCACGATCATCGAGAAGGTGTTGTAGATGATGAACGTTCCGACGAGCAGAGCAATCGCGCCGAACGCCAACAGGAAGTAGTTGATGAAGCTCAGCGCCGAGTCGACCTCGGCCTTGGTCTCCTCACGAACCTGGTCGCCGGTCTGCACCTTGAGATCGGGGAAAACCTGCTCGACGCGTTGCTGCAGTTCCGTCTGCGACACCCCGTCGCCCGCGACGTCGATGTACTCGACGTGTTGGCCGTCGGTGAAGAGTCCACGGGCCTGCTCGTCGGTGAAGAGCGCGCCGATGAACCCGCCGGTGTCACTGCCCGCCCCCTCGTAGATACCGGACAACGTCACGTCCACGATTCCGCGGGCCGGTGCCAGAACCTTGGCGGAGTCCCCCACCTTCAGTCCGGCTCGCTCGGCGGCGCTGGTGTTCAGCGCGACCTGACCGGTCTGCGTCGGAGGCGCGCCCTCGACGAAGGTGTCGGGTTCGGCAATCGCCTGGCCCGGCGGTAGGTAGGACTGCCCGATACTCGGCGCGCCGCCGGTCTGAACAGCGCCGCCGTCTGCGTTGATCAGGACGATCTGTCCGCTGACAGCCGGCGCCACCGCTCGGACACCGTCGACTGCGGCAAGTTTGTCGACATCCTCGACCGGAACGCCACTGGTGTTGCGCTCTTCCATCGATACCCGGACGTCGACGCCCTGGGCGGTGTTCTCGAAGATCGAATCGAAAGTCTTCTGGAGGGTGTCGGTGAAAACGAACGACCCCGCGACAAAAGCCGTGCCAAGCACCACGGAGAGAACCGTCAGCGCAAGTCGCACCTTGTGTGCCGCCAAGTTGCGCAGGGAAACCTTGCGCATCGGCGAGTTACTTACCGAAGCCATGTGCTCAAGCCCCGGCTTCCACGTTCACGACCGCCTGCGGAGCGTCCAGACGCTTCATCCGGTCGAGGACCGAATCCGCCGTAGGCTCGCGCAATTCGTCGACGATCTTGCCGTCCGCGAGGAACACCACCCGGTCGGCATACGCCGCTGCCCGCGGATCGTGCGTCACGATCACCACGGTCTGGTTGAACTCGTCGACGGCCGCCCGCAGGATCGAGAGCACCTCACCGGAGGACTTCGAATCGAGGTTTCCGGTCGGCTCGTCGCCGAAGATGATCTCCGGCTGACCCGCCAGCGCACGCGCACACGCCACACGCTGCTGCTGACCACCCGAGAGCTCTCCCGGCCGATGATCGAGGCGATCCCCGAGACCCAGCTTGGTCAGGACGCTGTTCAGCCAGGTCGGGTCCGCCTTGCGTCCCGCGATGTCGAGCGGCAACGTGATGTTCTCGAGCGCCGTCAGCGTCGGCACCAGGTTGAACGCCTGGAAAACGAAACCGATGCGATCGCGTCGTAATTGGGTCATCTGTTTGTCGGAAAGCGTCGTGAGTTCCGTGTCACCGATGAGAACAGAACCCGAACTGGCGGAATCCAGACCGGCGAGGCAATGCATCAGCGTCGACTTACCGGAACCGGACGGCCCCATGATCGCCGTGAACTCACCGCGGGCGAAATCTGCGGACACCGAACTGAGGGCGTGCACCTGGGTATCTCCGGTGCCGTAGGTCTTGGACAGGCCGACTGCGCGGGCCGCGACATCCTGGGCGTGCGAACTCATGATCGCCTTTCCTGTTCACTTCGGTGCTACTTTGCGGGCGTGACGGGCGCCCGTGAAAACACGGACGCCCGCAATGGTTGGTTCCATCCTGTCGGGTGGCGGGCGCGCCCGCCATCGGGGACCACCCTGATATCTGCGGCCGAGCCGGTCAGGGTGGGTGGAATGCGACCCCTCCTGCTTGTGCGCATTGATTGGAAACAGCGATACGAAGACCGGGCGCACATTAACCTTGTGACACCAATCACACGAGAGAGGCGGCCGAATGTCCGACGCCACCGCTGGAATCATTTTCGATCGGCTAGAGCACTGGGCGACGGTCAAGCCTGATCAAGCAGCGATGACCTTCCAAGGGACCGAATTCACGTGGGCTCAGTGGCGGGACCGCATCTTGTGTATCGCCGCCGCCCTCGCCGAATCAGGCATCGGTGCCGGCGACACTGTCGCGTTCGTCGACAAGAATCATCTGTCCTGTCTCGAAGTCACCTACGCCGCCTCACTACTCGGCGCCGCGAATGTCGTTCCCAACTGGCGACTTTCGAGCGAAGAGCTGGATTACGTCCTCGCGGACTGTGGCGCTCGCATTCTGTTCGTCGGCAGCGAACTACTCCCCCAGGTCGTCGCGATGCGAGACCGCTTGACGGCCGTCGAATCGATCTTCGCCGTCGGCGGTGAACACGACGAATTCGAGCCGTGGATCGACGAGGTCACACCGCTGCACGCCCGCCCCGAGGTGAGCCCCGATGCCACCGCTCTGGTTCTCTACAGTTCCGGGACGACCGGTCGCCCCAAGGGTGTCCAGCTCACGCATCGAAACCTGTTCGCGCACAGCAACAATGTCCTCGAAATCCTGCCGGCCCACGAGGATCACCGATTCTTGATCGCGATGCCGATGTTCCACGTCGGCGGAACGTGCTACGCCATCATGGCAATTCACACCGGTGGCCGCTGTTACTTCACGAGAGAAGCCGACGGACCGTCGATCTTCGCCGGCCTCGCCGCCGGAGCCAACATCGCCTTTCTCGTCCCACCGGTCATTGCCGGAGTCCTGGCCGCAGGCGAGCAGGCGGTCGCCGCCTTCAAAGCATTCAAACGCATCACCTACGGCGCCGCCCCCATGCCGCTCCCACTGTTGCGCGCGGCACTCGCAGCGTGGCCGGACACCGAATTCGTGCAGGTCTACGGCATGACCGAAATGGCAGGCGTCATTACCGCGTTGATGCCGGACGTTCACCGCGACGAGTCGCAGGTCGAGCGCATGGCATCGGCAGGTACGGCGATCCCCGGCGTCGAGATGCGCGTGGTGGACCCCGTCACGCTCGAGGACGTGCCCACCGGAACGACCGGTGAACTGTGGTGGCGATCCGAACAGTGCACACCCGGATACCTGGGTAAGCCCGAGGCGACGGCCGAAACGATTACCGCAGACGGGTGGCTGCGTAGCGGCGACATGGGCCGCGCCGACTCCGACGGCTTCGTCTTCATCGAGGACCGCCTCAAGGACATGATCATCACCGGCGGCGAGAACGTCTACTCCCCCGAGATCGAACGAGTACTGGTGGAGCATCCGGCAATCGCCGAGGTCGCGGTCATCGGCGTTCCCGACGACCGTTGGGGTGAAACCGTCAAGGCTGTCGTGGTTCTCACTGCCGAAGCGCAGATCGACGAAGCCGAACTGATCACCTATACACAGGAACGCCTCGCAAAGTTCAAGTGCCCGACCAGTATCGACGTCGTCGAGATTCTTCCCCGCAATCCCACCGGAAAGATCCTCAAACGCGACCTCCGCAAACCGTACTGGGAGAACCGCGAACACAAACTGGTCTGAATTCGCGTGCTGTAATGGGGCGGTGACTTCGCGCCGCCCCACCACACCCAATCCGACCGATCCGTGCCCGTGCGGCAGCGGCAACGCGTTGGCCGAATGCTGCGGCAAGTACATCAGCGGAGTAGCGCACGCACCGACCGCCGAAACCCTGATGCGTTCGCGTTACACGGCTTTCGCTGTGATGGACGACGAATATCTCACGCAGACTTGGCATCCCGACCATCGCCCAGCCCAACTCGATCTCGACCCCGACCAGAAATGGCTCCGGTTGGAGATCCTGGACACCGAACGGGGCGGGCTGTTCGATTCCGACGGCGTCGTGGAATTTCGCGCTCACTACACATTCGGACGCGAGCGGGGAATGCTCCACGAACGCAGTCGATTTGCGCGAACAGAGGGTAAGTGGCTCTATGTCGACGGCGATATCGGTTAGGTAACTCCGGGCACCGCCGCCGCGGATCCCGATAACGCGAGCCCTACGATCGAGTCATGACAACGAACCGGACGAGATCATTTGCCGCTGTCGCTGCCATCGCAGTGGGCGTGAGCCTGACTGCCTGTTCGCAGGACGCGGAGACCACTCCCACGGCAGCCACCTCGGCCGTCACCTCGACCTCGACCTCGAGTGCAGCAGCGTCGACCACAGAACCAGTCCCGACGGACAGCTCCGACAAGACGTCGGCTGCGGGCACCGAATCCAAGCTCACCGTCGTCGACATCCGAGTGGGCGAGCACGACGGATTCGATCGTGTCGTCTACGAAATGGGTGGAACCGGCACACCCGGTTGGCGCGTCAAGTACGTCGACGCGGCGACGCAGGAAGGCAGCGGTAAGCCCGTGGACATCAAGGGTGCCGCAGTGATCCAGGTCCTAATCGACGGTTCCGCATATCCCTTCGACAGCGGAGTCGAGCAGTACTCCGGCCCCAACCCGGTCCCCGGCGTCGGCGGAGTCGTGACCGAGGTCAACGGGTCCAACGTCTTCGAGGGAGTCACGCAGTCGTTCATCGGCGTGACCGAGAAGCAGCCGTTCACGGTCACGACGCTCAGCGACCCTCCTCGCGTGGTGGTCGACGTGGCCCGCTGAGGCCGCACTTGACCTGAAGTTTGGTTGAGGTTCTACCTTCGTGTCGTACCGGCCACGTAATCTTCGTGGCCGGCGACCGGAGGGGCGAAGTCATGAGTATGGAAGTCACCGCGTGGAACGCGATGTACAACGCGATGCACGCGCAAGAAGATCGGCGCCCGTTCTCGAAGGCGACACTGAAGCGGATCGCGACGTTCGCAGTTCCACAGAAACGCAACCTCAGCTGGTACCTCGTACTGAGTGTCGTCACTGCTGCGCTTGCCGTGGCAACACCTGTCCTGGCCGGGCGCGTGGTCAACGCGATAGTCGGCGGCGACGCCGTCGACGTGGTCGTCAAACTTGCCGCCCTGATCGCACTGGTTGCACTTCTCGAAGCCGCTCTGGGACTGTTGACCCGGTGGCTCTCGGCCAGCATCGGCGAAGACCTGATCCTGCATCTGCGCACCACCGTCTTCGATCACGTCCAGAAGATGCCCATCGCGTTCTTCACCAGAACTCGAACCGGAGCACTGGTCAGCCGTCTCAACAACGACGTCATCGGCGCTCAGCGCGCCTTCAGCGACACCTTGTCCGGAGTGGTCAGCAATCTGGTCACCCTGGTGATCACGCTGATCGTCATGCTCGGGATCTCCTGGCAGATCACCGTCCTCGCGCTGCTACTTCTCCCGATCTTCGTCATCCCCGCACGGCGCATGGGCGCAAAACTTGCAGCACTCAATCGTGAAGCAGCCAACCATAATTCGCTCATGAGCACCCAGATGACGGAGCGGTTCTCCGCTCCCGGCGCGACTCTGGTCAAGCTGTTCGGCCGCCCGTCGCAAGAATCTGCGGAGTTCGCGGTTCGCGCCAGGCGTGTGCGCAACATCGGAGTCCGGACCGCAATGCTGCAGTCCGTCTTCGTCACAGCGCTGACGCTGGTCTCGGCCCTTGCTCTTGCCCTCGTCTACGGACTCGGCGGTTTCTACGCGCTGCGCGGACAGTTGGACGCAGGCGCCGTCGTGGCGATGGCATTGTTGTTGACGCGGCTGTACTCGCCGTTGACCGCACTGGCCAGCGCCCGGGTGGACGTCATGAGCGCCCTGGTCAGCTTCGAGCGGGTATTCGAGATTCTCGATCTGGCGCCGCTCATCACCGAGAAGCCCGATGCACGCACGGTGCCGCAGGGACCGGTGTCCGTCGAGTTCAAGAACGTCACTTTTGCATACCCATCCGCGGACAAGGTGTCTCTCGCGTCCCTGGAGGAAGTCGCGATCCTCGACACCCGCGGCGGCGAGGACGTGTTGCACAACCTGTCGTTCCGCACCGAAGCAGGACAGATGGTCGCCCTGGTCGGCACGTCCGGTGCCGGAAAGTCGACCGTGGCGCAGATGATTCCCCGCCTCTACGACATCGACTCCGGATCGGTCGAACTGGGCGGTGTCGACGTCCGAGACCTCAGTACCGATTCCATCCGGGAGACCGTCGGCATGGTCACGCAGGACGGGCACCTGTTCCACGAGAGCCTTCAATCCAACCTGCTCCTCGCGCGACCGGATGCCACCGAAGAAGATCTGCGTGAGGTTCTGGAGCGCGCACGGCTCACCGACCTGGTTGCGTCGCTACCCGACGGATTGGAGACGGTGGTGGGTGAACGCGGATACCGCCTCTCGGGCGGCGAGCGTCAACGCCTGACCATCGCACGCCTGCTCCTGGCCCAGCCTCGCGTCGTCATCTTGGACGAGGCCACCGCGCATCTCGACTCGACGTCGGAAGCTGCGGTTCAGGAAGCACTCGGCGAAGCACTCGCCGGGCGGACTGCGGTGGTGATCGCTCACCGATTGTCGACGATCCGTTCCGCGGACCTGATCCTTGTCGTCGAGGCAGGCCAGATCGTCGAGCGCGGCAACCATGAGGAACTGCTCGCGCGCGGCGGCCGCTACGCCGAGTTGTACCGCACGCAGTTCGACACCAACGCCCGGAAGAACGGCGCCCTCGCACCGACGCCGATCTGATACCGCGCAGCGCCTTGCCCACACACACAGAAAACAGGCGCTGTCCTCCTCGCGGAGGGCAGCGCCTGTTTCAGTCTTCATGACAGTCGTTGAAGCTGTAGGTCAGTCGTTGTAGCGATCGCGTCCGCCACCGCGGCGGTCGTCACGTCCACCACGATCGTCCCGGCCACCACGGTCGCCACGGCCACTCGGACGTCCCTGCGGCGGCCCGAAATCAGGCTGCAGCTGGATCAGGACGCCGGAGATACGTGTGCGACGCAAAGCTTCGAGAGTCTCGTTGGAGAGGTCGGCCGGCAGCTCGACGATGCTGTGATCCGGGCGAATGCTGATGTGCCCGAAGTCGCTTCGACGAAGCCCACCCTCGTTGGCGATGGCACCGACGATGGCACCCGGAACGACGCGGTGACGCTTGCCGACTGCAATGCGGTACGCGGCCAGCTCCTGGCCCTCGGGCCCACGCGAGCGCGGGGCCGGGCCATCGTCGAAACGACGGGGAGGACGTGGTTCACGAGGCTCGCGCTCACGACGCGGCGGTGCCGGCGGCTCGGGAGAAAGCAAGAATGCTTCGCCGTCGCGCGACTGCAACGCCAGAGCGGCAGCGATGTCGATGAGCGGAACGTCGTGTTCCTGGTCGTAGTCCTCGATCATCTTGCGGAACATCGCGAGATTCTCCGAGGCCAGGCTCTCGGTGATGGAGTCACCGAACTTGGCCACGCGCTGGGCGTTGACGTCGTCGACACTGGGAAGCTGCATCTCCGCAAGCGGCTGACGGGTCGCCTTCTCGATGGACTTGAGCAGATGACGCTCACGCGGGGCGACGAACAGCAACGCGTCACCCTGACGACCGGCGCGGCCGGTACGACCGATGCGGTGGACGTACGACTCCGTGTCATGCGGGATGTCGTAGTTGACGACGTGGGAGATTCGATCCACGTCGAGGCCTCGAGCGGCAACGTCGGTCGCGACAAGGATGTCGAGGGCGCCGTTCTTGAGCTGACCGATGGTCCGCTCACGCTGTGCCTGGACGATGTCACCGTTGATCGCGGCAGCCGAGTGCCCGCGGGCCCGCAGCTTCTCCGCCAGGTCTTCGGTGGCCTGCTTGGTACGGACGAAGATGATCATCGCCTCGAATGCCTCGACCTCGAGGACTCGGGTCAGTGCATCGAGCTTGCGCTGATGAGCAACCTGAATGTAGCGCTGCGTGATGTTCGAGGCGGTCGACGTCTTGGACTTGACGGTGATCTCGACCGGATTGTTCAGGTACTGCTTCGAGATCCGGCGAATCGAGCCGGGCATCGTTGCGGAGAACAGGGCGACCTGCTTGTCGCCGGGGGTGTCGCGGAGGATGCGCTCGACGTCCTCCTGGAACCCCATCTTGAGCATCTCGTCGGCCTCGTCGAGAACGAGGTACTTGAGATTGGTCAGATCCAGGGTGCCCTTTTCGAGATGGTCGATGACACGACCCGGGGTACCGACGACGACGTGTGCGCCGCGGCGCAGGCCCGACAGCTGGACTCCGTAGCTCTGGCCACCGTAGATCGGCAGCACGTTGAGTCCGGGGATGTGCGCGGAGTACTTGCCGAATGCCTCGGCAACCTGAAGCGCCAGCTCACGCGTGGGAGCAAGCACCAGCGCCTGGGTCTGCTTGATCGACGTGTCGATCCGCGACAGGACTGGAACTGCGAAGGCTGCGGTCTTGCCGGTACCGGTCTGTGCGAGACCGACGACGTCCTTGCCTTCGAGCAGCGGCGGAATGGTGGCAGCCTGAATGGGCGAGGGCGACTCGTAGCCCACGTCTGACAGTGCCTTCAGTACCCGATCATCGATGTCGAGGTCGGCAAATGTTGGGGGTTCGGGGTCACGCTCAATATCACTCATTTGACCAGCAGTTTAGCGGATAGAGTATAGACACGACGACATACCGGGGGTGCTTTTACGACAGATCCACCCTCCCAGCGGGTTTCGCCTAGCGTAGGAAGCATGACCGAAGCCACCGCAGCCACCCCCTCCCAGACCGTTGTCGCGATTGCCCAATTCGCCCCGGGGACGGACAAGAAAGCCAACCTCGAATCACTGCGATCACTGGCTTCCGATGCAGCAGCACGCGGCGCGAAAGTTGTCGTGGCGCCGGAATACTCGATGTTCACCGCACCGAAGACGGATGAGCGTTTGATCGAGTCCGCGGAGGACCTGGACGGCGAATTCGGTTCGGCGCTGGCGTCGGTCGCCGCGGAGTTCGGAATCTTCCTCGTGGCAGGAATGAACGAGCGGATCGACGACGTGAGCAGAATCTCCAACACCCTCGTCGCGATGGACCCGAACGGCGAACTGGTGGCGACCTACCGGAAACTGCATCTTTACGACGCTTTCGGTTACCAGGAGTCGGCCGTGATCCGCGCGGGCGAGATCACCGAACCGCAGACTTTCGGGTGCGACGGCCTGACCTTCGGCCTCCAGACCTGCTACGACCTGCGCTTCCCGGAAGTCACCCGGCGCATCGTCGACGTCGGCGCAGACATCTTGCTCCTGCCCGCCCAGTGGGTGCCGGGGCCGCTCAAGGAAGACCACTGGACCACTCTCGTGCGCGCCCGGGCCATCGAGAACACGATGTACATCGCAGCGGCAGATCAGAGCGCGCGCGGCGGCGCGGGTGCCAGCATGATCGTCGACCCGATGGGCGTCGTGATGTGTTCACTTGGCGAGCAGGTCGGGGTCGCCACCGCACTCGTTTCGGCTGCTCGCATCGCCGAGGTACGCGAGAAGAATCCCGCTCTCGCGCTGCGGAGGTTCACAGTCTCGTCGCGGTGACCTGCAGCGAGTAGCGTCGAACTGGTCGGGGTTCGAGCTTCTCGAGGACAACGCAGTGACCCAGTATCGGGATCGATCTTCCGCCGGCAGATTTCTGGCCGGGCGGCTCGAGACCTTGCGTATCGACAAGCCCGTCGTTCTCGGACTCCCGCGCGGCGGAGTTCCGGTCGCAGCCGAGGTGGCTGCGGCACTGAACGCTCCGCTCGACATCGTGGTGGTGCGCAAGCTCGGCAGTCCGTACAACCCGGAACTGGCGATGGGCGCCATCGGTGAGGGCGGCGTGCGGGTCCTCAACCACGACGTCATCGCAGCGGTTCGCGTCTCGAAAAGAGAACTCGTCGCCGTCGAACGCGACGAGCGAACCGAATTGGAACGGCGGGCGCATCTCCTGCGCGAGGGGCGGACCCCGGTTTCCCTCCACGGACGCACTGCGGTGATCGTCGACGACGGAATGGCTACGGGCGCGAGTGCCGCCGTTGCCTGCCGATGCGCGCGCACCGCGGGTGCTGCCGCCGTGATCGTCGCTGTCCCAGTAGCGTCCCCCGAAGCCATGAGAGTGATCGCGTGCTCCGCCGATCGGGTCGTCTGCCCCTTCGTTCCTGCCCTGTTAGGCGGCGTCGGTGCTGCATTCGAGGACTTTCATCAACTCAGCGACGACGAAGTGCTGTCCTTCCTCGCCTGAGTGCACACCTCTCCAGCCTGAGCACAGTCCAAGAGATCTCTGAGAATTTGTGATGTGTGCAACATTTCGCTCCTCGGTGCCGATAGCCCAAATGGAACAAAAAGAATTCGGCTTTCTGGAGGAACCGTGACCATCTCGACCGATACCGTCGACGCCGTCGCAGCTGCGTGCCGTGACCGCCTGGGCGACCCTTCCGCCTGGGTTGCGTCAGACGCTTATCGACAGAGCCTCGCCCTGTGCATCATCGAATCCGTTCAGTCCACGTCGGGTCACAGCGAAGTGACCGTCGTCGATCGCTACCTGGCGTACCGGAAAGCCCGCGAGGACAAACCCGTCACGGATGGCGCACGTGAACTACTCCGCACCTTCGAGGAAGCCGGCAGTTCGGACCAGTGGGCAGGCAAGATCGGCTCGTACAAGCGTCGCTACACGGCGACAGGTGTCCCGATCGAGGCACGGCACATCCAACAGGTCGCCGAGAAACTCCATCACTTGCGGATCAACAGCGTCGAGGACCTGCTGTCGGCCGCCGATTCCGACAACGCTCTCGAAGCCGTTCACCATGCCTGGGTGGACGCGTGCGGAGACGGTTCCGAAGTGACCTGGGCCCACCTGTTGATGTTGGCCGGAATTCCGCACACCGATCTGGGGACCGCTGCCGACACCTTCATCAGCGCGACACTCGGCACCGCCGAGTTGCCGGGAGACACCTCGGAGATCCTTGCAGCTACTGCAGAGCAACTCGGAGTGGATCCGGACCGATTGGACTACGCAATTCGGCGGTGGCTGTCCGTGCACGGTCGCACGCTCCAACACGTCGCCTGAGTACCTATAAACAGGCGGTCACACTAAACTGCAGGTCAGCGCCCGACCAGTTCTACCGAATAGTAACGACAGTGCAAAATGACGACTAATGTGATGCAATGCACATCAGAAATGTCAGTAGTCACTGGAGGGGTCAATAGTGCGCGAGTTCTCAGTTCCACAGTCGTTCTCAATTCCGGAGAACGTATCCATGGCCGACTCCGTGTTCCGTCACGCCGAAGAAGACCCCACATTCGTGCCGTTCAAGAGGCCGTCGAACGGTGGATGGGTCGACGTCACTGCAGCTGAATTCGCGAAGCAGGTCTCCGCAGTTGCCAAGGGCCTGATCGCGTCAGGTGTCGAGCTCGGCGACCGCGTCGCTATCCTGTCAGCGACTCGCTACGAGTGGGTCGTTCTCGACTACGCCATCTGGACTGCAGGCGGATGCACCGTCGCGATCTACGAGACCTCCTCCCCTGATCAGGCGCAGTGGATCCTCGAGGATTCAGCTACAACACTTCTGGTCGTCGAAACGGCCAAGCACGCGGAGACTCACAAGGAAGTCACCGACGGCGCAGAAGCCCTCCGCGAGGTTCTTGTCATCGAGTCGGGTGCGATCGACGAGCTGTCCAGTCGCGGTTCGGCAATCACCGACGAAGAACTGCACACTCGTCGTCACCAGGTCACCGCTGCCTCGCCCGCGACCCTGATCTACACCTCCGGTACCACCGGACGCCCCAAGGGTGTCCAGCTGACGCACTCCAACTTCTACGCCGAGTCCAACGCCTGCCGCCTGGCGATGCCGGAGTCCATGGTCCCCGGCAAGAAGACTCTGATGTTCCTGCCGCTTGCCCACGTATTCGCGCGAGCGATCTCCTTCGGCGCTTTCGACGCCAAGGTCACCGTCGCCCACACGTCGGACCTGACGACGCTGCTCGAGCAGTTCGCCGGCTTCAAGCCCAACTTCATCCTCTCGGTGCCCCGCGTGTTCGAGAAGGTGTACAACTCGGCTCGCCAGAAGGCAGTCGACGGCGGTAAGGGCAGCATCTTCGACAAGGCTGCTGCCACCGCCATCGAATACAGCGAATCCCTCGAAAAGGGTGGCCCCGGACTGGCACTCAAGCTCAAGCACGCGGTATTCGACAAGCTCGTCTACTCGAAGTTGCGCGCAGCTCTGGGTGGCGAGTGCGAGCGTGCAGTCTCCGGTGGCGCAGCCCTCGGCGCGCGCCTCGGCCACTACTTCCGCGGCGTCGGCATCCCGATCTACGAGGGCTACGGACTCACGGAGACCAGCGCCGCAATCACCGTCAACACCTCGAGCGCGCAGCGCGTCGGCACCGTCGGCAAGCCGATCAACGGCCATGCAGCACGGATCGCCGAGGACGGCGAACTCCTCCTGCAGGGCCCGGTCGTGTTCGCCGGCTACTG
Source organism: Rhodococcus sp. C-2 (assembly GCF_027854095.1). Taxonomy (NCBI): domain Bacteria; kingdom Bacillati; phylum Actinomycetota; class Actinomycetes; order Mycobacteriales; family Nocardiaceae; genus Rhodococcus; species Rhodococcus sp. C-2. Next base: position 197,386 of record NZ_JAQGFI010000013.1, on the reverse strand, counting down.
GCACAACGAGAAGGCCACTGCCGAATCCATCGTCGACGGCTGGTTCCACACCGGCGACCTCGGCTCGATCGACAACGAGGGCTACGTCTCCATCACCGGACGCAAGAAGGAAATCATCGTCACCGCGGGCGGCAAGAACGTCGCACCGGCAGGCCTCGAAGATTCCCTGCGCGCGCACGCTCTGATCAGCCAGTGCCTCGTCGTCGGCGACGGTCAGCCGTTCATCGGTGCACTGATCACCCTCGATCCGGAGACTCTGCCCGGTTGGGTCGAGCGCAACGGCCTGCCCGCCGGCACCCCGATTGCCGATCTGGTGAAGAACGCCGACCTGATCGCCGAGATCGACTCGGCCGTTGCCGACGCGAACAAGAAGGTCTCCAACCCCGAGCAGATCAAGAAGTACACGATCCTCGAGGTCGACTTCACCCAGGAGACCGGTGAATTGACGCCGACGCTCAAGCTCAAGCGCAACATCATTCACGAAGCTCACAAGACCAAGATCAGCGACCTGTACGCCTGATCGATCGTCTTTCACGAGTCTGGCCCGGTTCGAATGCGAACCGGGCCAGACTCGTTTCACTGTCCGGCGGAGAGTAGTTCCTTTTCGATCTCGGATGGAAGGCCGTGCACCGCACGATCCTCCCGCTGAGTCGGCAGAGTTTCCCGCTGCATCCACTCCCAGGTATCGCGCACGGTGTCTTCGACGGGCCGGCACCGCAGCCCTGCTTGCCCCGCCTTGGCGGTGTCGGCTTCGAGGAAGCCCGCGAACTCGCCCTCTTGCGGAACCCAACACGGAAGTTGTGTCCACGGCTGCACTCCCGCAGCGGCCAGCCTGTCCTCGTCGATCCACACGAGTTCAGCGTCCGAACCGGTGGCATCCACGCACGCCTGGAGGAGCCCGGAGGTAGTGGTGTGGCCGGACGGGCTGATGACGTCGTATGCCCCGCTGATCCCGGCGGCCAGTCCGGCCAGGACAAAGGTTGCGATGTCGCGGGCATCGACGTACTGCAACGGTCTGGTCGGCACTCCGGGAGCAACGACACGTCCGCCCGCCGCGATACGCTGCAGCCACCACGGCAACCGCCCGATGTCCTCGCGCGGGCCGAGGATCAACCCTGCCCTCGCGAGTAACGCGTCCGGGAAGGATTCCAGGACAGCGAGTTCGGCCCCGCGTTTGGCGGACGCGTAATCGCTGTAGTCATCGGAGGTCGCAGATGCGGCCACCACTGGTGAGGTCTCGTCTACGTGCAAGCCCCATTGGTAGACGGATCCACTGGAGATGTATGCGTACCGGTCGACGTGACCGAGTAAGACGCGCGCATTTTCCCCGATCACTCGGGGGCTACCCGACCAGGTGTCGACGACAAGATCCCATCGACGATCACCGAGCGCATCAACCATCGCACGCTGATCGGTGCGATCCGCAAACAGGACCTCCGCTGTAGGTGGTGGCGCTCCGGTGAGCCCACGATGGAGCACTGTCACCTCCCAGCCCGGACCAAAGCGTCATCGACGAGAGCGTGGCCGAGGAACCGTGTTCCTCCGAGCATCAACAGCTTCATGAGGGCCATCGTCACTTGAAAAGCGTCGTGCGGCAACACGTTCGTCTGGTAGCGCAATTTCCGGCGACTGAGGCACGGACGAACCGCTCAGATACCTCGTCCGGGATTGAGAACGTTCTTCGGATCGAATGCGGCCTTGACTGCAAGCATCATTTCGCGTTCGGTCTGGCCGACCATGTCCGCCATGTACGGCGCTTTGAGAACCCCGATACCGTGTTCACCGCTGATCGTTCCGCCCAACGCCAGTGCGCCGGCAACGATGTCGTCGAAAGCTCCGCGCGCACGATCCTGCGCACCCGATTCGGCAGCGTCGAACACGATGGTCGGGTGGAGATTGCCGTCGGCGGCGTGACCGAAGGTTCCGATCGTGACGCCGTGGCGATCGGCCGCTTCACGAATGCATTCCAACACGGACGGCAACGCCGGCACCGGCACCGCGACGTCGTCGAGAAGTACCGTGCCCAACGCCTCGAGAGCCGGCAAGGCCATGCGGCGCGCGGCGGTGAACTCTTCACCTTCCACCGGATCGTCGGTGTGGAAAACCTCTCGGGCCCCGGCGCTTTCGCACGCCGCGGCGCAGTCCGCTGCCTCGGCGGCCGCCGACCTACCGTCGCACTGGATGAGCAGCATCGCCCCGGCCGATTCGTCCAGCCCCATCTTGGTCAGCCGATTGACGGCGCCGATGGTGACGTCGTCCATCAACTCCATCTGACACGGTTCGGCCACCGCCGACACGGCGAGGACGGCATCGATCGCGGACTCCGCGGAATCGAAGAAGGCGACCACAGTGGTCGCGGCAGTGGGCGCCGTACGCAACCGCATCGTGGCTTCGACGATGACCGCGAGAGTGCCCTCCGACCCGACGAGCAGATGTGTCAGGTCCAGCCCCGCAACGTTTTTGCGCGTCCGTGCACCGGTACGGATCACACGCCCGTCGGCGAGTACCGCCGTCAGGGCCGCAACGTGATCACCGGTGACGCCGTACTTGGCGCAACAGATGCCGCCTGCATTTGTCGCCAGGTTGCCGCCGATACTCGAGATGGACCGGCTTCCCGGATCCGGTACGTACCAAAGTCCCTGCTGTGCAGCAGCTTCCGCCAGGTCACCGTTGATCACTCCAGGCTCCACCGTGGCGGTGCGCGCGGCAGGATCGATCTCGCGAATGCGATCCATGCCCGCGACGCTCAAGACGATGCATCCGTCGAGTGCGTTGGCGGCGCCGGCCAACCCGGTACCTGCCCCTCGTGTCACCACGGGAACGGAGAGTTCGTGCGCCACCGTCATGACCGCAACGACGTCGTCGACCGTCTTCGCCTTGACCAGCGCGGCGGGCCTTCCGGCTGCGGTGAGCAGTGATTGATCCCGGACGTACGCGCCCATTCGGTCGGGATCGGTTGTCGCCCTGTCCCCCACCGCTTTCTGCAAGCGTTCATCCAACAGATCGATACTCGTGGTCATTGTGTTCGTCCTTCGTAGAATCCGCGCACATGGCGCTCGACCAAAACGGCGGCCTCGTCAGCTGCGCCGCGCTCGATCGCGTCAGCGATACCCTCGTGCTCTGCCAACAGTGCGCCGAGCGTGGCCGCCGAGTTCTCGCGCGAGTCGAGTTCACTCAGCAGGTAGCCGGCGATACTGTCGCGGAGAACCGTCATGACCAACCCGAACGCCTTGTTCCCGCCGGCTCCGGCCAGCGCAACGTGAAAGTCGACATCGGCGTCGTGGAATGCGACCGAGTCGTCGGCAAGGGTTGCGACGCGCATCCGCTCGATCGCATCCCGGGCGCCGTTCGGCACCGCGACGACGGTGCGCAGCGCAGCAGCTTCGAGCAGCACTCGCAATTCGACAAGATCGCCCAATGGAACTGCCCCCACCTGCAACGCCGTGCTGAGAGCTGTGGCCGCGGAATCGGCCGTATGCTCGTGCGTCACCCGAGGCCTGGCAGTAGAAGTGGTGTCCGCGCCGGTCAACAATCCCTGCGCTTGCAGGACCCGAAGCGCCTCACGGACCGTCGATCGACCCACCGAGAACGTCTGCGCGAGTTCCTGTTCGGTCGGCAATGCCTCACCGACGGGAAGCGAGCCGTCGAGAATGGCAGCACGGATTCTTCCCGACACGGCAAGGCTGAGCGGCATGCGCGACAACGGAGTCGTATCCATGCCGCGACGCTACCACCCCTTGCCTGCTTGTCTGACAAACTGTTTAATTGAGGAGATTCGTGACCCGGACCACAACAGAGAAGGTGCCGACCATGACCGACAAGCTCGAATTGGATCCCGCGACCACCGCCGTCGTGCTCATCGAGTACCAGAACGACTTCACCACCGAGGGCGGTGTCCTCCACGAGGCCGTCGCACCAGTCATGGAATCGAACGGACTCCTCGCGAACACCGCCGCGCTGGTCGATGCGGCCCGTGCGGCGGGTGTCACCGTGATGCACGCACCGATCACCTTCGCCGAGGGGTACAACGAAATCACCTCGCATCCGTACGGAATCCTCAAGGGCGTCGTCGACGGAAAGGCCTTCGTGAAAGGTTCGTGGGGCGCCGCTATCGTCGACGACCTCACTCCGAAAGACGGCGACATCGTCATCGAGGGCAAGCGCGGACTCGACACTTTTGCCAGCACCAACCTCGATTTCATTCTGCGCAGCAAAGGAATTCGCACGATACTTCTCGGCGGTTTCCTGACCAACTGCTGCGTCGAATCGACCATGCGCACCGGATACGAGAACGGCTACCGGGTCATCACACTCACCGATTGTGTAGCCGGAACTTCGGTCGCCGAACACGAGAACGCGATCACCTACGACTACCCGATGTTCTCGCACCCCGTCACGTCGAAAGAGGTGCTCGGCGCGCTCTCCTGAGAGGACTACCTGGAATGCGCGAGAAGGAATTCACGGCTGACGTTGGTGACACTGGCGTGAACCTTCTCGTGCAGCAGGTCGTGACCGGCGTCCTCGAACTCGCGCATCTCGACGTTGCGCAGCGTCCGCGCCCAGTCCCGGACGGGATCGACCGGGGCGATCCGGTCGTCGGTACCGTGAACGACCAAAACCGGGATGCCCGCGTCGGAGAGTTCCGCCCACCCGTGTTGCTCGACCGCGCTGCGCGGGATGCCGCACAGCACTGCGGAGGCAAAATCGTGATCGCGATGAGCCAGCATCGTCAGCGCCGTCACGGCACCTAACGAATGACCCATCACCGCCTGCGGAACTTCGGGCAGTTCCGCCAAGGCGATGTCAGCCAGCGCGGCTGCATCGGCAGCAAGATCGGAGAGCGGAGCCCCGACTCCCGGATCACCCTCCGACAAACCGTGCCCGGTGTGATCGATCGCCCACACGTCGATCCCCGACGCCGTCATTGCGCCCGCGAAGCGGTGATACTGGCCGCTGTGCTGGCCGAGACCGTGCAGAAAGACCAGTGACACCGTGGGCACCGCACCCCCTGCCGCCGGCCAATGCCGAAAGTGCACCTGACCGGTTCGTCCGTCGAAGAAAGGCATGATCGTCATTCTGCACGCCGCTACCGATATCCGCGGCTGGTGAGCGATTACTGGTGGGTTGCCTTGTCGGTGAGCGATGGCACAATCGCCCTGTGTTCCTACTCGATGATCAGATCGTCTACAGCGCCAGCGACCTCTCGGCTGCGGCCTCGTGCGAGTTCGCACTGCTGCGGCAACTCGACGCCCGTACCGGTCTGATCGCGGCCGAGGCCGCCGAGGCGGATCCGATGCTCGAACGGACGTCGAGCCTCGGCGACTCGCACGAGCGCGAACAGCTTCAGAAGTTCATCGATCAGCACGGAGACGGCGTCGTCGTCATGCCGCGACCGGAACACTCACGCGCAGGCCTGACCGCTGCCACGTTGGCCACCGTCGAGGCAGCACGATCGGGCGCGCCAGTCATTTATCAGGGAACCTTTTTCGACGGCCGATTCCTAGGGTTCTGCGATTTCCTCGTCCGCGAAGGCGACACCTACGCGGTCTACGACAGCAAGCTCTCCCGGCACGCCAAGGTGTCGGCACTTCTACAACTCGCCGCATACGCGGATGCGTTGGAGCGCAATGCAATTGCCGCCTCCGATCAAGTTCATCTACTGCTAGGCGACGGCAGCACGTCGTCGCACGACATCGGAGACATCGCGCCGGTATTCGCGGCACGTAGAGCTGAACTCGAACGAGTCCTCGACGAGCACCGCGCCGAGGGGAAACCGACACAGTGGCTCGACGATCGGTACCTGCGTTGTGGTCGATGCGACACCTGCAGCGTCGAGGTCGAAAGCCATCGAGACCTGCTGCTGGTTGCGGGTGTCCGCGGCAATCAGCGTGAACAGCTGATCGTCTCGGGGATCACGACAATCGACGAACTCGCCGCGAGCACCGGCCCTGTCGAGGGAATCCGCCGGGAAACACTCGACAAGCTCCGTGCACAGGCAGCGGTTCAACTACGCCAGGAAGTGTCCGGCGACGCCGAATTCGAGGTCTACGAACCCTCGGCGCTCGGCGGACTCCCCATCCCCGACGACGGCGACATCTTCTTCGACTTCGAGGGCGATCCGCTCTGGGCCGAGGACGGGTCCACCGATTGGGGGTTGGAGTATCTGTTCGGTGTGGTCGAAGGGCCGGCGGACGACTACGTGTTCAAGCCGTTCTGGGCACACGATCGCGAGGGTGAGCGCCAGGCGCTCCTCGACTTCCTCGATTACGTCACCGCGCGTCGAGAAGCTCATCCAGGCATGCACATCTACCACTACGCCGCGTACGAGAAATCGGCGCTGTTGCGCTTGGCCGCACGTCACGGTGTCGGCGAGCAAACGGTGGACACCCTGCTCAGCGAGAACGTGCTCGTGGACCTGTACCCGATCGTCCGTGCCTGCCTGCGGATCGGACAACGCTCGTACAGCATCAAGAAACTCGAGCCGCTCTACATGGGTGAGCACGGCCGCGACGGCGACGTGACCAATGCCGCCGCTTCGGTTGTCGCTTATGCCGACTACTGCCAATTGCGCGACGGCGGACAAGCCGACCAGGCCAGGGAACTTCTTCAGGGCATCTCCGACTACAACGAATACGACTGCGAATCCACTCTGCGCCTGCGCGATTGGCTTGCCGAGCGCGCCGCAGAACACGGCGTCGAACTTCGTGAGCCGACCGGGCAGATCAAGATTCCACTCGAGGAGCTCACCGAATCGGAGATCGCGCTCCGCGAATTCGCAGGACACAAGGCAGGTTCGGCGCGTACCCCCGATCAGCAGGCAGCTGCTCTACTGGCTGCTGCGGTGGGGTACCACAATCGTGAGCGGAAGCCGTACTGGTGGGCCCACTTCGACCGATTGGTCGCACCGATCGAAGACCTGGTGGACATCCGCGACGTCATGGTGGTCGAACAGTCCGAAATCGAGGCGGACTGGCACAAGAGCACTCCACGTCAGAAGAAGTTCCGTCGACACATTCAGCTGACCGGAAGTTTCGGCACCGGAACATCTTTGAGCCCGGGCAGTGATCTGTTCGCTCTCTACGCAACCCCCTCCCCCGATGCCGTTGCAAGCGAGAACCCCACCCAACGCGGCACCAGCAGCGTCAAGGTCACGGCCGTGGTCAAGTCCGAAGGACTCGACGTGGTCACCGTCGAAGAACTGCTCGGCGGTGACGAATACCTCGATGCTCCAGTCGCATTGGCACCTGGTCGTCCGATTCCCACCGGACGCATGGAGAAGTCCATCGCCGCTGCCGCATCCGGCGCCAGCGAGATCCTGCCCGAACTGCCACCCGTAGCAGCGGTCGACATTCTCCGGCGCAGCACCCCGAGGACACGCTCGGGTTCACCGCTCCCGCCCGTCGGCGCCGACAACAACTACGCGGACGCCATCACCGCCGCACTTCTCGACCTCGACGATTCCTACGTGGCGGTGCAAGGTCCTCCCGGTACCGGCAAAACCTACACGGGCGCTCGTGTCGTCAAGACACTGATCGAACAACACCATTGGCGAATCGGCGTGGTGGCACAATCACATTCGGTGGTCGAGAACATGCTTGGCGGCATTCTGAAGGCCGGCGTGGACCCCGCACTGGTCGCAAAGAAGGGCAGCCGCAGCAAGACCGCGGAATGGCAGGACATCGCGTCCGAGGAATACGCCGGATTCATCGCCGAAGCGGAAGGCGTCGGCTGCGTCATCGGCGGCACTGCATGGGACTTCGCGAACACCGATCGTGTTCCCGCCGGCAGTTTGGACTTGCTCGTGGTCGACGAGGCAGGTCAATTCGCGCTGGCGAACACCATTGCCGTCGCGATTTCCGCGCGAAACCTGTTGCTGCTGGGCGACCCGCAGCAGTTGCCGCAGGTGAGCCAAGGTACTCACCCCGAACCTGTCGACGAATCGGCACTCGGTTGGCTCGCCGAGGGACACGGCGCACTGCCACCCGAACTCGGCTACTTCCTCGAGAAAACGTGGCGGATGCACCCGGATCTGTGTGCGCCCGTGTCCGCATTGTCGTACGAGGGCAAGCTGCGTTCCCAGGAAACCGTCAGTGCGGCAAGGAAGCTCGACGGACTCGCTGCCGGAGTACACACGGTGTTCGTCGATCACCGCGGCAATTCCACCTACTCCCCGGAAGAGTCCCAGGAAATCGTTCGCCAGATCCAGGGCCTTCTCGGCACGCCTTGGACCGACCCGAGCGAGTTCGAGGGAACCAGGCCGCTGGAGCAGTCGGACATTCTCGTGGTCGCGGCGTACAACGCCCAGGTGGGCACCGTCGAGCGCGATCTCACCGAGGCCGGTCTCACGGAGGTCGAGGTCGGGACCGTCGACAAGTTCCAGGGCCGCGAGGCTGCGGTGGCAATCGTGTCGATGGCCGCATCTGCCGTCGAGGACGTCCCGCGAGGGATGTCGTTCCTGCTGTCGCGAAACCGTCTCAATGTTGCTGTCTCACGCGGCAAGTGGTGCGCGATCATCGTTCGATCGCACGCGTTGACGCAGTACATGCCCAGTACGCCTGCGGGATTGGTCGAACTGGGCGCGTTCATGAGGCTGACGAGCTAGCCGAAGCCTGTCTTACCCGAAACACTGCCCTACCCGAAGCACTGCCCTTCGCCGCGATAGGTGGGAACCGAGGTTCGGGTGCCGTCGGCTTCGACCACGTACACGCGGTCGAAGCGCTCGCACAGCTCGCCGGCTTTGGCGTGACGGAACCACACACGGTCGCCGATCGCGATGTTGCCGGCTTCCTTCCCGGTGACCGGCGTCTGGACTTCGCCGGCACCTTCGTTACGGAGCAGTTTGAGACCGGCGGGCCAGACCGGCGACGGAACGCGGGTGGCTCCCGCAGGTCCCGACGCGATGTATCCGCCACCGAACAGGGTCGTGACCGACGGCGTCGGTTTGCGCACGGCCGACAGCGCGAAGAACAGCGCCGGATCGGGACGGAAGGCACGGTAGCGGTCGAACAGGGTCGGTACGTACAGTCCGGAGCCTGCTGTTACCTCGGTCACCACAGGATCGGCCGAGCTGACCTCCAGCGACCCCGTACCGCCGCTGTTGACGATCTCGAGTGCACCCACGGCATCGGTGACGGCCGCGACCACAGCGCCCCTTCTGGACGCCAATTCGCGGGCAGAGGCTTTCTTGACCCAACCGATCGGAGCACTGGTGTCAGGAAGGCCGGCAATCTGGGCTTCGTAGAACATCACTCCGACGACGGAGAATCCGCGTTGGCGCGCACGCGCCGCGAGTGCGGCGACCGCGCCAGGTTCGCGCAGTGGCGAGCGTCGTACGCCCAGATGGATCGGGCCGATCCGCAGTGACGCGTCGACGTCGAGACACACGCGGACAGGCGCATCCCCCGTCGACGCCGAACGAATGAGGTCCAACTGCGCATCGTCGTCGACCATCAAGGTGATCGATGCGAGAGCGGTGTCGTCGGCAGCGAGATCCGCGATGGCGCCACGATCGGCGGTCGGGTACCCCATCAGGATGTCCCGTGCGCCGAGCCCGACCAGCCACAGAGCCTCGCGCAGTGAGTACGCCATGATTCCGCGGAATCCGCCGGACGCGGTCAGTGTGTCGCCGAGAGTTTCAGCCAGAACCGTCCGACAACGAACCGATTTGCTCGCCACTCGCACCGGGGTTCCACCGGCGCGGCGCACCAGGTCGGCTGCATTACTGCGCAGTGTGGTCAGATCCAGAGCAGCCAGAGGCGGGTCGAGTTCTCGCGTGGCAGCAGTGAGTCGATCAAGGGTCCGGGTCACAGATGATCCAATCGTCGCGGCGTGCGACCAGTCAATCACCAATCCTGGACGTATGTCCAGGATGGCGGTTCTACTGAGGCGCGACCACGGCTTTGTTGGCGATTACCTGAACCATTTCTCCGAACTCGGCAATAGTCGCGTCGGAGTCACGATCGACCAGCCATCGCAGAACAAGGCCGTCGATCATCGCAAGACTCAGTCGCGCAATCGAACTCAACGGCTCCGTCCACACCGTGCCCGATATCTTGGCGCACTCTTCGAGAAACGACACCGCGAGCTCATCCATGATTCGGTACTGCTCAAATGCAACCGCCCCAGCACGTTCGGCTCCGAGATTGCGACTACGCAGTGCCTGCGCAGTAATTTCGTAGGTCAACAACTGGCGATCCGGGGTTGCCTCGATGGTCGGCCACATTCCGGTCAGGCCGATGTGCAGCAATTCCCTGAGCCCCTGCACGCCACTGAGATCCGGCGCATGGCGGACCTGCGCGAACGCATACTGCATCGACGCACTGAGCTGCAGAATGAGCGTTTCACCCATTGCCGCGATCAGCGCTTCCTTGCTCTCGAAGCAGTAATGAACGACGCCGAGCGATACCCCGGCCTCCTCTGCCACCGCCCTTACCGTCACAGAACTGACACCGCGCTGTTCCGCAATAGACAAGGCGGACTCGACCAATTGTGTGCGGCGTTCGTCCGCCGGGAGCCTGTTCAGCATCCAATGATCGTAGAACGCAAATGACAAAATCTTCGCGCAATACTTGCCTGGACGACCGTCCAAGTACATTATTGCGTAATGGCTTCGGACACTTGGCAGAACTGGGCGGGCACTCAAAGCGCCGCGCCGCGTCGCTTTGCGACGCCGACAAATACCCGTGAACTTTCGTCGTTGGTCGCCGAGGCCGCCTCGCGTGGCCAACGTGTGAAGGCCGTCGGCGCCGGCCACTCGTTCACCGGTGTCGCGGTCACTGACGGTGTCCTCGTCAGCCTGGACAACTTGAGCGGAATCGACTCGATCACACCGACCGACGACGGTGCGCTGGTCACTGTTTTTGCAGGCACTCGCCTTCATGCTCTCAACGACGCCTTGTGGCAACGCGGATATGCGATGGCAAATCTCGGTGACATAGACGTCCAGTCACTGGCCGGCGCGACGTCCACCGGCACGCACGGCACCGGCGCACGATTCGGCGGTATCGCCACACAGATTCGCGGAATCGAGATCGTTCTCGCCGACGGATCCGTCGTTACCGCAAGCGCCGACGAAAACGTCGAGCTGTTCGAAGCGGGCCGCCTCGGATTGGGCGCAATCGGCATCATTTCGAAGATCACTCTCGCCTGCGTTCCGCGATTCACACTTCGCGCAATCGAGGAACCCGACACGCTGTCTCACATACTGGACACCCTCGAGGGCGATCGCCTGGGCCTGGATCACTTCGAGTTCTACTGGTTCCCGCACACCGATCGTGTCCTGACGAAGAGCAATACGCGACTCCCCGGAGATACCGAACCCGATCCGGTGGGCAAGGTCCGCGCGTTCGTCGACGACGAACTCCTCTCGAACACACTCTTCGAAGGTGTCAACCGCGTTGCCACCCTGGCACCGGCCGCGATCCCGAGAATCAACAACGTGTCGTCCCGATTGCTCGGCGCCCGCGAGTTCACAGATCGCAGCTACCGGGTATTCGCGTCTTCGCGCCGGGTGAAGTTCAAGGAGATGGAATACGCGATTCCCCGCGAACACGTCACCGAGACACTTCACGAAATCGACCGCTGGATGAAGAAGTCCGGAACCAACGTCGCTTTCCCCGTCGAAGTACGTTTTGCTGCCGCCGACGACCTCTGGCTCTCCACTGCTCACGGACGCGACACCGCATACATCGCGGTACACCAGTACCACCGCCGACCCGAAACGGAGTACTTCGCCGCGGTGGAAGCCATCGCGCGCGCCGTCGACGGCCGGCCGCATTGGGGAAAAATGCACAACCGGACCGTCGACGACCTGCGTCCGACGTACGACCGACTCGACGACTTTGTCGCCGTTCGAGACAAGTACGACGCGAATCGTGTGTTCGACAACGAATACTTGCGTCAGGTGCTCGGCGACTGACGGTCAGTGCCGCAGTAGTTCCGCTTTTCGCGCATCGCTCGCAAACGAGGCCTTGATCGAGTTCCGGGCGAGGGTGTCTCGCTCGGCCTCCGTCAGACCCAGGGCTCGGCCCAGTTCGGTGAAATTGTCGTCGACATATCCCCCGAAGTAGGCCGGGTCGTCGGAGTTGACCGTGACGATCAAACCCATCTCGAGCATCGATCGAAGCGGATGATCCGACAGCGAATCGAACACCCGCAGACGAACGTTCGACAACGGGCAGACCGTCAGTGGAATCTCCTCGTCGACCAGACGCTCGATCAGGGCAGGATCCTCGAGTGCCCGGACTCCGTGGTCGATCCGCTCGGCGCCGAGAATGTCGAGCGCCTGCCAGATGTACTCGGGCGGTCCCTCTTCACCGGCGTGAGCCACAACGTGCAAACCCTCGGCACGGGCGCGGGCGAACACGTCCTCGAACAGTGACGGCGGGTTGCCGACCTCCGCGGAGTCGAGTCCGAGCCCGACGATTGGAGCCTGCAGGCGAATTATCTCGGAGAAGATCTCCTCGGCGTCTTTGACGGGCTGATCTCGGAGGATGGCGGCGATTGCCGCGCTGCTGAGCCCGAACTCGCGCTCACTCGATGCCACCGCATCCATGATCCCGTCCAGGACCTCGGTCAGCGGAACACCACGGACCACGTGCGCCTGTGGATTGAAGAAGAACTCGGCATGCGCGACGCCGGCGGCAGCCGCGCGGCGGAAGTACGCTCGCGTCAGGTCGGCAAAATCCTCCGCGGTGCGCAGGACGGCCATGTTGGCGAAGTAGAGATCGAGGAACGACTGCAGATCGGTGAACTCGTACCTCGACTTCAGATCGTCGATATCCTTGTACGGCAAGTCCATTCGATTGCGCTCGGCAAGTCGGTAAATCTGTTCGGGTTCCAGAGAACCCTCGATGTGCATGTGCAGCTCTGCGACAGGTGTAGCCATGTCGGTGTTACCGCCCCTTCCAGACCGGGGCGCGCTTCTCGGCGAACGCCGTCGCGCCCTCGCGTGCATCTTCGGACGCGAACACCGGCGCCATGACCTGCAACTGCTTCGCGAAAGCTTCGTCGTCGGACCAACCGCTGGCCTTGACGATGATCTCCTTGGTGACCGCAACCGCGAGCGGTCCGTTGCGGGTGATGCGATCAGCCAGCTCCAGCGCGCCTTCGAGCGCCTTACCTGGCTCGGTCACCGTGTTCACGAAGCCGTAGCGGTAGGCCTCCTCGGCTGTGAAACTGTCACCGGTCAGGGCCAGTTCCAATGCCTTCTGGTACGGAATCCGCTTGGGCAGGCGCAACAATCCGCCTCCACCTGCGACCAGCCCTCGCTTGACCTCCGGGATACCGAACTTCGCTTCGGACGACGCGACCACCAGGTCGGTGGCAAGCACGAGTTCCGTGCCGCCTGCCAACGCGAAGCCCTCGACCGCCGAAATGATCGGCTTACGCGGCGGCCCTTCCGTGAATCCGAGACCGCGTCCCGGCACGAGTACGTTCTCGCCGGCCACGAATGCCTTCAGATCCATACCGGCACAGAAGTTTCCGCCGGCTCCTGTCAGCACCGCCAAGGACAGATCGTCGTCCGCATCGAGCTCTTCGACCGCAGCGGCCAATGCGTGACTGACCGCCGAGTTGATGGCGTTACGCGCCTCGGGCCGGTTGATGGTGATGATCAGTGTCCGCCCGCGCCGCTCGGTGAGAACCTCGTCCGCCATGATGTCCCTCTCGTTTGTCGACCACGCTCGCGTGACTACGCGACGTTGCGTTCGACAATACGGACGAAGCCATCGGGGTCGATCTGCGCGGTGTCGTGAGTGCAGAACCACCCCTGGGTGAACCTCGTCGAGGTCGCTTGCGGCGAGTTCCAATACCGACGCGTGACACTCGGTCCACGGCACAGCAACTCACCGAAACCACCTGGAGCATCCGGGCCGTACAACGCCACTTCCATTCCACCGAAAGCGATTCCGACGCTTCCGAGGTGGGTGGGCGCCGACTCGGTTGGCAGAATGAGACCAGCCCCACAGGTCTCGGTTTTGCCCCACCCGATCACATGCCGAGCGGCCGGGAACAGGGTCAGCAGCTTGGATTCCTGTTCGGCCGTGATCGGCGACCCGCTGCAATCGATCCACTGAACCGACCTCGAACCGGCACGCGCCGCCGGTCCAAGGGTGAGCAACCGTGGCTCGAGCAGGTCCTCGGGCCGCCCGGTCACGATGTCGACGGTATGCACACTCTCACGCCAGAAGTCGCCGGCGAGGACCACCGTTCCACCGACCACCAACGTCGCGAGCACGTGCACGAATTGCCGTACCGACTTGAAGTCATTGTCCACCAACAGATTGCGCACACCTTCGACGCCGTAATCGCGCGAGTGCAGAATGCCGACGATGGCGGAGAGCACGTTCTCGTTGCTCAACTCGACGCCCAGCATTTCACCCGAAGAATCGGCGGTGTACGCGAGGATCGCCATCTCCTCCGGGGCGGCACCGTCGTCGATGAACGGAACACCGTGTGGGAGTTCCCCGTCGAGCACCAACACCGAGCCACTGTCCGCGATGACGAAGTCCGCCGCGTCGTCGCTCAGATGAACACCCACGGAGACTGGAACACCGCCGGCGAGAATGACGCCGAGGCACGCCTCCATCCACCTCACCCCGGCGGCGACGCGAATGGCCACACGGTCACCGATCTCGACGCCTCGCGACTTCAGCCCGCCTGCGACCCGCGACGCCTCGGCCCACAACTCCGCGAAGGTGACCTGCTCGCCGTCGACCTCCTCCACCGCGATGCGTGAGGAGAATCGATGAACGGCGATGTCGAGGAGTTCGGACAGCGACGGGTCGAGTTGGCTGTACCGAAGCACCCCGTCACCCGCACGGGTGACACGGGCGTCGGCGAGGAGCTGAGTCGAACACGGGTATTCCACAAGCGTCGACCGCATCGATACCTCCACGTCACTGACAACCCACCGGCCATTCGACTATATGACGTGGATCACAGTTCGTGGAGGTCTCTGGCGATAATCGTCGCAAACTTACTTTCCGGAGTAGACCGCTTTGCCCGGTCCGACCTCGAGGAAACTGCGGACAGCGCCGCGTAGGTCATCGGTGGCGAACAGCGCACCGGACACCCCGGGAGTCACCGAATCCGCGTGGGCGATCCCGCCGGAACGCCAGGCCGCCACGATCTGCTTGGTGGCGTCGTGGGCTCGCGTGGGCCCGTCCGCCAACCGGGCCACCAGGGCACGCGCCGCAGCATCGACATCGTCGTGAACGGCATTGACGACGCCCCACGAGTGCAGGGTTGCGGCGTCGTAGAGATCGCCGGTCATGACCAACTCCCGAGCCCGTGCGGAACCGGCGCGCTCGGCCAAACGCTGCGGTCCACCCATGGACGGCGTCAGACCGACCACTGTCTCGACCAGTCCGAACTTCGCCTTCGGCGCCGCGAGGATGATGTCGCAGGCCAAGGAGATCTCGAAGGCAGCAGTCAGCGTCAGCCCGTGCGCCGCGTAGATGACCGGGCACGGCAACGCCTCGAGCGGATGGCAGATCTGGGCGAACAGTTCGCGCCACAATTCCGCTCCCTGCTCCGGGTTCAGTCCGTCGAACACATGGACGTCGACGCCGGCCGAGTTGACCTTGCCCTCGGCGCGCAGAAGCACAGCGCGCGGTGGGTTTTCGGTCAGCGCTGCAACATCGGCGATGACGGCGTCGAACATGGCCTGATCGAACAGATTGAGTGGTCCGTGCGCGAACGTCAGGACAGCCACCTCGGCACCACCATCGGTGGTGAAGCGCTCGAGGCGGGTGGGATGCGATTCGGGAGCAGTCATGCCGCCACACTGCCACATCGAACCGGCCTACGATCGTCGGGTGGACGGTCTGAGAAATGCACTCGCGGACGTTGTGGGACACCGGTTCGTCGTCGACGACGCCGACGTGTTGGCGACCCGTTCCACCGACCAGACAGGGCGCTACAGCGGGCGCGCCAGCGCTCTGGTCCGACCCGGAAACACCGCCGAAGTCTCGGCAGTGCTGAACGTGTGCCGCTCGCGCGGCGTACCGGTCACCATTCAGGGCGGGCGAACCGGTCTGGTCGCCGGGACGGTGCCCGAGCACGACGACGTCCTGCTCTCCACCGAACGCCTCGAGGCGATCGGCGAAGTCGATGTTGCCGCCGGTCGGGTCGCCGCCGGTGCGGGAGCGACACTCGCGCAGGTACATTCGGCGGCCGCCGCCGCCGGTTTGAAGTTCGGTGTCGACATAGCCTCGCGGGACACTGCGACGATCGGCGGCATGGTCTCCACCAATGCCGGTGGCCTGCACACGGTTCGATACGGGAACATGGCCGAACAGGTGCTCGGCCTCGAGGTGGTGCTCCCCGACGGGACCACGGTGCGTCGGTCACCGAAAGTGTTGTCCGACAATTCCGGATACAACCTGCCCGCACTGTGGGTGGGCAGCGAGGGAACTCTTGGTGTGGTCACGGCAGTCGATCTGAAACTACGACGGGTACCGACTCACCGGGTCACGACGCTGACCGGTTTCGACCGACTGCAAGACGTCGTGGACGCGGGGCGCACGTTGCGCACTCTCGACGGCGTCGACGCACTGGAGTTGGTGGACGGCCGTGGACTCGAATTGGCCGCACGCCATTTGAACGCCGCGGTGCCGACGGGGCGACCGTGGTACCTGCTCGCCGAGGTGTCCGCGGCCCACGATCCGCTGGAAGACCTGGCCGAGCTGCTCGAACGCATCGACCCACCGCAGACCCCGGCAGTGGCGGTCGACGATCCCGGCTCGACGCGTTTGTGGGCGGCGCGGGAGTGTTTCGCCGAAGTGGTCGGACTGTTCGGTCCCCCACTGAAATTCGACGCGGCGCTGCCGCTGGACTCGCTTGCCACCTTCGCCGAGGACGCCGCGGCGGTGATCGCGAGTCGTGCCCCCGAGGCAATTCCGATCCTCTTCGGACATGTCGCCGAGGGAAACATCCACCTCAACGTCCTGAACTGCCCGAACGCCGACACCGTGTACCGCAGCATCCTCGAACTGGTTCGCGATCACGGCGGAAACGTCAGTTCCGAGCACGGGGTGGGCTCGCTCAAACGCAACTATCTGAACCTGGCCCTCTCTGCGGAGGACATAGCCACGATGTGGGCGATCAAGCGAGCCCTGGACCCGAGCGACTATCTCAATCGTGCAGTGATGTTTCCCGACGCGCTTCGGCACTGACGGCCATCGCGTCGTCGTGTGCGTCGCCGCGCAGAGGCCGAGCGAAGCACACCGAAGCGACGAAGCCGATGAGCAGCACGCCTGCGGGCAGCCAGATCGACTCCGACATCGCCGTGCTGAACGGTTCACGGACGAACTCGGGTAGGTGACCCACTCCGGCTTCGGAACTGCCGCCGGTCAGACCCTGAGCCGCCAATCGTGCGGTGATCAGTGCTCCGATCGCGGCACTGCCGAGAACCGCACCCACCTGCCGGGTGGTGTTGTAGACGCCGGCGCCGGCGCCGGCCTGCATCGGAGGCAGGTTGTGTGTGGCGGTGGCCGCGAGCGGTGACCAGATGCATGCGTTGGCGAAGCCGATCAGGCCGATCGGCAGGAGCAGTTCCCAGATCGCGACGTCGGGAGACATCACCAGTGCGAGCCAGCCCAGGGCGATCGCAAACAGCAGGAAGCCGGTGCCCGCGATGTAGCGCGGATGCGTCTTGTCGACGAGCTTGCCGATGATCGGCGCAAAAATGCCGGTCAGCACGGCCATCGGAACGAGGAGGAGCGCCGACTGCGTCGGGGAGAGTCCGCGAACTGCCTGGGTGTAGAACATCAGCGGAAGGACCATCGACGTGATCGCGAAGCCCATCGCGGTGATGGCGACGTTGGCGAGCGAGAAGTTGCGGTCCTTGAAGAGTTCGAGTGGAAGCAAGGGCTCGTTCTTGTTGCGCGACTGGTAGAACACGAACACCGCGAGCAACACCACACCGGCACCGATCAGGCTCCAGACGAATCCGTTCCAGTCGTACGAACTGCCTTCCTGGATTCCGAACACGAGCAGGAACATGCCTGCGGCGCTGAGAATCACGCCGGGGATGTCGAACTTGTGCTCGCTGGTCGGCAACGACGGAACAAGCTTCCACGCGAGGAGGAAGGCGATGACACCGACCGGGACGTTGACGATGAAGATCCATTCCCAGCCGAGATTGTCGACCAACACACCACCGGCAAGCGGACCGACCAGCGTCGCAACACCGGCAACCGCGCCCCACAGGCCCATTGCGGCGCCACGCTTGTTCGGCGCGAACGTGCGTGTGATGACGGCCATCGTCTGAGGCGTCATCATTGCGGCGCCCAGACCCTGGAAAGCCCTTGCCACGATGAGCATCTCGACGCTGCCGGACAGGCCACACCACAGTGAAGCGCCGGTGAACAGTACGAGGCCGATCATGTACAGGTTCTTCGGTCCGAACCTGTCACCGAGCCGGCCGGTGACGAGCAGCGGCACCGCGTACGCCAGCAGGTACGCGCTGGTGACCCAGACGACCTTGTTGATGTCGGTGCCGAGGTCCTCCATGATCGCAGGGTTGGCGACAGCGACGATGGTGCTGTCCACCAGAATCATGAAGAACCCGATACACAGCGCCCACAGCGCGTGCCAGGGATTGACCTGCTTTTCCATCTTCAGTCCTTAGGTAGTGCGGACGAGCCTGCGGAGCCGGCCAGCCGGTCGAGAAGTTCTTGTGAGAGCCAGGGCATTTCGCCGCTCTCGATGTCTGTCACCAACGCGCCGATCCAATCTCTTTCGGCGACGGTCAGTGCGTGGGCGTAGTCCGCGCCCACCGTGAAGATTCGTGGTTTTTCCGCCGCCTTCACCGCTTCGTAGTCGACCTCGAATTTCGCGATCGTCTTGTCGAGGTGCGCGAGACGAATTCGAAGCATCTGACACGCGGTGGACGCGGAGAGGTTGTGCATTTCGGCGAGCGCGAGCGGCAACCGCGGATACTCCCGCACCGGAACCGCCAACATCTCACGTAGTTGATGCTCGAGGGCCTCACGGCCCCGGGCGGTGATCTCGTACGTCGTCCGTTCGGGCCGGTTGCCCTCACGATCGGTCCCGATCGAAGCCAGAAGTTCCTGCTTCTCCAGCCGGGAAACCGTGTGATAGAGCGATCCCGGCTTGATCTTCACCAACTGATCGCCCCGGCGAACCGAGGCCAGTTGATACATCTCGTACGGATGCATCGAACGCTCGGACAGCAGGCCCAGAACGGTGATTCCCAGAGGCGTCAGTGACACGTCACCCATGAGTCCCCCTCCCTGACAAGCCGCAATTGACTATTTCTTGACTATTCCACCTGAAATAGTCCACATGGAATATACGACCTCTGTCCATCTCGATCAACCCGTTCGAATCGGACTAGCCTGTAGCGAGTGGACGAACATCACCTCGACATCATCCGACTCGCTTGGGCACGTGAACTGGGCCTCGGCGACTCGGCACTTCGGCCGGCACACACGGCCCGCGTCGTCGGCGACGACATCCACGTTCTCGATCTGGCAGGCTCAGGTGCGATCGTCGGGCCGCAGTGGTTCATCGAGCGCACCGAGGACATCTCCGTCGACGCCCTGCTGCAACCGGCGCGCCTGCTCGAGATCGCCGGCGATCACGGCGGCCGAATCACCGGCCCCGTCGATCTCGCTTTCCTCGGCGACTACACGGACGCGCCACCCGACGAGCAACTACTGATTTCCCACGACATCGACGATGCCCTCGCCGTCGCTGCGCTCTGCCCACCCGACGACAGCACCACAGCCGACCTCGGGAACCGGACGCGGTGGTTCACCGCCCTCACCGATTCCACCGAGGTGCTCGGATGCGCGGCATACTCCGAATTTCAGGGATTCGTGGCAGATCTCACGACCCTGACTGCTCCAGCGCATCGCCGTCACGGAATCGGCTGCGCAGTAACGCTTCTCGCTGCGGAGGACGCTCTCGATTCCGGCTTGATCCCGCAGCTACGCACAAGTCGCGGCAGTGCGATCGGCGCGACGCTTCCACGTAAAGCCAAATTCGACGTTCTGGGGGCATACGCTCGGGTACACGTGCACCTGCCCAGTTGACACTCGAACGAGAGGGACCGCAGATGAGTACGGAAGACGGCGCGAGCGAACCGACATTCGTCGAAGAGGGTCGTGAATTCAAACGCGACACCAACTACATCCCGACCCGGATCACCGAGGACGGCCGCGACGGTTACCCCGTCGAACCCGGGCGATACCGGTTGATCGTGGCACGTGCCTGCCCGTGGGCAAACCGCGCCATCATCGTCCGCCGCCTACTCGGCCTCGAAGACGTACTGTCGATGGGCATCTGCGGTCCGGTTCACGACAAGCGAAGCTGGACTTTCGATCTCGACCCGGGAGGCGTCGATCCCGTACTGAAGATCCCTCGACTGCAGGACGCATACTTCGCCCGAGATCCCCACTACCCCAGGGGAATCACGGTGCCCGCCATGGTGGAGATCGCCACGGGCAAGGTGATCACGAACGACTACCCACAGATCACCCTCGACTTCTCGACGCAATGGAAGAAGTACCACCGCGAAGGCGCACCGGATCTGTACCCGGAGCCTCTGCGAAACGAAATCGACGAAGTTGCCGAGTACGTCTTTCGCGACGTCAACAACGGCGTCTACCGCTGCGGTTTCGCCGGTTCACAGCAGGCTTACGACGAGGCATACGACACGCTGTTCGCTCGCCTCGACTGGCTCACCGAACGTCTTGCCCGGCAACGTTTCCTGGTGGGCGACACCATCACCGAAGCCGATGTGCGCCTGTTCACCACGCTGGCGCGGTTCGATCCCGTCTATCACGGCCACTTCAAGTGCAACAGAAGCAAACTCAGCGAGATGCCGGTGCTGTGGGACTACGCGCGCGATCTGTTCCAGACCCCCGGATTCGGTGACACCATCGACTTCACACAGATCAAAGCGCACTACTACATCGTGCATTCCGAGATCAATCCCTCCGGAATCGTGCCCAAGGGACCGGAATTGACACACTGGCTCGAACCGCACGGACGCGAACAGTTGGGTGGCCGACCGTTCGGGGACGGCACACCACCTCATCCGCCCATCCCGTCGGAAGTGGTTCCGGCAGAGCACTGGGCCACCAGGTAGGTCGCGGGGGGCTACTCCCCTGCGTACGTGCCGAAACTCCAGTACACACCTTCGGGATCACGGCAGGTGAACCCCCGCGAACCGTAGTCCTCGTCGCGCAATCCCTGCGTGATCGTGGCGCCCGCGGCGACAGCGCGTTCGTGGAGTGCATCGGCGGCGTCCGCGTCGTCCACGACGATGTACACCGAACCGATTCCAGGGGGCAGGCCGGCGATCGCCGAATCGGTGCGCGGCGAACCCAACATGATGCCGCCACCGCCCGGCCAGTCGAGTTGGGCGTGGTCCACCACGTCTCCCTCTCCGTAGACGGCCTTCTCCACGAAACCGAAGGTGCTCACCAGAAAGTGGATTGCCGCACGGGCGTCGAGGTAGCGCAGCGTCGGCCAGATGGTCGTCGAACGAGATTCCGAAGTGGCGGTCATAACACTCGAACTCCTGCCTGGGAAAACTCACGAAGAAAACCGAGTCTCGTACGAGCCTATGGCCCCGGGGATCACCGCCGCCAGCGAAAACTTCACCTATTCTCGAGATACGGTCCACCTCGCTTCAGAGGAGGACAACTGTGGAGGGGCAGCAATGAGCAAGTCGACGAACAACGACAGCGGGCGTATCGAGAAGGTCCTCGTTTCCGTTCTCGACAACGGAAGCCGCCTGCAAGCGCCCGCAGTGGCCAAATATGTCAACCACGTCCGTAAGGCGCACCCCGACGAGTCACCTGCTCAGATCGTCGAGCGGATGGAGAAGATGTTCATTCTCGCCGTGACCGGCAGCGGCAGTGCCGTCGGCGCCACCGCCGCGGTGCCGGGCGTCGGAACGGTCGCGTCCATCGCTGCCGTCGGTGCGGAATCGGCTTTCTTCCTCGAGGCGTCAGCACTGCTGACGTTGGCAATTGCGTCAGTGCATGGAATCTCCGTACAGGATCACCAGCAACGACGCGCCCTGGTCCTGGCAGTCGCCCTCGGCGAATCCGGTATGGAGATCGTGCAGAAGGCCACCGGAATCACAGCCAAGAACTGGGGAACGGCAATCACGAGCAAGATTCCCGGACCCACGATGAGGGGAATGAACAGCACCCTCGTGCGGAAATTCGTGACCAAGTACGCCGCGAAGCGCAGCGCACTGATCCTCGGCAAGCTCGTTCCGGCCGGAATCGGTGCGGTCATCGGCGGTGCGGGCAACCGTGCAATCGGCAAGGGCGTCGTCAAGAATGCGCGCGAA
This sequence comes from Rhodococcus sp. C-2, assembly GCF_027854095.1. Classification (NCBI taxonomy): domain Bacteria; kingdom Bacillati; phylum Actinomycetota; class Actinomycetes; order Mycobacteriales; family Nocardiaceae; genus Rhodococcus; species Rhodococcus sp. C-2. The sequence continues at coordinate 175,047 of NZ_JAQGFI010000013.1, read as the reverse complement.
GCCTTCGGACCGGCACCGGCCAGGTGGACCGATCACCTGATCGTGATGCCTGCCGACGATGCCGCAGTGCTTCCCCAGACGGAGACACGCCGGGCCATCCGCAGATAGCCGTCCGGGCCGTAGGCTCGCATCACGTATTCGCCGCCGACCCGGGAGCAGCATTGACGAACACCGCAATGGGATCCTTCTCTGCCCCCATCGAGATTCGTGGGTTGACGAAGACGTTCAAGGCGGCGCGCGCGGTCAACGACCTGAGCTTCGACGTTAAGGCGGGCTCGATCACCGGGTTTCTCGGCCCGAACGGTTCGGGCAAGACGACCACGTTGCGGATGCTCCTCGGACTGGTGTCACCGACGTCGGGATCGGCCACGATCAACGGCACCCCGATGCGTTTGCTGCCCAACCCGGCCCGGACCGTCGGCGCAGTACTCGACGTCGGCAGTCTCCATCCGAAACGAACGGCCCTCGGACACCTCGAGATCTACGCCGCCGCTATCGGCATGCCGACTCAGCGCGCGGCGCAGGTGCTGGACATGGTCGGTCTGAGATCGGTCGGAGCCCACAAGACCGGCACCTTCTCGCTCGGGATGCGCCAACGCCTGATCCTTGCCACCGCGATGCTCGGTGATCCCGAGATCCTCGTGCTCGACGAACCCGCGAACGGACTCGACCCCGAGGGCATGGCGTGGCTTCGTCAGTTCCTGCAGACCTTCGCTGGTTCCGGCCGAACGGTTCTGATCTCGAGTCACGCGCTTCGTGAAGTGGAAGCGACCGTCGACAGCGTGGTCATCGTCAGCGCCGGCTCACTCGTATACCAAGGGACCATGGACGAACTTCGCCGCTCGCAGCGCAGTCGACTGCTCGTCTCGTGTTCCAACCCAGCGCTCCTCGCCACGGCCTTGGCCGCTCGCGGAATCATCGACGCCCAGATCACCCAGGACGGACGGCTCGCCGTGGGCGGCACCGACACGTCGGTACTGCCACCGGTGGCGTCGGCCGCCGGAGTCACGATCTTCGGTGTCGCAACCGAAGGCGCAGATCTCGAGCAACTGTTCCTCGCGATGACAACACCGCAGTACGCGGTTCCCCAGGTCGGATACCACCGCCCACCCGGTCCCGGTTCCGGACCGGGCTATTACGGCCCTGCCGCATACGGACCTTCCGGAGGACACAGATGACCACGCTCGTGCGCGCGGAGACACTCAAAGTTCTCACCCTGCGCTACTGGTGGGCACTGGCCATCGCACCGGTGGTCGTGGCCGTGCTGATTGCTGCCTCGACTCGGACGTTCGTCGAAGTCGTGGCCGATTCGGCCGACACCACGTTCGACGTCGATGTCGTGTCCACCGGCGTCAGCCTCGGTGTCTCGAACACGCTTGTCCTGGTGTTCGCGGCCGTCTTCGGAGCACTCACCGCCGGATCCGAATTCGGCTACAAGACTCTCACCACGACGTTCCTCACAGCTCGTGGCCGCGACGGAGTTCTCGGCGCAAAACTTGCCGTCGTCGCGGTATTCGCCGTCGGCTACGCACTGGCGGTCGAAGTAGTCAGCATCGGCGCGATGTTGCTCTTCGGCCGGGACTTCAGCTTCACCACCGATCTCTTCGCCATCTGCGCCGCAGGCATCCTGGCGTGTGCGCTGTGGGCACTACTCGGCGCCGGGGTGGCCCTGCTCACCGGTTCGTCGATGGCCGGTGCCCTCTCGGTCGTCCTGTGGTTCGTCTTCGGTGAATGGATCGTCCGCGCCGTGCTGCTCGCGATGGATCTCGGTGGGATCGGGGCCGCGCTTCCGGTGTCGGCCACGATCGGCACGATCGTCAATGCGGCACCGTCGATCGACGTCGACGCGTTTGCGTCCTGGCCGAGCGGCCCGATGATGCTGTCCGCTTGGGTAGTTCTGTTCTGCGGGCTCGGTTGGCTACGGACCAGGACCCGCGACATCACCTGAAAAAGCTGTCTGGGGCCGGGTCTACCGTGGATCTCGATGAACACGATCAACACGGACAGTCCGGTAGCTGGAGAGGTGGATCGAGCTCCGGGCTGGATCCGCCGCTTGGCCCACGCATGCTGGTTGCACCGAAGAGTTGCGATCGGCGCGCTACTCGTTACGGTCATCGCCTCTGCGATCGACATCTCGTTTCCTCTCCTGACCCGCTATGCGCTCGACGCCGCAAGCCAGGAGAACCCGGGCAAGGTGATCGGGTTCGTCGCGTTGGCGATCGCGTTGCTCGCGATCGTCCGCTTCGCGTGCCAGTACGGCCGACGGATGCTTGCCGGCCGACTCTCGCTCGACGTTCAACACGACTTGCGGCTCGCCCTGCTCGGTTCGCTGCAACGCCTCGACGGACGCGGGCAGGATCAGATCCGCACAGGCCAGGTGGTCTCCCGGTCCATCACGGATCTGCAGCTCGTCCAGGGTTTACTCGCGATGGTGCCGATGTCCGCGGGAGCGCTCCTGCAATTCGTGCTGGCGATCGGCATCATGGCGTGGCTCTCGCCGCTGTTGACTCTCGTCGCTGTCGCCGTCATCCCAGCAGTAGGGCTGGTGGTGTTCCTGATGCGACCGATGCTCTTCGCCGCAACATGGTCCGCGCAGCAGCGGGCCGCCGACCTCGCCCAACACGTCGAGGAAACCGTCACCGGCGTGCGCGTCGTCAAGGGATTCGGGCAGGAACAACGAGCCGTCGACCAGCTGGAGAAACATAGCCGCACGCTGTACTCCGAGCGCCTTCGCGCCGCGTGGTTGAATGCGAAATTCGCGCCAACCATGGCCGCCTTGCCCCAGCTCGGGCAGGTGGGAGTGATCGCCCTCGGCGGGTATCTCGCGCTGCACGACAAGATCACCGTGGGAACGTTTCTCGCGTTCGCCACCTACATCGTGACGATGACCGGCGTCACCCGAACTCTGTCGTCGGTCATCGTCATGGCGCAGCTGGCGCGCGCCGCTGTAGAGCGTGTCTACGACGTCATCAACGCTCAGCCGGACATCGCCGATCCAGACCATCCGGTGGACCTGCCCGACGGTCCTCTCGGAGTCACCTTCGACGACGTGGCATTCGGATTCGACACCGAACGCGACGTCCTGACCGGGCTGAACCTCCGCATAGAACCGGGCGAGACCGTCGCCGTCGTTGGTCCGGCCGCGTCGGGCAAGACCGCGTTGTCCTTGCTTCTCCCCCGGTTCTACGCACCGACTTCGGGTGCGGTGACAGTCGATACCGCCGGCGAGACGTTCCCCATCGGCGAACTGCGCAGTGAGCAGCTTCGTGCCGCCGTCAGCCTCGTCTTCGACGAGCCCTTCCTGTTCTCGGACACCATTGCCGCCAACATCGCACTGGGTCGCGAGGACGCCTCCGACGAGGACATCCGCGACGCAGCAGCACTGGCACAGGCAGATTCGTTCATCGAGGCACTCCCGGACGGATACGACACCGTTGTCGGTGAACGAGGTCTGACGCTGTCGGGCGGCCAGCGTCAGCGCATCGCACTTGCCAGGGCACTGCTCGTCGACCCACGAATCCTGGTCCTCGACGACGCGACCTCCGCAGTCGATGCGGCTACCGAAGCCGCGATCTTCGACGCGTTCCGGGCCAGACGGCGCCAGACCACGCTCATCCTCGCTCACCGGCGGTCCACCCTGACGCTCGCAGACCGGGTCGCGGTTCTCGACGGCGGACGGATCATCGACTCCGGAACCGTGGACGAACTGGAAGCGCGATGTCCGCTCTTTCGTGCCCTGTTCTCCTCGCCGCCGGAACTACCGGCCGAACTCGACGACGTCGACTCCGATGCTTTCGGACGTGACCGCAGCGAGCCGACAACCGAGCAGTTGTGGCCGCAGGCACCGGAATCCGAAGCCGACAGCACAGCCGCTACGACGCAGGGTGCGGGCGGACCGATGGCCGGAGCGCTCAGCGGAATCGCGGTGACGCCGTCCCTGCGGGCAGCAGTCGACGCTCTCCCACCCGCACGCGAAGACCCCGGAATCGCTCCTGAGAGCCTGCGCGAATCGAATCCACAGTTCTCACTCCGACAGATCTTGAGGCCGGTCCGCTGGGTTCTACTGGCGGTTGTCGTGTGCCTCGCCCTGGACTCCGCCGCGGCGATCGCATTTCCCTCCCTCGTCAGATATGCGATCGACCACGGAGTCGTGACCGCAGACAGCACCACACTCTGGATCGCGACGGCGTTCGGCGCGCTCCTGGTCGCCGCAGACTGGGTCATCGTGGCGGTCATGACGGTGCTCACGGCCCGAGCCGGTGAACGCGTGTTGTTCGGGCTCCGCGTCCGCAGCTATGCACACTTGCAGCGCCTGGGTCTGGACTACTACGAACGGGAATTGTCCGGCCGCATCATGACGCGTATGACCACCGACGTCGACGCGCTGTCGTCGTTCATCCAAACCGGCATGTCGACGGCGATCGTGAGCGTTCTGACCGTCGGCGGAATTTCGATCGCGCTCCTGGCGACCGACGTGACGCTCGGCCTGGTGGCGCTGGCCGTCATCCCACCGCTCGTGGTTGCGACCGTGATCTTCCGCAAGATCTCCTCGGTTGCCTACAGCCAGTCCCGCGAACGGATCTCGCTCGTCAATGCCGACTTCCAGGAGAACATCGCCGGTCTGCGAGCGGCTCAGGCCTACCGCCGCGAAGAAGGTGCGGCGCGTAGGTTCGCAGAACGCTCCGAAAGCTACCGCCGATCGCGGATGCGGTCGCAGCGAGCCATTTCGATCTACTTCCCGTTCATCTCGTTCCTGTCCGACCTCGCGTTGGCCGCAGTGGTGTTCGTCGGCGCGCACCAGATCGCCAACGGGTCGACGTCGCCCGGCGTACTGATCGCGTTCGTGCTCTACCTCGGTCTGCTGTTCGGACCGATTCAGCAACTCTCACAAGTGTTCGATGGTTACCAACAGGCAAACGTCGGATTGCAACGAATCGGCGACCTGCTGCGCACTCGCAGTTCCATCGAGACTGCCGACAGCGAGGATTTGATCGCGATCTCCGGACGACTCGACGGCGCCGTCCATCTCGACGGGGTCGGGTTCCGGTACTCGGGTGCGGACGTCGACGCCCTCTCCGATTTCGATCTGCAAATCCCGCCGGGCACGACCGTCGCTCTGGTCGGCCGAACCGGTGCCGGGAAGTCGACGGTCGTGAAGTTGCTCGCCCGCTTCTACGACCCGACGTCCGGGTCGGTCGACGTGGACGGAACCGACATCCGGAACTTCCACCTCTCGCAGTACCGACGTCGCCTCGGCGTAGTCCCACAAGAAGCCCATCTGTTCACCGGCACGGTCGCCGACAACATCGCGTACGGCAGGCCGTCGGCGTCGCACGCGGAGATCGAGGAAGCGGCGCGTTCCGTCGGCGCACTGAATTCGATAGCCGACATGCGTGGAGGCATGAATCATCCCGTCGGCGAGCGCGGCCAGGGGCTCTCGGCGGGCCAACGCCAACTGATCGCATTGGCCCGTGCCGAACTCGTCGACCCGGACCTTCTGCTCCTCGACGAGGCGACTGCGACGCTCGATCCCGCGACCGAACGGATGGTGCTCGAAGCAAGTCGGTCGGTCACCCGGAAACGGACTTCCGTCGTCGTAGCTCACCGCCTCGCGACAGCTGCCCGAGCGGACCTCGTTGTCGTAGTTGACCGGGGACGTATCGTTGAATACGGCCCGCACGATGTTCTGCGGTATGCCGGTGGTCACTACTCGGGACTCTGGGATGCATCGCAGGCGCGTGAGGGGAATAATCTGACGTCGAGAACTGTCATCGAAGGCAACCCCGTCGCGTGACAGTCGGCACGGATTTGTACCGCCGAGAGGTAGTGCGCGATCGCAAGATCACGGACTTCCGTGAGACAGCTCACAAATTGTGTGCCGCACAATTGCTCGTCACACGCTCGGGCTAATCTCATGTATATAGGCGCTCTGATCGGGTACCGAAATAGAAACGAGGCGAACACCTGCCGTGAGCAGCAGTTCTACATCCCAATTCGGACAGAACCAGTGGCTGGTTGACGAGATGTACCAACGCTTCCAGGACGATCCGTCGTCCGTGGATCCCAGTTGGCACGAATTCTTGACCGATTACTCGCCGGACTCGGCGAACACGGGAGGTGGAAACGGGACTGCCTCGAACGGCAACGCGGCTGCACCCGCCGCTGTTGTAGCTCCGCCTGCTGCTCCCAAGGCCACGCCTCCCGCCCCCAAGACCGCGCCTCCTGCGCCGCCTGCCAAGGCTGCCGCTCCGGCCCCCGCGAAGACGGCAGCGCCCGCCGCCAAGGCCGCCCCGGCCCAGCCCGCAGCAGCCAAGCCCGCGGCCGCTACTGCGAAGCCCGCCCCTGCCGGCGGAGCCGAGGAAACCAAGGTTCTCCGCGGCGCCGCAGCCGCAGTCGTCAAGAACATGTCGCTCTCGCTCGAGATCCCGACTGCAACCAGCGTGCGTGCCATCCCCGCGAAGCTGATGTTCGACAACCGCATCGTCATCAACAACCACCTCGCGCGTACCCGCGGCGGCAAGATCTCGTTCACCCACCTCCTGGGTTACGCGATCGTCCAGGCAGTCAACGCGTTCCCCAACATGAACCGGCACTTCGCCGAAATCGACGGCAAGCCGAACGCGGTCACGCCCGAGCACACCAATCTCGGACTCGCGATCGACCTTCCCGGAAAGGACGGCAACCGCTCACTGGTAGTTGCCGCCATCCGGAACACCGAGTCGATGAACTTCGTCCAGTTCCACGCGGCGTACGAGGACATCGTCCGACGCGCCCGTGAAGGCAAGCTCACCGGCGAAGACTTCACCGGCGTCACCATTTCGCTGACCAACCCGGGCGGTATCGGCACGGTTCACTCCGTTCCTCGCCTGATGAAGGGCCAGGGCGCCATCATCGGTGCCGGCGCGATGGAATACCCCGCCGAGTTCCAGGGCGCCAGCGACGAGAAGCTGGCCGAGATGGGCGTCGGCAAGTTGATGACTCTCACCTCGACCTACGATCACCGCATCATCCAGGGTGCCGAGTCGGGCGATTTCCTGCGCACGATCCACAACCTGCTGATCAGCGACGAGTTCTACGACGAGATCTTCCACGCGCTCGGCAACCCGTACGAGCCGGTGCGGTGGCGCAAGGACGTGCCGGAAGGCGCTGTCGACAAGAACACCCGCGTTCTCGAACTGATCGCTGCATACCGTGACCGCGGCCACCTCATGGCCGACACGGACCCGTTGCAGTTCGTCAAGGACAAGTTCCACAGCCACCCCGACCTCGACGTCATCAGCCACGGCCTGACGCTGTGGGATCTGGACCGTGAGTTCAAGGTCGGCGGCTTCCACGGTCAAGAGAAGATGAAGCTGCGCGACGTGTTGAGCGTGCTGCGCGACGCGTACTGCCGCCACGTCGGCGTCGAGTACACGCACATCCTCGAGACGGATCAGCGTCAGTGGATCCAGGACCGCGTCGAGGGCCATCACGCCAAGCCTTCGGTCGCTCAGCAGAAGTACATCCTGAGCAAGCTCAACGCCGCCGAGGCCTTCGAGACGTTCCTGCAGACCAAGTACGTCGGCCAGAAGCGCTTCTCGCTCGAAGGCGCCGAAGCCGTCATCCCGATGATGGACGCCGTGATCGACCAGGCCGCCGAGCACCAGCTCGACGAGGTCGTCATCGGCATGCCGCACCGTGGCCGTCTCAACGTGCTTGCCAACATCGTCGGCAAGCCGTACTCCAAGATCTTCACGGAGTTCGAGGGCAACATGAACCCGGCAGCCGCTCACGGCTCCGGCGACGTGAAGTACCACTTGGGTGCCAGCGGAACGTACATCCAGATGTTCGGTGACAACGACATCGCTGTCTCCTTGACCGCAAACCCGTCGCACCTCGAGGCCGTCGACCCGGTTCTCGAAGGCCTGGTCCGCGCCAAGCAGGACATCCTCGACAAGGGTGAAGAAGGCTTCACCGTCCTGCCGCTCATGCTGCACGGTGACGCTGCATTCGCCGGTCAGGGCGTTGTCGCCGAGACGCTCAACCTCTCGCTGCTTCGCGGTTACCGCACCGGTGGCACCGTGCACATCGTCGTGAACAACCAGGTCGGCTTCACCACCGCTCCGGAACATTCACGCTCGTCCGAGTACTGCACCGACGTCGCGAAGATGATCGCCGCACCGGTCTTCCACGTCAACGGCGACGACCCCGAGGCTTGCGTCTGGGTTGCTCAGCTGGCCGTCGACTTCCGTGAGAAGTTCGGCAAGGACGTTGTCATCGACCTCATCTGCTACCGCCGTCGCGGTCACAACGAGGGCGACGACCCGTCGATGACCCAGCCGGCCATGTACGACGTCATCGACACCAAGCGCAGCGTTCGTAAGAGCTACACCGAGTCCCTTATCGGCCGCGGTGACATCTCGCTCAAGGAAGCCGAAGACGCACTTCGCGACTACCAGGGCCAGCTCGAACGGGTCTTCAACGAGGTCCGTGAACTCGAGAAGTTCCAGCCCGAACCGTCCGAGTCCGTCGAACTCGACCAGACTCCCCCGGCTCGCCTGACCACGGCTGTCGCTCCCGAGGTCCTCGAGCGCATCGGTGATGCGTTCGTCAACGTCCCCGAGGGCTTCACCGTTCACCCGCGCGTCAAGCCGGTTGCCGAGAAGCGCCGCGAGATGGCCCGTGAGGGACATGTCGACTGGGCGTTCGCAGAATTGCTCGCGTTCGGCTCGTTGGCCGAGCAGGGTGCCTTGATCCGCCTCGCGGGTCAGGACTCCAAGCGAGGAACGTTCACGCAGCGTCACTCGGTCCTCATCGACCGCAAGACCGGTAACGAGTACAGCCCGATCGCCAAGATCGCTGCCGACGCCGAAAACGGCGGCAAGTTCATGGTTTACGACTCCGCACTCACCGAGTACGCAGGTCTGGGCTTCGAGTACGGCTACTCGGTCGGTAACCCCGACGCTCTGGTCCTGTGGGAAGCGCAGTTCGGTGACTTCGTCAACGGCGCGCAGACCATCATCGACGAGTTCATCTCTTCGGGTGAGGCCAAGTGGGGTCAGCTCTCCGACGTCGTGCTGCTCCTGCCGCACGGTCACGAGGGTCAGGGTCCGGACCACACCTCCGGCCGCATCGAGCGTTTCCTTCAGCTGTGTGCAGAAGGCTCGATGACCGTTGCGGTTCCGTCGACTCCGGCCAGCTACTTCCACCTGCTGCGTCGCCATCACCTCGACGGCATCCGCCGTCCGCTGGTGGTTTTCACGCCCAAGTCGATGCTGCGTAACAAGGCTGCCGTCAGCAACGTCGAGGACTTCACGACGGGCAAGTTCCGTTCGGTCTTCGAGGAGCCGGCATACGAGAGCGGCGAAAGCGCACGCGAATCGGTCAAGCGGGTTCTGCTGGTCAGCGGCAAGCTGTACTGGGAACTCCTGGCGAAGAAGCACAAGGACGAGCGTGACGACATCGCCATCGTGCGCATGGAGCAGCTCTACCCCGTGCCGAAGCGTCGCCTCAAGGAGACCCTGGACCGTTACCCGAATGCGGATCAGTTCCGTTGGGTCCAGGAAGAGCCCGCAAACCAGGGTGCGTGGCCGTTCCTCGGGCTGGCTCTGCCGGACCTTCTGCCGGAGACCTTGACCGGTATCAAGCGCATCTCGCGTCGTCCGATGTCCGCTCCCTCTTCGGGATCGAGCAAGGTCCACGCGGTGGAGCAGCAGGAGATCTTGGACGAGGCGTTCCTGCCGACCAACTGATCTCAGTAATTTGACAAGGGCCGGGCCCCACATTCCGCAAGGAGTGTGGGGCCCGGCCTTTCTGCGTTCACGTCAATTCGATTGCAGCAGACCCAGATCCGGCCCGGCATCGAAGCCGACGGCGGCCAGTGCCAACGCAGGTAACGACTGAACCGTCAGGTCGATCAGTTCCTCGCGGGTGATGGCGGGCGCTCGGAGCCAACTGATGGTGGCTTCCTCGACAAACGCGATCCAACCGCGAACGGCCAACTCCACCTGAGGTGTTCGAGTCAGGCCGATCTTCGGGAGCTGATCGAGGGTTCTCTTGGCCATGATGTCGCGAGTCTGCTCGAACACCTCACGCATCTGCGGATCCCCGCTGGCGGTCCCCCGGAGCAGCGAGACGTAGGTATTGCGGTTCTCGGTCACGTAGTCGACGTACGACGCCAGCACCGAGCGGAGGGTGAGCATCGGATCGTCCGACTCGCTCGGCTCGGTGCGCTGGAGCATCTGTTCACTGCTGTGTCGGACGATCGCCAGATGGAACTCGCTTTTCGACGCGAAGTAGTGGAACAGAAGCCCCCGCGAGACACCAGCCTGATCGGCGATGTCCTCGACGGAAATCTGTTCGAGCGGCCGTTCGGCCAGCATCCGCGCCCCGAGGTCGATGAGTTGCGCTCGGCGTTGCGCAGGGTCGAGCCGCGTTCGCTTTACTGCGTCCATGCCCAATAGACTACTGAATATTCGTCAATAAGCTATTGACCGTGACTCAATAAAGGCATATCGTTCCCTACATGAGTCTTCCAGTTACAGATACCTCAGCACCTGCCGCGGATACTCGCCACGTCGGCACACTGATCATCGGCAGTGGTTTCGCCGGTCTCGGTGCGGCGATCAAACTGGCACAGGCCGGCATCACCGACTACGTCGTTCTCGAGCGCGGCAACGACGTCGGCGGGACCTGGCGTGACAACAGCTACCCGGGCGCCGCGTGTGACGTGCCGTCGCATTTGTACTCGTACTCTTTTGCACTCAATCCGGAGTGGACGCGCTCCTTCTCCACTCAGCCCGAGATCTACAAGTACATCCAGTCGGTGGCCAACCGCCACAAGGTGCTCGACAAGCACATCTTCGACTGCGACGTTCTCTCCGCACGCTGGGACGAGGCGTCTGCTCGGTGGCACGTCAGCACCAACAAGGGCGAATTCGTCGCAAAGATCGTCGTCTCGGCCGTCGGCGCCTTGTGTGAGCCTTCACTTCCGGACATCAAGGGCATCGACGGCTTCAAGGGCGAGATCTTCCACTCCTCGCGTTGGAACCACGACGCCGATCTGACCGGCAAGCGTGTGGCCGTCATCGGAACCGGCGCCTCGGCCATCCAGATCGTGCCGGCCATCGGCAAGAAGGTCTCGCATCTCGACGTGTACCAGCGCACGGCGCCGTGGATCCTGCCCCGCGCAGACCGCGAGTACACCAAGATCGAGCACCTCGCGTTCAAGTTCCTCCCCGGCTTCCAGAAGTTGTGCCGCACCGGTATCTACTGGATGCGAGAGACGCAGGTCGTCGGCCTGGCCAAGGCGCCGGTCTTCATGAAGCCGCTGCAGTTCGCCGCCGAGCGTCACCTGAAGGCCCAGATCAAGGACAAGGATCTTCGCAAGAAGGTCATGCCCAACTTCCAGATCGGCTGCAAGCGCATGCTGATCTCGAACAACTACTTCCCCACCCTCGCCCAGGACAATGTCGACCTGGTGACCGAAGGCATCGAGGAGGTCACCGCCAACGGGATCGTCTCGAAGACCGGCACCACGCGTGAGATCGATGCCATCGTCGTGGCGACCGGATTCCACGTCACCGACTCCCCCACCTTCGCGGGAATCTTCGGCAAGGACGGACGCTCGCTCGCCGAGGTCTTCGAAGAGACCGGCATGCAGGGATACAAGGGCGCGGCAGTTGCCAACTTCCCCAACATGTTCTTCCTCGTCGGACCCAACACCGGCCTCGGACATTCGTCGATGGTCTTCATGATCGAGTCGCAGATCAACTACCTGGTCGACGCGATCGCCACCATCGACAAGTACGACATCGGCACCATCGAGGTGCGCAAGGACAAGCAGGACAAGTACAACAAGGACCTGCAGGCAGCTATGTCCAAGAGCGTGTGGAACAACGGCGGTTGCGCCAGCTGGTACATGGACAAGCACGGAAACAACACCACCCTGTGGCCTGGCTTCACCTTCCAGTTCCGCAATGCCACCAAGCATTTCGACCTCGCGGCATACCGCAGCGTCGCCACCTCGGATCTCGGCGCCGTCGGCACCGCGACCACTTCACAGATCGACCTCGACGACGAGAAGGCAGTAGCACAATGAGTGATTTTGCAGGCAAGGTCGTAGTCATCACCGGAGCGGGATCGGGCATCGGTCGCGCACTAGCACTGAACCTGGCCGGCCAGGGCGCCAAGTTGGCAATCTCCGACGTGGACACCATCGGGCTCGCCGAGACAACGCGTCTGGTGGAAGCCATCGGCGCCGAGGTGAAGTCGGACCATCTCGACGTCACCCAGCGCGAAGCGGTTCTCGAGTACGCCGACGCGGTTGTCGCCCACTTCGGCAAGGTCAACCAGATCTACAACAACGCCGGAATCGCCTACCACGGCACTTTCGAGAAGTCCGAATTCAAGGACTTCGAACGTGTCATGGACGTCGACTTCTGGGGAGTTGTCAACGGCACCAAGGCATTCCTCCCCCACGTCATCGCCTCCGGCGACGGGCACATCGTGAACGTGTCGAGCCTCTTCGGTCTGCTGTCGATGCCGGGTCAGAGCGCATACAACTCGGCCAAGTTCGCCGTTCGCGGTTTCACCGAGTCGCTTCGCCAGGAAATGCTGATAGCCAAGCACCCGGTGAAGGTGACCTGTGTGCACCCGGGCGGAATCAAGACCGCCATCGCACGCAACGCCACCGCAGGCCCGGGTGAAGATCTTGCGGTCTTCTCCGAGTTCTTCGACCGCAAGCTCGCGCGCACCACACCGGAGGACGCCGCCAAGACGATCGTCAACGGTGTTCGGAAGAGCAAGCCGCGAGTTCTCATCGGGATGGACGCAATCGCACTCGACGCCTGGGTTCGCCTCGTAGGATCGGGCTACCAGCGCATCGTCGCGATCGTCGCCGGCCGAATGATGCCCAAGTCCAGCTGAGTTCGTTTCACAGCGCAGTTCGTTTCACAGCGCAGTTCGCACAAAGAGTCAGGAGCCCTGCCGGTGAGCACGTTCACCCTTCCGCTGCCCGTGGTCGCATTCTTGTTGAAGCCGTACTTCCGTCTGGCTTTCAACTCGCGGCTGCCGTATCGGATTCAACGTCTGTTGCTCGAGGCCGGGGCACCGCTACAGCAGGTTCCAGCGGGCGCCGTCGTGCGCCCGCTGGAGCTGGCTTGCCGACCGGCAGAGAAGATCACCGTCGGCGCAACCGAGCGCCCCACCGCAGTTCTCTACCTGCATGGCGGGGCGTACACGCTGGGTTCGCTGTCCACACACCGTTCTCTCGCAGCTCATCTCGCCCGTGAGTCGTCCAGTGCGGTCTTCACCTTGGACTACCGTCTCGCGCCGGAGAATCCGTATCCCGCCGCTCTCGACGACGCGGTCTCAGCCTTCATGCAGTTGGTCACCGAGTTCGACTATTCGGAAGACCGCGTTGCCATCGCCGGCGATTCGGCCGGTGGCGGCCTGGCCGCGGCGACCGCTATCCGTCTGATCGAGCGTCACGGCGTGACCCCCGGCGCGCTTGCACTGATCTCACCGTGGGTCGATCCCGGCGATCGGGGTGCCACCAAAAAGGCCGACCTGGTGGTCAACACAGCGTGGTCCTTCGACGCCGCCGACGCCTACCTTGCCGGAGGCGACCGTACTGATCCTGGCTACGCGCCGATGCACGGCAAGCTCGACGGGTTGCCACCCACCAGAATTCACGTCGGTTCCGAGGAAGTCCTCTACCCGCAGATCATGACGTTCACCGACAAGCTCTCCGCTGCCGGCGTCGACGTGTCCCTGGTGGAGTACGCGCGACTGTGGCACGTGGCTCACGCACAGGCGTCACTGGTGAAGGAAGCAGCAGACGCCGTTTCCGACCTCGGGCAGTTCATCGCATCGAAACTGATTCGTGCCAAGGATGATTCGAGTTCAGCAGTGGGCTCGAACAGTCACTGACGGGTGTCCCACCAGGTGCGGGCGACTTCCGAGGCTGACGCCTTGCCGGTCCGCACCTGCTCGATCATTGCGGCGAGATCGGTGGTGGACAGTTCACCGGCAACGACGCTGAGCGCCTTGACAGCCGAATCTCCCAGTGCGCCCGCTCGAAAGAGCGGAACGACATTCTGCGCAGCCAGAACGTGATTCGAATCAGCGAGCACTGTGACGGCATCGGATTGTGCCAACGCCGACAGCGTCGTGGTTCCGAATACTTGTGCACCGGGTACGTCTGCCGGCGTTGCCTGATCGACACCGGCGAAGACACACTCGGCGCCCTCGGCCAACTGTTCCACTGCCCCGTCCTCGACGAATCTCGCGGAGACGAGCGGCGTCGCCGCGGCACACGAAGGAGCAAAGGCTTCTATCGTCTTCGCTCCCAACGACTGTGCGTATCCGTTGTCGAGTGCGAGGACCGCACGATCTTCGGCCATCGCATAGTCGGAGACCGAAAGACCCTCCGGCAGAGAGCGACTCAAGGCTTCGAAGACGTCGTCGGCCTTGCGGGCCGGGGATGAAGGGTCGTAGTGATCGAGCAGCGCGCCGGTGAACTCGGGCACCAAAGTGACTCGCGCTGCGTCCAGAGCCTCGAGTGATTGGTTTCGGCCACCACCCACCGATTCGACGCGAGCCGACAGGCCGGAGGAGGAGAGCACCGTCGAATACACCTCGGCCAACACCGAACTCTCCACCGATGCGTCAGCAGCCACCACGATCTGGTCACGAGACTCCGCTTCGGCACCCTCTACCACCGAATCACCGTTTGCGCATCCGCTGAGAATCGGCAGGACCATCAGTGCTGCAACAACAGTCGAATACTTCGTGCGTGTGCTCTTCACCGAAATCCTCACATCCAATCCCATGGATCGAAAACCGTGCCATGTCGGTACCTATCGTTACACTTGTCGGGCGATGCGCGGTAACCAGTCCTGACGCAGCCACTCGGTGGCGGCGCCGTCGGAGTCACTCGGGTGGCTTCGCCACAAGGGAATGGTTTCCGACGCCCGAAACACGGGACGCCCGAAAAACCGGAAGGACGCTCATGCGCACCTCACGATTTCGTTCCAACCGTTGGCTCGTAGCCGCGGCAACCGTTGTCTCTCTGACTGCACTGACAGCGTGCGGTAGCAGCGACGGTGACTCCAACAGCGATCCCAACGCGATCGTCGTCGGCTCCGCCAACTTCACCGAATCCGAGACGATCGCCAACATCTACGCCGAAGCACTGCGTGTCAACGGGTTCGATGTGTCCACGTCGTTCAACGTCGGCAGCCGCGAGGCGTACATTCCGGCACTCAAGGACGGGTCCATCAGTGTCATTCCGGATTACACGGGAAATCTCCTGCAGTACTTGGATCCCGACAGCACGGCCACCAGCTCCGCTGACGTCCTCGCTGCTCTTCCCGCAGCTCTCGGGTCGGAATTGGCAATTGCGACGCCTGCATCCGCCGAGGACAAGGACGCCGTCGTCGTCACGAAGGAAACCGCTGACAAGTGGAACCTGAAGACGATCGCCGATCTGGCTCCGCATTCCGCCGAGGTCAAGTTCGGTGCTCCGGCCGAGTTCCAGGAACGTCCAGCCGGATTGCCCGGTTTGAAGTCCAATTACGGCCTCGACATCTCGGCAGCCAACTTCGTTCCGATCGCCGACGGCGGTGGACCGGCAACCGTGAAGGCTCTCTCCTCCGGTGACATCACCGCGGCAAACATCTTCACGACGTCGGCCTCCATCCCGGAGAACAACTTCGTGGTTCTCGAAGACCCGAAGAACAATTTCCCGGCTCAGAACGTGGTGCCGGTGCTGCGCGCGTCGAAGTCTTCCGACAAGTTGAAGACAGTCCTCGATGCGGTGTCCGCCAAGCTCACCACCGAAGAGTTGTTGGCACTCAACGTCCAGGTGTCCGGCGACACCAAGACGGAGCCGGCAGCGGCGGCCAAGGCGTGGGTGACGGCGCAGGGCCTCGACAAGCCGGTCTCGTAGTCACGTGATCACCTTCGAGGGCGTCACCAAGCAGTATCCGGACGGCACCACCGCCGTCGACCGTCTCGATCTCACCATCGAGGCCGAGTCGTTCACGGTGTTCGTGGGGCCGTCCGGGTGCGGCAAGACGACGTCGATGCGCATGATCAACCGGATGATCACACCGACGTCGGGCAAGATCTTCGTCGACGGTCGTGACATCGCCCAGACCGACGCGGTGAAACTGCGTCTCGGTATCGGGTACGTCATCCAGAACGCCGGCCTGCTTCCGCACCGCACCGTGATCGACAACGTCGCAACGGTTCCGGTGCTGCGCGGTGAGTCCCGCCGCGCCGCCCGTAAAGCCGCGTTGGGTGTGCTCGAACGAGTCGGTCTGGACATCTCACTTGCCACCCGCTACCCCGGGCAACTCTCGGGTGGACAGCAACAGCGTGTGGGAGTTGCGCGTGCATTGGCGGCCGATCCGCCGATCCTGTTGATGGACGAGCCGTTCAGCGCCGTCGACCCCGTCGTGCGTGAGGATCTGCAGACCGAAATGCTCCGTCTGCAAAGCGAACTGAAGAAGACGATCGTCTTTGTCACCCACGACATCGACGAGGCAGTCAAACTCGGTGATCACATTGCCGTCTTCGGTCCCGGCGGGCGGCTTCAGCAGGTGGCGGCACCTCGCGACGTGTTGGCCACTCCGGCAACGGATTTTGTCGCCGGATTCGTCGGACGCGATCGCGGCTATCGGGGATTGTCGTTCCGCGCTGCCGACGAGGTTCCGTTGCACCCTGTACGCACGGCCGTCGAGAACGAATTGAAGGCTCTACGTCTCGAATTGGGCGAATGGGTTCTCGTGGTCACGGACAACGGAACTCCGCAGGGATGGATCGACGTGACCGGCGTCGAAGGCCTGCGCTCGGGACGAACCCTTGCTCAGTCGACGTCTGCCGGTGGTTCGCTGTTCTCCCCCGGCGGCGATCTCCGCCAAGCACTCGATGCGGCAATCTCGTCGCCTTCCGGTATCGGCGTTGCCGTCGACGGCGAGGGCGCGGTCATCGGCGGGATCCTCGGTTCCGAAGTCGTGGCGAAATTGGCAGATCAGCGTCGACGCGAGGACGAGGAACGCAACCGCGTCGCCTTCACCGAGGGATTCGGGTCGTAGCGGCATGCGCTGGCTCATCGACAATTTCTCGACGGTCGTGGATTACTCGAAGACCCATCTGTATCTGGCACTGCTTCCTTTGCTGATCGGTCTCCTGATTGCCGTTCCGGTCGGAACAGCGATCCGCAACGTCAGATGGCTGCGCCGAATCACGTTGACCCTGGCGAGCATTGCGTTCACGATTCCGTCGCTCGCGCTGTTCGTCACCATCCCCCAGTTGTTCGGACTCAAGACCCTTGATCCTCTCAACGTCGTGATCGCACTCAGCGTGTATGCGACGGCACTGCTCATCCGGGCAGTACCCGAAGCACTCGACTCGGTGCCGGACAACGTCATCGACGCCTCCACCGCCGTCGGTTTCACACCACTACGACGCGCTCTGACGGTCGAGTTGCCATTGGCGCTGCCGGTGATGATCGCGAACATCAGAGTTATTGCCGTTACCAATATTTCGCTGGTGTCAGTCGGATCTCTGATCGGAATCGGCGGGCTTGGAGTCCTGTTCAAACAAGGCTACGACCGCGACTATCCCGACCAGATCGTTGCGGGCATCATCGCGATCGTCGTGCTGGCACTGGCGCTCGATCTGATCCTGTATCTGATCGGCCGATTCCTGACCCCGTGGACCAGAACGTCGACCTCGTCGAAGGTTCCCGCCGTCCTGTCAGCCGAGGGGGAACCCGTATGAGCATCTTCACCGGGGCCTGGGACTTCATCGTCGATCCCGGAAATTGGAGCGGCGACACCGGAATCGGCACCCGCATCCTCCAGCACCTCTGGTACAGCGTTCTGGCCGTGGCACTTTCGGCTGTGATCGCGGTGCCCATCGGATTACTCATCGGCCATCTGCGTCGCGGTGAGATCGTGGTCGTCAGTCTGGTCAACGCACTGCGGTCACTGCCCACTCTCGGCCTGCTGACCTTCCTCGTTCTTCTCATGGGTCTGGGAGTGATGCCGCCGATTCTCGCCCTCGTCATTCTTGGTATTCCCCCACTACTCGCCGGCACGTACGCCGGAATCGCCAGCGTCGACCGCGGCGTCGTCGAGGCCGCACGGGCGATGGGTATGACCGAACTCCAAGTGCTCTTCCGCGTCGAGATACCCAATGCGCTGCCATTGATTCTCGGCGGACTGCGTAACGCAACACTGCAGGTGATTGCCACGGCAACGGTCGCCGCCTACGTCAACCTCGGCGGCCTCGGCCGGTACATCTTCGACGGTCTCGCACTCTACAAGTACGACCGAGTCGTCGTCGGCGCAATCCTGGTCGCGGTTGTGGCTCTCGTCGTGGACGGCTTACTGGCGCTGGTGGTCTGGGCATCGGTTCCCGGGACCGGCAGGCTGCGCCGAACACCCGACCTCACTCGTCTGTAGCTCTCGGTACACACGAAAAAGCCCCGATCGGAACCTTGTGTGCGGGTTCCGATCGGGGCTTTCGTAGTCCCTCTTAGCTGGTCACGCCCTCAGCATGCGCTGCGGCCGCGACGGCTTCCGCTACTGCGGGTGCCACGCGAGGGTCGAGTGGGCTGGGGACGATTTTGTCCGCCGCCAACTCGTCGCCGACCACCGACAGGATTGCCTCGGCGGCAGCGAGCTTCATACCTTCGGTGATGCGACGGGCGCCGGCGTCGAGCGCGCCCTTGAAGACACCGGGGAAGGCAAGAACGTTGTTGATCTGGTTCGGGAAATCACTACGGCCCGTCGCCACGATCGCCGCGTACTTCGACGCGGTTTCGGGGTGAATCTCCGGGTCCGGGTTGGAGAGTGCGAACACGATCGACTCGGGAGCCATCGAAGCGATGAGCTCCTCGGGGATCTTGCCCGCCGAGACACCGAGGAACACGTCAG
This sequence comes from Rhodococcus sp. C-2, assembly GCF_027854095.1. NCBI lineage: Bacteria > Bacillati > Actinomycetota > Actinomycetes > Mycobacteriales > Nocardiaceae > Rhodococcus > Rhodococcus sp. C-2. Next base: position 156,118 of record NZ_JAQGFI010000013.1, on the reverse strand, counting down.
CACCTTCGAGAGCCTCGATGGCACCACCATGCAGGTCACGGGGATTGGTGCGGGCCGCGAGTTCTGCCTTCACGTCGTTGAGGTCGCTGCGCTCACCCGAGATGATGCCCTTCGAGTCCAGCACGATGACGTCGCTGATTCCGGCGGCAAGCAGGATGTTCGCGCAGGCAACACCCGCAGCGCCGGCGCCGGAGATGACGACCTTGAGTGTGGTGATGTCGCGGCTCTGGACCTTCACGGCGCCCTTGAGTGCCGCGAGGACCACGATGGCGGTTCCGTGCTGATCGTCGTGCATGACGGGGCAGTCGAGAGCTTCGATAACGCGCTTCTCGATCTCGAAGCAACGCGGCGCCGAGATGTCCTCGAGGTTGACCGCGCCGAAGCTCGGACGCAGTCGGATGAGTGTCTCGACGATCTCGTCGGGATCCTTGGTGTCGAGAACCAGCGGAATGGAGTTCAGTCCGGCAAAGTTCTTGAACAGCGCCGACTTGCCCTCCATGACGGGCAGCGACGCGCGAGGGCCGATGTCGCCGAGTCCGAGAACCGCGGTGCCGTCGCTGACCACGACGACGAGTCGGTTGGTCCACGTGTATCGATCGGCAAGGGTTTCGTCTGCAGCGATGGCGCGGCTCACCTGAGCAACACCCGGCGTGTAGGCGATCGAGAGGGCCCGCTGCGTATCGAGCGGTGCTGTGGTCTCGACCGAGAGCTTGCCACCGACGTGAGCGGCAAAGATTTCTTCGTCGGTCAACTCGACCTTGGGTACGTTGATGGCTTCAGTCACGAGGGACACGATGACACTCCTGATTAGTCCAGCCTCAAGCGGGGCTGGGTTACTGGGAAGTAATCCTTCGGACCGGTGCGAAACTACGTTCACAACGGTCAGAGATCATTTCTTCCGCGAACGACTACTGAGAAGAAGAGCATTCGGCGTGCGCGAGAAAGTGGGCCGCAATACATCCGAAGCGTCATGGTGTGGGGCGGGTGAGCCCTGGCGTATCCATGCAATCTAGGTTTCGGGAGAAATTCTGACGAAACCTGCACTTCGGGGCCGGGCTGTGGCGCCGCCTCGAAGTAACTCCAGTTTGCCACCAGAGTCGGATCACAATCAAATCCTCCAAGCGGTCGGATTCCTCACCACACTCGAACCCGAGCCGTCATCCCCACCGTGTCATCCCCACCCAGTCATCCCCACCCAGTCATCCCCACCACTGCGTCACCAACAACAGCCCCGCCACCACGAGCACGACCACCGATCCGGCAACCGCCGCGATACCCCGCCTGCGGTCGCACCAGATCTGCGCGGCGAGAGCAACCACCGAGGCCGCAATGTGCGCGGTGATCGACGTTGTTCCCGGACCCGGGAATCCGCGGTTGCCGCCCAGATATGCCGAACCGATGATCACGAGTGTCAAGACCACGATTCCGGCCGCCACGGTGCCACTCAGGGCGCGTAGAGCGCGGACCAGCAGCCATTGTCGTTTGTCGGCGGGATAGTCGTAACCGTCTTCGTACTGATAGTCCTGATATTCCTGGTACTGGTAGTCGTCCTCGTACCTGTCGTTCCGGTCGTACCTGTCGTCGTATGTCATCTCTTACGCTCCCGCGACGAATCCGCGGACTGATTCCGCAATGAGTTGAACCGCGATGGCGGCGAGCAGAAGACCGGCGATGCGTGCCAGCAGACTGATGCCACCCTCGCCCAGTATCCGGATCAGTGCGGTCGAGAAGCGCAGGACCACAAACAGCACGAGGTGGATGGACAGAATCGCCAACGCGATGGCCAGATACGACGCCGCTTCACCGTCGGCCTGGGCGACAAAGACGATGACGGCTGCAATCGCACCGGGACCGGCCATCATCGGCGTTCCCAGAGGAACGAGTGCGACGTTGACGTCGTCGGCTCCCTGCGGACGGTTGGAGGCCTTGCCGGTCAGCAGTTCGAGTGCGATGAGAAGCAGCAGCAATCCGCCGGCGCCCTGCAACGCCGGAATGCCGATGTGGAGGTAGTTGAGGATCGCCTGCCCGCCGATGGCAAAGACCGAGATGACCGCCAGGGAGACGGCGGGGGCCTGCCATGCCGCTCGATTGCGATCTTCACGGCTTTTACGTCCGACGAGTGACAAGAACACCGGGATGACTCCGGGCGGGTCCATGATCACGAACAGCGTGATGAACACGGTGAGGTAGAGCGTGGTGTCGAGCATCAGCGCCCCAGTACCTCCACGCCGGTGGCAGCCGAGACGAGTTTGTCGAACTCGGCTTCGTCCGTGAGCTCGTCGCCGAGTCCGATCGTCTTGTTCTCGCCGTGGTAGTCCGAGGATCCGGTGACTGCCAAACCCAGGTCGACAGCCAGGCGGCGCAGGACGTCACGATCGTCGCTGCGATGGTCCGGGTGATCGACTTCGAGACCCCCGAGACCCAGCTCGGCCAGATCACGGATGTGGTCGAGCGCAAGCAATCCGCCGCGCGAACGGGCCCGTCCATGCGCAAGGACAGTTACTCCCCCGGCCGCTGCCACCAGTTCGACGGCGTACTCGAGCGGAGTGTCGTACTTGGGAACGTCGTATCGCCCTCGACTGGACAACAGGTCGGAGAAAGCCTCACTGATGCTCGACACCACTCCCGCTCGCATCAAGGCCGCTGCGACGTGCGGGCGTCCGACGGACGGACCGGCGTCGGCGAGGATCTGATCGGGATCGACGGGCAGACCGTCACGCGCCATCATGGTCGTCATCACCCGGATACGTTCGACGCGTTCGGCGCGCAGTCGCTCACGTTCTTTTGCGAATTCGGGGTGCGTCGGATCGAACAGGTACGCAAGCAGATGTACAGCGACCGGCCAGCCACGCTCACCCCGACCTTCACACGACATCTCCATTCCACGAACCAGGCTGACGCCGGCCGGCAAGGCCTGCGCCGCCTCGGCCCAGCCCGAAGTCGTGTCGTGATCGGTGATGGCGACGACGTCGAGTCCGGCGTCGGCTGCGGCGCGCATGAGGGCAGCCGGGGTGTCGGTGCCGTCCGATGCGTTGGAGTGGGTGTGAAGGTCTATTCGCACTGTTCCAGTGTGTCAGCAATCGGCAACTTCATCGCGCTCCGGTGGGCGAGCCGGAAGCTGACGTACGATTACGCCGCAGCGGCAGCGCAATTCGATCAGGTGTCGCTGTAGTGCCGTTCCCCTGCATTACAGACCGAGAAGGAGCGAGCGTGCCAACCATGCCGTCACTGCCGAATTGGTCGAACGGCAAATCGACGCAAGCCGATGCGCCCAAGATCCCCGTTCCGGCAGCCCGCGCGATCGTCGACTGCGCGGTCTACGTGGACGGCGTGCGGTTGCCGGGCAAGTACACGCACCGCGCTGCGTTGGCCGAGGTTCGTAGTCGCGACAACGCGTTCGTCTGGGTGGGCATGCACGCTCCCGACGAAGGTCAGATGCAAGATGTCGCAGCAACTTTCGGACTCCACGAGCTGATGGTCGAGGATGCCGTCCATGCACACGAGCGCCCGAAACTCGAACGCTACGACGACGTCATGTTCCTGGTGCTGCGCACGGTCGTCTACGTGCCGCACGAGTCCGTCGCGACGGCGAGCGAGATCGTCGAAACCGGCGAGATCATGGTGTTCGTCGGCCCCGACTTCGTGGTGACCGTCCGGCACGGGGATCACTCCGAACTGGCAAGCGTGCGCAAGTCACTCGAGCAGAACCCCGAGCGCCTCACCATGGGCCCGTTCGCGGTGTTGCACGCGATCACCGACCACGTCGTAGACAGCTATCTCTCCGTCATCCAACTCGTCGAACAGGACGTCGACAGCATGGAAGAGTTGGTGTTCAACCCGCGGAACACCGTTGCCGTCGAGCACATCTACCTGCTCAAACGTGAAATCGTCGAACTACGACGCTCGGTCACTCCACTCGGATTGCCACTGCTCCAGCTGACCCAGCCCGCGGGCGGCCTCGTCCCGAAGGAGATCCGGCGATACTTCCGTGACGTACGAGATCACCACACGATCGTGGCCGAACGTATCTCGGAATACGACGAGGTGTTGAGTTCGCTGGTCGACGCCGCACTCGCGAAGATCGCGGTGCAGCAAAACACCGACATGCGCAAGATCTCCGCGTGGGTCGCTATCGCCGCCGTGCCGACCGGCGTTGCCGGTATCTACGGGATGAACTTCGAGAACATGCCGGAACTCGGTTACAAGTACGGCTATCAGTCCATCCTGTTCCTCATCGCGTCGGTGTGTGTCGGCTTGTTCTTTCTCTTCCGTCGCAACAACTGGCTGTGAACCTCGCACGCTGACTCCCTGTACTTGCCACCGTCGCAGGCGGACAATGGATACGGGTACGCATTTTCATTCCGTTCCCGAAATCCATTTTGCGACAAGCAAATTCAGATCCAAGGAGAAGTGGAGGAGCAACCATGCCTACAGTCGAGCAATCCGTGGAGATCGCGTTGCCACCCAAGGACGTCTGGGAGTACATCGCCGTCGCCGAGAACTGGCCCAACTGGGAGAATTCGATGGTCGAGTGCAAACAGATCACCGACGGCCCGATGGGCGTGGGAAGCCGCTGGCACGGTGTCTCGCGAATCCTGGGCAAGCGTCTCGAGTGGACATCCGAATTCACCGAGTACGACCCACCGAGATCGTCGAAATCGACGTCCGTCGAAAGTCCGGTCAGCTTCTCGCAGACCACGACCTGCGAAGAAGTCGGTGACGGCACTCGGGTCACCTACCGACTCGACAGCGAAAGCGGCCTGGGAGGAGTATTCGGCAAGATGGCCGACCCGATCGTCACGAAAGCATTTTCACGGACGGTTCGGGTAAGTCTCGAGAACTTGGCGGACATCCTCGTGCACGCCGAATGATCTGACGGACAAAGCGCCAGCGCAGCTAGAGCGAGGCAGCGGAACGGTGCGGATCGCGGATGTCGATCCCCGCCTCGGTCCACGCTTCCCTCAGTGCCTCCGCGCCGCGCAGACGCACCCAGGCGGCTTCGGTACCGGTCAGGGGGACCACACCAAGGAAGCGCACCGGGTCGAACGGCTCCGGCAGCGTCAGGTCTTCGATCCCGCTGTCACCGAGAAGCACCGCCGTGAACGCAGTGTCCTTCCACAGCGGCTCGCCCAGGTCCAACAGTGCGTCCTCGAGCAGCACGACGCCTTCGACGGACGGCGCCGCGGCCAGCACCGCGAGCGTCCTGGCCACACCTGACGCCACACCGGTGCCACCGCGCAGCGTGAGTACCAACTCGGCGCGGGGTCCGCGTGTGGGGTCTGCGACCAGTTCGTTGGGGTCGCCCATCGGATGACGCGAGCACCCCAGTGTGACGTAGCGGACCAGGCCGTCGGGTGATTCGAAACGCAGCACGTCCAGCGGTTCGACACCGAGGAACGTCACCGAGGCCGCGGTGGGGTCCGGCCCCTCGATGCTGCTGACGAGATGGGCCCGGACGGAAGATACGACGCTGTCTGACACTCGTCCATCTAAACACCGTGCCCGCGAGGTTCGCAGCGCAGATACCTCGCGGTGGCGGTAGCGTCGTCGAAATGGTCTCCGTTCTCGCTGTCAGCGACGAGACCGTCGAATTCCTGTGGAGCAGTCAAGTTCGTTCACTCGGAGTCGACGTGATCCTGGGCGCGGGCGATCTGCCGTTTGCGTATCTGGAGTACCTGTCTGACCAACTGAATGCGCCTTGCGTGTTCGTTCCCGGAAACCACGACGCCGATCTGTCCGGATATTCGAACAAGAGATCGGGTTGGACGCGGGCCGGGATGCCTGCGCAGTGGCCGGGGCCTACCGGCGCAGTCAACGCCGACGGACGCATCGTGACCGTCGCCGGTCTGCGGATCGCGGGCCTCGGTGGTTCCATCCGATACAACACGGGTCCCAATCAATGGTCCGAGCGCCAGCAGAGCCGACGCGCTCGCTCGCTCGCCTGGCGAAACGCCTGGCAATCGCGGCTTCCCGGCGGCCGGGCGGGCGTGGATGTGCTGCTCACCCACAGTCCCGCCCGCGGTGTCGGCGACGCCGAGGATCGGCCACATCGAGGGTTCGAATGCTTCACGCCTTTGATTCACAACCTCGATCCGACGGTGATGGTCCACGGACACATCCACCCGCACGGGCGAACCCCTCTCGATCTGGAGGTAGGCCGGACTATCGTGCTCAATACCGTCGGCTTCACGCTGATGGAGATTTCCCCAGGTACTCCGCCGACGATCGTGAGGCGCCGACATGGCTCGTGACACCGGATTTCCCACAGCCGACGCGGAAAACGACTTCGCTCGTCAGCGTCGACGTGCCGACGTTGCCCGTCTGGTCAGTTGGCTACGACGCGAACCCGACGACGTCAACGCGATCCTGCCGTTCGACGAGGTTGTCGCAGCTCTGGGCAAGGTCGGCGAGAAGTCTCTGGGGCTGCAGGTCGTCACCATCGAATCAATAGTCGGAAGTGTCGACCGCACAGGTGATTTCGACAGGTACTTCCGTCCGACGTCCACTCACTCGCGCGCTCGTTGGGAGCGACTTGCGGTGGCGCAACGACGCGGCGAATCGGTACCACCTGTTCAGTTGTATCGCGTCGGCTCCATGCATTTCGTGATCGACGGGCACCACCGAGTGTCCATTGCGTGTGCGATGCACCAGAAGACAATCGACGCGTACGTCACCGAGATCATCACGCGTATCTCGCCGGAAGGCATCACTCAGCGCGCTGATCTGCTCATCAAGGATCATCGTCGACTCTTCCTCACCCGCGTTCCGCTGCAGGGTTCACAACGCGAAGCCGTCCAGGTCACCGACCCGTGGGAGTACGCCGAACTCAGTGAGTGTGTGGAGGCGTGGGGTTTTCGGCTCATGCAGGAGAAGGGTGAGTTCCTCGGCCGAGACACCGTCGCCCGCCGCTGGTTCGGCGAGGAGTTTCTGCCCGTCGTGCGAATGCTGCGGGGTGCCGACATGTTGCCCGAGCACACCGACGCCGAGGCCTATTTGTGGATCGCCCGGGAGCGGTACCGACTGGTGCGGCGTCACATGTGGAACGACGAGATCGTGGCCGAACTACGCGATCGAGCACCGCGAAAGCACAAGCCCGCTACGTAGCGACAGCGAACCGCACCTCTCGGTTCGGGATCTTCGGGTGCATGAATTTCAGCAACGCACGCGCTTCCTTCTCGATGGATGCGAGCGCGGTCTTCGGTTGCTGCGCAAACAGAGTCGCGCCCAATTCGACCGTCTCCTTGTCCGGCGTCACCGTCGCGAATCCCACCACCTTTCCGCGCACCAGGATGGCGGGCTTGATGATGCCGTTGACGGTGAAGACGCGAGTTCGGTACTGCTCGTCCATGATTCGCGAGCGGTCGGCGTGCGAGAGCAGGATGTTGTCGAACGGAGCAAGGATTCTGACCGGCGGTGTTCCGGAGGTCGGTCGTGGCGCGTCCGGCAGGTCGAACACCTCGGCCCCTTTCGCGTTGACAAAGGTGATCAAGCCGGGACGTAGCCTCTCGAAGACTTCGGCGAGTCTCGTGAGCCCTGACCACGCTTGCGCATCTTTCACACTGGCGGGCCCGAAGGCCGCCAGATAACGAAGCACCATCGCATCCGGATCCGGCGATGAACTCACTTCCGTGCCAAGCCAATTCTCCAAGGTCGTCAGTGCCGGTACTCCGGATCGTCCCCACAGGCCTCGCGGTGGGACCTGCACCATCGGCAGAAGTCCTCGAACTCCGTGCGCCAGTCCCTCGGCCGCGTGACCGGGAAAGCGCTCTGCCAGTATCGGTCTCATCTGCATCTGGGTGAGCGGCCCGTCCGCTACGAGGTCCCGTCCCGCCCGCGCCAGAGCGTCGAGATCCAACCCGGTGAGCGCCGCACGCTGTGTGCTGTTGGTGTGGAGATCGCGTTCCATGATCGTCTGAACCGTGGCCCGGAAGGGACCCGCATCCGCGGCCGAAAGAGCAAAGACCGTGCCCCGCATGGCAACAAGCCGCACCACCTGGCGCTTCTCGACAAGGGTGGAGAGGTCTTCTGCCGCAAAGTTCTTCAGCCGCGCCCACAGCGCCAGGTAGGGCGGGTTCGGCGCCTGGGCCTGCAGACCTGCCAGGTGCTCGATCGCATCCAACGCACTGACCTCGGCCCTCCGCAGCAGGAACTGCCGCGCCAGAGTCGCCAGGTTGAGCTCGCGATCGGTGATCAGTGCAGCCATCGACAACTCCTCAACGATCGTGGTCAGTGGCGGTGACGATCTCGAACGGTATCTCGACTCGCGCGAGGGTTCCGGACTCTTCACCCGGTCCGACCGAGAACGAGCCACCCGCGGCAACAACCCGCAGTTCGTGCGAGAGCAGTCCGATGTGCCCGGCAGCCCGTCGTTCGGCAATCCGATCGGCGCTGATCCCCCGACCGTCGTCCGAGACCACGAGCACCGCACGGTGGTCCAGTCGTGCAAGCTCGATCCGAACATTGTCCGCGCCGGCATGTTTGACGACGTTGCCAAGGAGCTCTCGGGCGGCACCGAACAAGACTTCGTCCGCGGACGTGCGCAGATCGTCGTTCCAGCCCGAAGTGTCGACGTCGACCACTACTCCGCCGCGTCCCTGCGCCGATCGCGCGAGGTCCCCGATTGCGCGGGCAAGACCCACGTGAACAAGGACAGTGGGATGCAACTCCGAGACGGAGGATCTCAACAGCGTTGTCGCTTCACCGAGCGCTTTCGCGGCTCGCGCCAGGGCGACAGGCTCCGCGCTGTCTGCCAATTCGTCGAGATCCATCCGCGCCGCGAGGACGTACTGGAGCGCCCCGTCGTGCAATTGCTCGGATAGTTCCGTGCGCTCACGCTGCTCCAGCCCCATGAGTTCGGCCAGAAGGCTGGTTCGATGCTCGACGAGGTGCCCGATGGTCAACACGCGTGATCTTTGAATCCGAGTCAGTCCGATTGCGCCTGCGCCCACTCCGGCCAGGGCCATGGTGCTCAGCAGGATCGACGGCCACGGCTCGGAGTTCGAGGTCATCGTTGCCCAGCTGGAAACGAAGAACACCCCGATCGTGCAGGCAACGACGCCGACACACACGTCCGTCCGCAGTTGCGTACACGCAAGAACCGGAATGACGAAGAGCCCGTTGCTCAAGATGTCGGCGGTCCAACTCTGCTCGGCTGCGAGACCGGTCAGCAATGTCAGAGTTGCGAGCACGGCGAGGTCGACGAACAAGCCGAGCCAGATCATCGTCACCGGGCCGGTGCCGCCCTTGCGGATCCACAGCGCCACGGCTGCCGACCAGAGGGCATAGGTGCCCAGAATCGCGAAACACCATCCCGCGTCGTTCATCGGCGGGACGAAAATCAGTGTCAGGGCGATGAACAGCACCAGAGCGCCGCGCACCGTCAGTTGGAGGTACGCACCGCGGTAGGCGTGTTCGCGCATGATCCGCTCGAGGTCCGGGCCACCGGGCAGGTGCTCGGTTCGTACCGAGGATTCGTTCATCTGTCCTCCTGTGCCGCCCATCCCAGTTCCCTGTGAATGAGCTTCGCACACGAGATTTCACAATCAACCCGCAATACCGTGAATGGCACAGCATTCACCGAACCTCGAAACCACGCAGGAGTGCTCATGATCTCGACCCGAGCAAGCAAGCGCCGCATCGCCACTCGATTTGCCGTCGCCGGCGCCCTGGCAGCGGCGCCGATCGCCGTGGTCGCCGGGACAGCGCAAGCCGCCCCGGCCTCCACCCATCACGAACAATTCGGCCGCCTGGTCCCCCTACCCGAACCAGCCGATGCAGCGCCCGGCCCCGAACAGGTACCGCTTCCCTGGGGCGCGACGTATTCGGTCACCTTGCCCGGGTAAAGGTCACAGCAGCAGATTGGCTCCCGTACCGCCGTCGAACACCGCGATCTTGGCGGGATCGAACCAGAGATCGACAGACCTGCCCTGGGCCACCGTGGACTCGGACGAGAGCCTGGCAACCAGTTGACCTCCACCAGCGACGGCCGTTCCCGAATCGGCAGCGAGTTCCTCGAGTTCACGAGAGTTGACGGCGGGGCCACCAGCGAGGAAATACGCGTACTTGTCCGAACCCATCGATTCCAGCACGTCGACGTCGACGGTGAACGTCCCGCCGTGCGGCTTCTGCGCTGCATCGACCAGCGCCACGTCCTCGAAATGCTCCGGTCTGATACCGACCACCACGTCCTTGCCCGAACCGCTGCCCGAGATCTTCGACTGCGCCGCCGCGGGCAGGCGAACATCGCCGATCGGCGTGCTCACACCGTCGGCCGTCAGCTGTCCGGGGAAGAAGTTCATGGACGGGGACCCGATGAATCCCGCCACGAACAGATTGTTCGGACGATCGTAGAGTTCCTGCGGCGCACCGATCTGTTGCACGATTCCGCCGCGCAGCACGACTACCCGATCGCCGAGCGTCATCGCCTCGGTCTGGTCGTGGGTCACGTAAATCGTTGTCGTACCGAGTCGCTGCTGCAGACGGGCGATCTCCGTCCTCATCTGCACGCGCAGTTTGGCGTCCAGGTTGGAAAGCGGCTCGTCCATGAGAAACGCCTTCGGGCTGCGCACGATTGCGCGTCCCATCGCGACACGCTGACGCTGACCGCCCGACAGGTTCGCCGGTTTGCGATCGAGATGCTGGGTGAGGTCGAGGACCCGCGCAGCGTCGTCGACCTTGGCGTTGATCTCGTCCTTGGACATCTTCGCCAATGTCAGTGGGAAAGCGATGTTCTGACGCACCGTCATGTGCGGATACAGCGCATACGACTGGAACACCATCGCGATGTCGCGGTCCTTGGGGGCGCGTTCGTTGACGCGTTCACCCGCGATCCGCAACTCACCGGTCGAAATGTCTTCCAGCCCGGCAATCATGTTGAGCGTCGTGGATTTTCCACAACCGGACGGGCCCACGAGAATGATGAATTCTCCGTCGGCGATGGTGATGTCGACATCACTGACCGCCTTGGCTCCGTCCGGGTACAGCTTGGTCACCTTGTCCAGCACGATCTCGGCCACAGGCTTATCCCTTCACTGCGCCGGAAGTAAGCCCGGCCACGATACGACGTTGGAAGAACAGAACAAAGATGATGATCGGAATGGTGATGACCATGGCGGCCGCGGCGATCGACCCGGTGGGCTCCTCGAATTGTGAAGCGCCGGTGAAGTTCGCGATGGCCGCAGGGGCGGTGATGGAGCGTTCGGTCGACGTCAGCGAAATCGCGAACAACAGATCGTTCCAGCAGAAGATGAACACCAGAATGCCCGCCGTGACGATGCCGGGCGCGGCGAGCGGAGCTACCACCTTCCGGAACGCCTGCCCCGGCGTCGCGCCGTCCATCTGCGCCGCCTTTTCGAGTTCCCAAGGAATCTCTTTGAAGAACGCGGAGAGCGTGTAGATCGCCAACGGCAACGCAAAGGTGATGTACGGCAGGATGAGTCCGGCCCAGGTGTCGAAGAGTCCGAGCCGTCGTTCGATGTCGAACAGCGGGCTCACCAATGAAATCTGCGGGAACATCGCGATCAGCAGGGCAACAGCCACCAGCAGCTTCTTGCCCGGAAAATCCAGGCGCGCAATCGCGTAAGCAGCCATGGTTCCGATCACCACGGCGATGACCGTCGAGATGAGTCCGATGCCGATGGAGTTGATCAGAGCACTGGTGAAGGCGCTGGTGTCGAAGATTCCTCGGTAGTTGTCCAGGGTCCACTTCTCCGGAATGAACTTGCCGTCCTTGATGGTTCCGGCGGGCTTGAAGGACAGGCTCGCAATCCACAGGACGGGAACCAACGCGTACAGCAAGACCAGAAGGTTGACGACGGACCAGCTGATCTTGAGTCTGGGAGTCACGGTCATGTCAGCGTCCTTCCGTATCGGATCCAGGAGCCGAAGCACCGAAAAGTTTGATGAAGATGAACGCGATCACGGCCACACACACGAAGATCAACACGCTGATCGCGGATCCGATGCCCAAGTTGAATGCCTTGAACAGATTGTCGTAACCCAGAATCGACACCGACCCGGTGTCGTTCGCTCCCTTCGTGAGCACGTAGATGTTGTCGAAGATGCGGAATGCGTCGAGTGTGCGGAACAGCAGAGCGACGAGGATGGCGGGCTTCATCAGCGGAAGGATGATGCGTACCAACCGGGTCCACGCGCCGGCGCCGTCCACCTGAGCCGCCTTGAGAAGGTCATCGGGCACGAGCGCCAAGCCGGCGAGCAGGAGCAGCGCCATGAACGGCGTCGTCTTCCAGACCTCGGCAAGGACGATGATCGCGAGCGACGGGATCTGGTCGGTGAGCGGCGCACTGCCGTCGGGCAGGAGATTGGCGAGGTAGCCGGTCCCCGGCGTCCACGCGTAGTACCAGCTGTATGCCGCCGCGACGGTGACGATGCCGTACGGGATGAGCACAACGGTGCGGACGAGCCCCTTACCCACGATCGTTCGGTGCATCACCAGTGCGATGGTCAGTCCGAGAACGAACTCGATGACGACCGAGACAACCGTGATCGACGTCGTCACCGCGAACGCTTGCCACCAGTAACCGTCGGTCAGCACCGACACGTAGTTGTCGAACCACACGAACTTTCGTTGATCCGGGAAGCGCAGGTCGTAGCGCTGCAAACTCAGCCAAACGGCGTAGACCACCGGATATGCGGTCACCGCGATCATGAGAATCGCGGCCGGGGCCACCAGCCAGAGACCGAGGCGACGCTCGGCCGCCTTTCCGTCCGACATCTTCGACTTCGCGGAGTGCTTCGGCTCCGGCGATGCCGTCGCGACTGTTGGTGCAGCTCCCGAATTTTCGCTGTCGATCGTCACGGAATCAGCCCCTCGGAATTGACTGCCTTGCGTACCTGCTCGGCAAGATCGTTCACGGTCGATTCCGGATCGATGTTTCCCACAGGGTTCAGCGTGGCAGTGATGAGCGTCGAAATACTCTGATAGGCAGGAGAAACCGGACGAACCGAAGCGGTGTCCAGGCTGTCGCGAACCTCACGCCACGCCGGGTACGCCTCCTGGAACGCCGGGTCGTCGTACAGGCTCTCGAGAGTCGGCGGAACGCCACCGGCTACCGCGTTGTTGCGCTGATTCTCCTCGTTACGCAGACAGGTGAGCGCCTCGAACGCGAGGTCCGGATGCTGGCTGGTCTTGGCCACCGCTACGTTGAAGCCGCCGATCGTGACCTCGGCCGGCTTACCCTCGATCACCGAGGGATACGGAGCGGCAAGGAAATTCCGTTCTCCGTTCACCGTGAGCACCGTGTTTCCGGTGTTCTCACTGGTGACGTTGCCCTTGTCGTCGATGTACGGCAGATCGCCCTTCTCGGCATTCTCCATGATGCCGGGCAGCACGAACGGCCAGTTGACCTGGAAGGCAGATTTGCCGCTCTCCATACCCAGTCGCGACGACGCTTCATCCCCCTGCGAGATCGAGGGATCCGCACCCTTGGCGGTAGCGACGCGCTTCATGACGGTCAGCGCCTGCTGGGCAGCATCACCGTCGGCCACCGTCACGGTTGTTCCGTCCGGCCCCACCACCGATCCGCCGGCACTGGCGAGAAGGGTGTTGAACCAGACCATCAATCCTTCGTACTGCTTGCCCTGCACACCGATCCAGCTGGGGCGCCCCTCCGCGGCCAGGCCTTCGGAGATGTCGATCATCTGATCCCAGGTTTGGGGTGGTTGCCCGTCCGGCATCAAATCCTTTCGATACCAGAGCAATTGGGTGTTGGTGTTCAATGGCGCCGCATAGAGCTGGTCCTGCCACTTCGCCGACTCCAGCGGACCCTCGAGCGTCCCGTTGCTGACCTCGGCCGCCACGTCGTCAGGAAGCGGCAATGCCCATCCCGCTTCGGCGAATTCGGCAGTCCACACCACGTCGAGCGTCATCAGATCGAGTGACTTGTCATTGCCGGTCAGACGCCGGGCCAACTGAAGTCGCTGGTCGTCGGCACCCTTGGGCAGAGTTTTCTGCTCGACCCGGTACGCGCCGTTCGACGCCGCCGAACAATTGGCGGCGGCCTCCGCATACTGCTCGGCGCCGTCGGCAGCGGTGTAGAAGGACAGCACCACGCCGTCGTCATTGTCCGATCCGCACGCACTGAGCAAGGGCGCCAACAACAATGTTGCCGCGCCGAGCAGCCCCGCCCGCAATTTCTTCTTCTGTCCCGCCCGCGATCTCTCGTTCTGCCCCGCCCGCGATCTCTTGTTCTGCACAGCCGTCCTCCTCGGGCGGCGAGACGGCGCAGTCGTTACGGCTGGCCGACGCACCACACATCGGCACTTTTGCCGGAGAAGGGACCTATTTCCTTGTCCGGCAAACGGTCACGGGAAGCGAGTACTACCTCGCCCGCGTGTACATAAAGTAACCGAGATCACACAAGTTGGCAGCCCGAGCGAGAATGTCAGATGGCGAGCTTGGCGAGCAGGTCGCGCGCCGACTCCGCCGTCTTGGGCTCACACAGTACGTCGTAACGTCCGGCGACCAACTGCATCGTCGAGGCGAAGTCCCGCTGCCCACGCGTCGCGGCGTACGGAATCGTCGTTGAGATGACACCGAAGATGATGCCGCCCACGATGCCCGCGATCAGCGGAGCGAGGAAACCACCGGTGACGATTCCGAGCACCAGGCCGAAGAAGACACCGAGCCAAGCACCGGAGACGATGCCGCCACCGATCACCTTGGCCCACGTCAACCGACCGAGAACTCGCTCGACCTGCATCAGGTTCACGCCGACGATCGTGACGTCCTGAACCGGGAATTCCTGATCGGAGAGGTAATCGACTGCGCGCTGCGCCTCGGCGTAGGTGGGGTACGACCCGATGGGCCATCCCGAAGGCGGTGTCGGCAACGCTCCACGGCGCGACCCATTCGACGATTGACCGAGCGGATTGGACATGGCTGGCTGCGCTCCTCTTTTCGGGCACGTCATCCACGCGGATGACGCAAGTACATCTACCCCCTATTGTGCCCTTTACAGACCTGATTCGTTCGGCTATGCGAGCGTCAGGCGTGTTCGGGCGGCGTGAATTCCGACGTGCGCGCCATCCCCGCGGCGCGGCCCTTGGCCGAAATCACCAGTGCCATCTTGCGACTCGCCTCGTCGATCATCTCGTCGCCGAGCATGACGGCGCCCCGCCTTCCCCCGGCGGCCGAGGTGTGGAACGCGTACGCGTCCAAGATGAGTTCCGCACGGTCGTAATCGGATTGGCGCGGACTGAACACCTCGTTGGCCGCCTCGATCTGCGTGGGGTGCAGAACCCACTTGCCGTCGAAACCGAGCGCTGCCGTTCGCGCAGCCGACCGAGTGAAAGCCTCGACGTCGCGGATCTGCAGGTACGGCCCGTCGATGGCCTGGACGCCGTGCGCCCGCGCGGCCATCAAGATGGTCATCAGGATGTGGTGATACGCGTCACCGCGGTCGTAGCCGTCCGGTTGCTCACCGACGACCAGAGTTCGCATGTTCAAGCTCGCCATGAAGTCGGCCGGGCCGAACACGAGCGCCTCGACGCGGGGACTCGCGGTGGCGATCGCGTCGATGTTGGTCAAGCCGATCGCGTTCTCGATCTGCGGTTCGATCCCGATCTTGCCGACCTCGAGACCGTTGGCCTTCTCGACCTGCGTCAACAACAAATCGAGCGCCTGGACGTGACTCGCATCGGGAACCTTGGGCAGCAGAATGGCGTCCAGATGCGCTCCGGCGCGGCCCACCACCTCCACGACGTCGGCATACGTCCATTCGGTGGTCCAGTCGTTGACCCGGACGACCTTGACCTGTTTGCCCCACCCGTCCTCGGCCAACGCGTCGCCGATCGACTCCCTGGCCGCCTGCTTCGCCAGCGGCGCCACCGCATCTTCGAGGTCGAGAAAGATCTCGTCGGCGGGCAATCCCTTCGCCTTGTCGATCATCTTCCGACTGCTGCCGGGAACTGCCAATACCGATCGACGGGAACGGTTGCGTGAAGTCATTGCGGACTGCCCTTCTCGATTTTCGGTGGCGCCGTTGCAGATTTTGACGCTGGACGAATTAGCCTTGCAATCATGGCAGCAGCAGGCAAGGTATTTGCAGCCAGGCTTGCCGGCCTGGTTGTACTCGGCCCGGACGGCGAATCGATCGGTCGTGTGCGCGACGTCGTCATCACAGTCCGTATCGGACGCCAGCAACCGCGGGTTCTCGGTCTGGTGATCGAAATGTTCACGCGCAAACGTATTTTCGTTCCGATGTTGCGTGTGACAGCCATCGAACCGAGTGCAGTCACCCTCACGACGGGCAACGTCAGTCTGCGGCGCTTCAACCAGCGCCCGGGCGAAGTACTCGCTCTGGCGCAGGTACTCGATTCGCATGTGCGCGTGGACGACCCGGAACTCGAGGAGCTTCACGGCGTCGACACGATAGTCGTCGATCTCGGAATCGAATCGACGCGGACGCGAGACTGGGTGGTCTCCAAGGTCGCGGTTCGCGGCCATCGCGGACGCCTCGGTCGACGCGCGGCGATTCACATCGTCGACTGGCAGCACGTCGCCGGCCTCACCCAGAGCGATCTCTCACTCCCCGGCCAGGGCGTAGCTCACCTGCTTCTCCAGTACGAAGGCATGCGACCCGCCGATGTGGCCAACGCCATGCGCGAACTGCCGGAGAAGCGCCGCCACGAACTGGCCGTGGCGCTCGACGACGAACGCCTCGCCGACGTCGTGCAGGAACTGCCGGCGGACGACCAGACCGATCTGCTGATGCACCTGGAAGTCGAACGCGCCGCCGATCTACTCGAAGCGATGGATCCCGACGACGCCGCCGACCTGTTGGGCGAGCTGCCCGAAACCGAGGCCGAGTCACTGCTTCAGTTGATGGACCCGCAGGATTCCGAACCTGTTCGACGCCTGCTCGAGCATTCCCCGGACACTGCCGGTGGTCTGATGACGCCCGAACCGGTGGTACTGACGGCCTCGACGACGGTCGCGGAGGCCCTTGCCCGCGCCCGCAACTACGACGTGACCCCGGCGCTGTCGAGCATGGTCTTCGTCGTACGTCCGCCGACGGCGACTCCGACCGGGCGGTATCTCGGCTGCGTCCACTTGCAGAAGCTTCTCCGCGAGCCTCCCGCCAGCCTGGTAGGCGGACTACTCGACACCGACATGCCCCGGTTGGCCCCGGACGACTCGTTGGCGTCGGTCACCCGATATTTCGCGACGTACAACTTGGTATGCGGGCCGGTCGTGGACGACGAGAACCACCTGATCGGGGCCGTGACGGTCGACGACGTGCTCGATCACCTCCTGCCGGAAGACTGGCGTGAGGATTACTCCGACGACGAGGAACTACTCCGATGAGCGAACGGGCGTCGAGCACGACCGCACGGCAACGACTGGAAACGCCCCGCGGAAGCCGCCGGTTCAATCTCGATTTCGACGTCGAAGCTGTCGGGCGCGTCAGTGAACGCATCGCCCGCTTCCTCGGCACCGGGCGTTATCTCGCAATCCAGACGATCATCGTGATCGTCTGGATCCTGATCAACGTGTTCGCGGTGGCCCTGCAGTGGGACCCGTACCCGTTCATCCTGCTCAACCTGGCCTTCTCCACCCAGGCCGCCTACGCGGCGCCGCTTATCCTGCTGGCCCAGAACCGTCAGGAGAACCGCGACCGGGTCTCGCTCGAGGAGGACCGCTCACGCGCCGAGCAAACCAAGGCGGATACCGAATTCCTCGCCCGAGAACTCGCAGCTCTGCGTATCGCCGTCGGCGAGGTTGCCACCCGCGACTACCTGCGACGGGAGCTCGAGGAGATCAAGTCGATCCTTGCTGCCGACGGCGAACCGACCCCGAAGAAGAAGCACCGTGACTCGAATACTGCGAAACAAAGTCACAACTAGCTGAGCGTTCGCTGAGTTTTGCTGCACGCACCGTGACCGATATGTAACGTAAGTCACAGCAATATGGATATCACGGTGGGTACTCCGGAGCGGGAGCGCCAGCAAAGGGGAATCGTGCGAGTACGCGGAATGATTGCAGCATCCACACTGGTGGGGGGACTGCTCGTCGTAACAGGTCCAGCGGCCCTCACTGCCGGAAGCGCACCGACCGGAGGGTCACAGGTTCCGATCGCACTGGCGGGCTCCGCCTCGATTGCGCAGCCGGACTCTGTCGACTTCCTCCCGACGCCCCGCACGGTCCGAACGCAAAGATCTGCCCCGCCCAGCGATACGGTCGCCGGCGCCCCGGCAGCGCCCAACGCTGCGGCCGTCGTCCTCACCTCTCTGGGCATCCCCGAGATCGTCCTGAACGCGTACCGCTCCGCGGAGCTGGTGATGATGACCGAGGCACCGGGATGCGGAATCCCCTGGCATCTTCTGGCCGGCATCGGACGCATCGAATCCGGTCACGCCAACGGCGGCAAGACGACCTCGGTGGGTACGACGGTCACCCCGATCCTCGGCCCCGTCCTCGACGGACGGCTGGCAGGCAACGAGGTCATTCGGGACACCGACAAGGGCGCAATCGACGGCGACCCCACTCACGACCGCGCCGTCGGGCCGATGCAGTTCATTCCGGCCACCTGGGCCGGATATGCCAGCGACGGCAACGGGGACGGAATCAAGGACCCCAACAACGTCTTCGATGCGGCACTCTCGGCAGCGAAGTACCTCTGCAGCGGCGGACTCAACCTGCGCGATGTCGCCCAGGAGACCAAAGCTGTTCTGCGATACAACAACTCGGCCGCTTACGCAGCAAACGTGATCATGTGGTCGACGGCATACAAGAACGGTGTCATTCCTTCCGGTCAGCTGCCGTACACCTCGGGCATCAACACCGGCAGCTCCGCGATCAACGCCGCCGCCTCGGCAGACTCCGCCGCTTCGGCCGTACTCGCCGCGGCTGCGGCTACCGATCCGGCGGCCGGCGACAAGGAATCAGCGTCGACGACGCCGACCCCGACCACCACTCCCCTCTTCCCGGGTCTGCCGGACATGCCTGCACTCTCACCCGAGATCCAGGCACTGATCCCGCCGGGCGTCATGCCGACCAGCCCCGCTCCGGGACCCAACGCCGCCCGGAACGCAGCTCCCGGTCCGATCATCCCGCTCCCCGTCCTCACCTCACGGGGTCTCGTGTGGCCGATTCTGACGGCCGAGGGATGGCGCTGGCCCGACGACATGTGTGTGATCCTTCCGGACCCCGCAGCCCTCGACGCCTTGCAGGACGGCATCCTTCTGCCGTGCACGATCCCGGGCATGGCAGTGGCCGCCACGGCACCCGCCACCACCGACGCGGCTCCCGCGGAATCCTCTCCACCCGCCGCCCCCTCTCCGGAGCCCGCACCGGCACCGGCACCCGCACCCGCACCGGAGCCCGCTCCGGCCCCGGCTCCGGCATTCGTGCCGTTCTTCCCAGGCCTGCCCGGCATGCCCGCTCTGTAACCGAAAATCACGAAAGAACAGTGCATATGCCCCAAACTGCCCTTCTAGATCACGGTTGAATAACGGAAACGCAACAAATCAGGTAGCCTCGACTCCGTCAGTTGAACGGAAAACCTCCTCGCGGAGGTTCAGGAGGCATACACAGTGGGTCGGCACAGCAAGAAGACAGATTCGCACATCCGTCGAAATTCGGTCATCGCGCTCACCGGACTCATCCCTATCGGACTCGTCACCGCAGCCAACACGGCCGGCGCCGCTCCCAAGGTCCCGTTCTTCAACACCAGCTCCGCCGAAACGGTGGACACCGCCGCACAAGCCACGCAGGAGCCGCAGGCGCAGATTCTGCCCGCCGTCGAAGCAATCGCCGAGCCGGCTCCCGCCCCCGCGCCGGAACCCGCGCCGCTGGCTCCCGTGCAGGCCACTCCCCCGCTCCCCGCGTCCATGGCCGAGGGAGCACTCGGAATCCCGAGCGTGAGCGTCGCCGCCTACCAGAACGCCGAGCGGATCCTCGCCGTCGAGAAGCCCAACTGCAACATGCACTGGACGCTCCTCGCCGGTATCGGCCGCGTCGAATCCGGCCACGCCAACGACGGCAAGGACGCCGACGCGAACGGCAACCTCTACAAGCCCGTGATCGGCCTGCCACTCAACGGCAGCCTCCCCGGCCAGGCCGTCATCATGGACACCGACGGCGGCGCCCTCGACGGCGACACCGTCTACGACCGCGCAGTCGGCCCGATGCAGTTCATCCCGTCCACGTGGAACCAATACGCCGGTGACGGCAACGGTGACGGAATCGCCGACCCCCAGAACCTTTTCGACTCCGCACTGACCACCGGCAAGTACCTGTGCGACGGCGGACTCAACATGCAGGACGTCACCCAGGTTGCCTCCGCGATCCACCGCTACAACAACTCGGCCGCCTACGTCGCCAACGTTCTGGCCTGGTCGCTCGGGTACTCCACCGGCATCGTGCCCGCCGCATCGGACCTGCCGCGCATCCACTGACCTACCTGGACTTACCATGGAGTCATGTCTGTACTGACCGAGTCCGACGTTCGCTCCGCGCTCGCGCGAGTTCTGGACCCAGAGATCCGCAAACCCATCACCGAACTGGGGATGGTCAAGGGGATCTCCCTCTCCAGTGACAACAGCGTCGACATCGGCATCTATCTCACGACCGCCGGCTGCCCGATGCGCACCGAGATCACCGAACGCGTCACCAAGGCCGTCGCCGATGTCGCCGGGGTCGGTGCGATTCGCGTCGAACTCGACGTCATGGACGACGCTCAGCGAACCGAGCTCCGCAAGTCGCTTCGCGGCGATTCCGCCGAGCCCGTCATCCCGTTCGCCCAGCCAGGTTCACTCACCCGCGTCTACGCCGTGGCCTCCGGCAAGGGTGGCGTCGGAAAGTCCAGCGTGACAGTCAATCTCGCGGCAGCAATGGCCGCGCGCGGACTGTCCGTGGGTGTACTCGACGCGGATATCTACGGCCACTCGATCCCCCGCATGCTCGGCACTGACGCCAAGCCGACTCAGGTCGAGCGCATGATCATGCCGCCCGTCGCCCACGACGTGAAGATGATCTCCATCGCGCAGTTCACCCAGGGCAACACACCTGTCGTCTGGCGCGGACCGATGCTGCACCGCGCGCTCCAGCAGTTCCTCGCCGACGTGTTCTGGGGCGATCTGGACGTGCTGCTGCTCGATCTGCCGCCCGGCACCGGTGACATCGCCATCTCGGTGGCTCAGCTCATCCCGAGCGCCGAGATCCTGGTCGTCACCACACCGCAGCAGGCTGCTGCAGAGGTCGCCGAGCGCGCGGGCGCGATCGCCCTGCAGACCCGCCAGCGCGTCGCCGGCGTCGTCGAGAACATGTCGTGGCTCGAACTTCCCGACGGCACCCGTATGGACGTCTTCGGCGAAGGCGGCGGGCAGACCGTCTCCGATCGCCTCACGAAGGCCGTCGGCGCCAAGGTTCCGCTTCTCGGACAGATCCCGCTGGATCCGTCCGTCCGCGAGGCAGGCGACGCCGGGACGCCGATCGTCCTCAGCGCTCCCGATTCACCCGCAGCCATCGCACTCAAGGACATCGCCGACAAGTTGGCCGTCCGTCAGCGCGGGCTGGCCGGAATGTCGCTCGGTATCAACACGGTTCGCAACCTGTAGAACCCCCTCATACGGAAGGGCGCCTGTCACCGATCGGTGACAGGCGCCCTTGCGTATGTCGAATCTAGGTGGCGTCGAAGTCCACAGGAGGACGTTCGCCGGCGGTGAGTGGCTTGTCCTTCGACAGCGTCTTCGGCTCCTGCACTCCGCTCTGCGGCTTCTTGTCGAAGTTGCCCGTGAAGATGGAGTCGTCGCCGTCGAGGAGGTGCTGGGTGATCACAGCGCGCGGCGTCATTCCGCGCAGCTTGTTCAGATCTGCGAGCGGTTTACGCAGATCCTCGAAATCGGTGCCCAGTTCTTCCTTGAGCTGATTGGAAGCGCCCGAAGCATATTCGCGCACCTGCCTCAGGGATTTCGTGACCCAGGAGACCGCACCAGGAAGCCGCTCGGGTCCCAAGATGACCAGAGCCGCTACGAGGAGGATCATGAACTCGCCCCAACCGATGTTGCCAAACACAGGGTCAGCCTACTGTGTGCTCGCTCGGTGCGCGCATGTCCGGATCAACCTCACAGGAAGATCGCAGGGTCCGATCAGTCCGACACCGGCGTGACCGAAATGTCGACCTGCCGTCCGTCGCGGATCAACTGAACGTTGACGGGTTGGTCGACGGTCGTCGCGTTGACCGCAACCACCAATTCGTCGGCGCTTGTCACCGGTCGGTCACCGACCTTGACGATGACGTCACCCTCGACGATCCCCGCACGTTGCGCTGGGCTGCCGTCGCGCACGTTGGCCACCGCAGCACCACTGGTCGCGTCGTTGACCGCGGTGCGGGCATTCACGCCGATGTCGGGGTGATGAACCTTGCCGTCGCGAATGATGGTCTGCGCCACCTCGGTCACCGTGTCGATCGGAATCGCGAAGCCGAGCCCGACCGAACCGCCGGACTCACTGAGCATTGCGGTGTTGATGCCGATGACGCGGGCTTCATCGTCGACGAGCGCACCACCGGAGTTGCCGTGATTGATCGCCGCGTCGGTCTGGACGGCGTCGATGACGGCGTTGGTGTCGGTGCCTTCACCCGACAACCGCAGAGGCCGGTTCAGTGCACTGACGATTCCGCGGGTGACGGTCTTGCTCAATCCGAGCGGTGAGCCGACCGCGACGACGTCGTCGCCCACCTGAACATCCTCGGATTTTCCGAGCTGAGCGACCGTCAGATTGTTCGCCGACACCTTGAGCACTGCGAGGTCTGTCTTGACGTCACGTCCGACGATCTGGGCGTCGGTCTTGGTTCCGTCGGAGAAGATCACCTGGATCTTCGCGTCCTGAGCGGGCGGAACGGCCGAGGAGATCACGTGGTTGTTGGTGACGATGTATCCGGCGCCGTCGATGACCACACCGGAACCCGTGCTGCCCTGGTCGCCGACGGCGACCTGAATCGACACCACTGATGGCAGTACCGCGTCGGCGACCTTCGCCACCTGAGACTCCGGCTGTTCCCCACCGCCGGATTGAACGAGCGTGACACGTGAGCTGGTGAGTGAACTGCGATCGGCAGTGATGACAGTGGCAAGCAACCCACCGACGAGAGCGATGACAAGCGCCATGCCCGCAAGCGCGGCCAGTGCCGAGGGGGCGACCTTGCGACCGAACAACAGCTCACGCACGTCGAGTTTCTGGGCGGGAGGCAACTGCACCGGCGCCTCGGACTCTGCGGGCTTGCCGAGCGAGACGGCGGATTCAGGATCACGCCACGGATCACGCGGCGGTTCTTCGTCGGGCGTGTTGTTCGCCGTCGCATCGGGATCGCGACCGATCGACTCGGTGGCGTCTGCGGGTCGACCGAACGCTTCGGCCAGAACCGGGTCCGGAGTCCCGATCACGACATCGGAGGACGGAGTCGATCGCGCGGCCACCGGAGTGAACGAGCCCTCGACTCCACTCGGCCGACCGAACACCTGGCGCGAGGCCGGATCGATCTGGGGTCGATAGACCGGACGGGGGTCGAGAACCGGCGCATCTGCCGGTCTGTCCACCGAACCGTTTGCCGAAGAATCCGAACTCACTCCGGAGTGCCCCCTTTTTCCGTCAGTCACATGGTCCAGTATCACTGATCCGCGCCGGGAAGCTGGCGCGCGGCGTCATTTGCGCCAGCGACGGGACAACCTCTTGCTGATGGTGGAGAAGCCGGCGGGTTGATTACCGACGGAACTGTCGGCGTTTTCCGAATTCGGCCCGGTAGTCGGACTGTTGCACGAAGGAATCTGGCTGAGAAGTCCCACCAGGGACAACGGCATCGTCATCTCGCCGCTTCGACGCAGCGCACCACGTGCCTGCTGCTGAGCATCGACGGCCGCAGCGCACTCGGCACAGATCGAGATGTGATGCGAGGCCCGCAAGTAGGCCTGCATTCGGAGTTCTCCGTCGACGTAGGCAGCGATTGCCTCGCTGGCCAGATGTTCGGTCGAACCGAACTGGCGATGTGCCCGCGCCTCCGTCATTCGTCCCTCCAGGTGATTGACCACGTCCCGCTCTGTAGCTCGAACCCGACCGTCAGAAACCGACGAGTTCGGATTCGGCTGCGCGCTGCGCTGCCAGATGATCACGAATCGCCTGTCGCCCACGATGGATACGGCTACGAACCGTTCCGAGCTTCACTCCCAGTGTGGCACCGATTTCCTCGTACGACAGACCTTCGATGTCACAGAGCACGACAGCGGCACGAAATTCAGGTGCGAGCGAGTCCAGTGCGGCTTGCAGACCTGCGTCGAGGCGCGCGTCGTGGTAGATCTGCTCGGGGTCGGGACCGGGCGAGGGAACGCGGTCGTAGTCCTCGGGCAGAGCTTCCATACGGATGCGATTGCGTCGGCGAACCATGTCGAGGAACAGGTTTGTGGTGATGCGGTGCAACCAGCCCTCGAAAGTTCCGGGCTGATAATCGGAGAGCGAGCGGAACACCCGGATGAAGGTGTCCTGCGTCAAGTCCTCGGCATCCTGGGCATCGCCTGACAACCGGTAGGCCAGGCGGTACACCCGGTCACCGTGCTGACGCACGAGTTCGTCCCAAGACGGCATGGAGGACTTCTCACCAGTTGCATCGAACACAGCAGTGCCAATCAACTCGGAATCCACAGCCGATTCCGTCGTCAAAACTTCCGACTCTCGAGGGCGAGGCTCGTCGTTGACCTGGTAAATAAGTTGATCCTCCTGCTCGGGATCGCGTAGTTCGATCACCGCGTTGTCCGAATCACGTGATGCGCGATATTCGGGAGAACCAGCCGATGCTGTGATTTGTTCCCGATCACCGAGCTGCGAAAGATCAACTTGGTAGAAATCGATACCGCCGTGCGATCTTCGATCCGGCGATGTATACACCTTTTCTCATCGCGGTGTGCACGCCATATGAGGAGCCTGAGGGATTCCTGAGAATCCTGGTGACTGCGCGCCTTGCAGCGACAATCCGAACCGCCCGATAACCTCATGAGCGTGACCCACGCCGAACAGATACTCCGCCACGTCGAGGACGTAGTTTCCGAGGACGAGATTTTGACCGCGGCGCGAGATCGAGCGCTGGATCTCGGAGCCCATCCGGTGACGCCCGCCGTCGGTGCGACGCTCGCGATGTTCGCGAGGATGCTCGACGCGAAGACGGCCGTCGAGGTGGGTACCGGAGCCGGCGTGAGCAGTCTGTGGCTTCTGCACGGAATGCGCGACGACGGCGTCCTGACCACGATCGACAGCGAACCCGAACATCAGCGGGCCGCCAAGCTGACCTTCCGCGAAAGCGGAATCGCTCCGGCACGCACTCGCCTGATCAACGGACGGGCTCTCGACGTGCTTCCCCGGCTCGCCGACGGCGGCTACGACCTGGTATTCGTCGACTGCGCCGCGATCGACCACCCGCACTACGTCCGCGAAGGTGTCCGCCTGCTGCGCTCCGGCGGTGTCATCGTTCTGCACAACGCCCTGGCCGACGGCCGCGTTGCAGACAGCTCCGCACGCGACGCGACAACGGTTGCGGTCCGAGAAGCGGCAAAGGCCGTGACCGAGGACGAGCGACTCATTCGAGTCCTCCTCCCCCTCGGTGACGGCCTCCTCTGCGCGAGCAAGCTCTAGATCCAGACGCCCTTACCGATGGCGACGACGCCACCCTGACTGACGGCAAATCGTTCGCGGTCACGTTCGAGATCGACGCCGATGATTTCGCCGTCACCGACGACGACGTTCTTGTCGAGGATCGCTCGCCGTACGACGGCACCCTTGCCGATGCGCACACCCGGCATCAGCACGCTGCCCTCGACGGTCGCACCGTCCTCGATCATCACGTTGGAACTGAGTACCGAATTGCGCACGGTCGCCGCGGACAGGATCGACCCCGCACCGACGACCGATTCCTGCGCGAGTCCGCCCTTCACGAACTTTGCGGGCGCGAGATTCTCGGTGGCGCCGCGGATGGGCCAGCGACGGTTGTAGAGATTGAAGATCGGGTGCACCGACACCAGGTCCATGTGAGCGTCGTAGAAGGCGTCGAGGGTACCGACGTCACGCCAGTAGCCGCGGTCTCGATCGGTGGCACCGGGAACGACGTTGTCCTTGAAGTCGTAGACCGACGCCTCACCCGCGGCGACCAAGGCGGGAATGATGTCGCCGCCCATGTCGTGATCGGAATCGGAATTCTCTGAATCAGCGCGGATGGCGTCCACGAGTACCTTGGTGGTGAACACATAGTTACCCATGGACGCGAACGTCGAATTGGGGTCGTCCGGTGTCCCGGGAGGATGGGCGGGCTTTTCCAGGAACTGGGTGATGCGTCCGGACTCGTCACTGTCGATGCAGCCGAAAGCAAAAGCCTCACTTCGCGGTACACGAATACCCGCGACCGTCACGCCTGCCCCGGATTCGATGTGGTGCTGAACCATCTGTTCCGGATCCATCCGGTACACGTGGTCGGCACCGAAAACCACGATGTACTCGGGGTCCTCGTCGTAAACGAGATTGAGCGACTGCAGGATTGCGTCGGCACTGCCGGTGTACCAGCGCGGCCCGAGCCGCTGCTGGGCCGGGACCGGGGTGATGTACTCACCCGCGAACCCGGACAATCGCCACGTCTGCGAAATGTGGCGGTCGAGTGAATGTGACTTGTATTGCGTCAACACACAAATACGCAGATATCCCGCGTTGACAAGGTTGCTCAACACGAAGTCGATAAGTCGATATGCACCTCCGAAGGGCACTGCGGGCTTCGCTCTGTCCGCGGTCAGCGGATACAAGCGTTTGCCCTCGCCCCCGGCGAGCACGATTCCAAGCACATGCGGCTGGCTTCTCACACCGCTAACCTATCCGCACTGGTGAACTCCCGCTAGCGAAGCAGTCCGAGAGGTCCGATCGTGTCCCCCTCCGAACGGTCGGGGATAACGTGATCGGTAGCCGGATCGACCACGGGCGGTTAGGTTTAGCGCGTGCGAGTCGCGATGATGACCAAGGAATACCCGCCGGAGATCTACGGCGGCGCAGGAGTACACGTAACCGAGCTCGTCGCTCAGATGAAACGGCTGTGCGAGGTCGACGTGCACTGCATGGGCGCCCCGCGCGAAGGCGCGATCGTCCACTCCCCCGACCCCGCTCTCGCCGGATCCAACCCGGCCCTGACGACGCTCTCCACCGAACTGCGCATGGCGGACGCCGCGGCCGGTGTCGACATCGTCCACTCCCACACCTGGTACACCGGACTGGCCGGGCATCTCGCGTCGGCTCTCTACGACGTGCCGCACATCCTCACCGCGCACTCACTCGAGCCCAGACGCCCGTGGAAGGCCGAACAGCTAGGCGGCGGCTATCGGATCTCGTCGTGGTCCGAACGCAACGCCGTCGAGCACGCAGACGCGATCATCGCCGTCAGTTCCGGTATGCGACTCGACGTCCTCGACGCGTACCCCGCTGTCGATCCGAGTCGCGTTCACGTAGTCCGCAACGGAATCGACACCGAGGTATGGCATCCCGGGGGATCTGCGCCGGGAGCACAGTCCGCACTCGCGTCGATCGGCGTCGACCCGGCAAAACCCATCGTGGCCTTTGTCGGACGCATCACGAGGCAGAAGGGCGTCGGGCACCTCGTCGCGGCAGCCCACCACTTCGACCCGGAGATTCAGCTCGTGCTGTGCGCCGGCGCTCCCGATACGCCGGAGATCGCCGCCGAGACGGAGAAGGCGGTGGCCGAACTCGCCCGGCACCGGGGCAATGTCTACTGGGTGCGCGAGATGCTCCCGACCGAGCAGATCAGGGAAATACTTTCGGCAGCAACGGTATTCGTCTGCCCTTCGGTGTACGAACCCCTCGGGATCGTCAATCTCGAAGCCATGGCGTGTGAGACCGCCGTGGTCGCTTCCGACGTCGGCGGCATCCCCGAGGTGGTCGCCGACGGCGTCACCGGTCGACTCGTGCACTACAACGCCTACGAGCCGAACGCATTCGAGGAATCGCTCGCGGCCACCGTCAATGCCGTTGTCGCCGACCGAGAAGGCGCCGACGCGATGGGTCGTGCGGGCAGGATCCGTGCGATCGACGAGTTCTCCTGGGCCGAAATCGCCAAGCAGACGCTCGAGGTCTACGCGGACGCCGTCACGAGACGCTGATCCGCGTCAGATCTTGCGATAGGTCGAGACCGTCGCCGACGCGGTGACGGTGCTCGGCTGCGGCAGCTTCGCCACGGCGGCAGCCAGATCGGCGGGCGTCAGGTGTCTCGCCGACGGTCCCATCCCCACCAAGTCGAGGACGTCCTGGTGTGAGAGTGACATCGTGAACTCGACCTCGTCGCTACTCACACGCTCGAAGTATCCGGCCATCGACGATTCGAGACGTTCCACTTTGCGGTCGTCGACCCGGACCATCGCGAGAAGGTCGATCAGCTCGCGCAGATGCCTGTCGGTGGGCGTCAGGACCACCAGAACGCCGTCTTCGGCGAGAACTCGATGGGACTGCGGACCGTTACGAGGAGCGAACACACAGAGCACGTGAGAGAGCGCTCCGTCGCGAATGGGCAGTGGTTGCCAGACGTCTGCGACGATCGAACCGATTCTTTCGTGGACCTTCGCGGTACGCCGGGCCGCGAACTTGGACACGTCCAACGCTATCGCCCGAGAATCAGGCAGCGAATCCACGACGTGTGCGAGGTATTGTCCTGTGCCTGCGCCGATTTCGACGATCCGCGCGGGGTCCGACCCCGCCGTCGTCGCGCAGGCCCGGGTGACGGCATCCATCAGCGGGCCGAAGTGGCCGGCGCCGAGCAATCGTGCACGCGCGGCAATCATCTCGGCACTGTCGCCGGTGAACTTCGTGGCACCGCCACTGATCAGGCTCACGTAACCCTGACGAGCGATATCGAATCGATGTCCGCGGTCGCACTCGGCGGCGCCGTCCACCAATTCCAGATCAGCAGCACACTGCGGGCAGGACAGAAGATCGATCACGGCGGCAAGCATTGATCCGTCCTTTCGGCTACCGGCGGTGCGCACACACTTCAGGCCCCGTACCGAAACGGATACGGAGCCTGCGTGCAATCACGTGCTGTTGTTCGTACTGCTACAACCTGGACCCGACTAGCTGGTGACGTTCGTGAGTTCCACACCGAGCGCTGCAGCTTCATCCGGGGTCAGCTCGACGACGAGGCGTCCGCCACCCTCGAGTGGAACCCGCATGACGATTCCTCGTCCCTCTTTGGTTGCTTCGAGGGGACCGTCCCCGGTCCGGGGCTTCATGGCCGCCATCCTCTGCTCCCTCCAGATCTGCGCTGCATTGCTCTGCGCCTCGACTAACGGTGCGCCCCGCCAACAATCAGCGAGGCTCGTACCCTCCATTGTTCCCTATGGATGCGGGAACCGGGAATCTGAGTCACATTTAGGGGTGTTCAGTCGACCGTCACACCTGCGCCGGAACCCAGCAATCAGCCACGTGATCATCGACCATTCCGGTGGCCTGCATGAGCGCATAAGCCGTGGTAGGACCCACAAACTTGAACCCGCGCCGCTTGAGTTCCTTAGCCATGGCAGTCGACTCGGGAGTGACCGCGGGAACCTCTGCAATTGATGTCAGTCTTCTGGTGCGTCGAGGCGGCGAGAACGACCAGAGTAACGAATCGAGGTCCAGATCGGGCGAATTCACGAGCACTCGGGCGTTGGAAATCGTCGCCTCGATCTTCGCGCGATTGCGGACGATCGCGGCATCGGAGAGCAATCTCTCGACATCCGCAACTCCGTACGCTGCGACCTTGTCCGGATCGAACCCGTCGAAGGCTTCGCGGAACGCCTCGCGTTTGCGCAGAATCGTGATCCACGAAAGTCCCGATTGGAATGCTTCGAGGGCGAGTCGTTCGAACAGTTCGTCGCGCCCGTGCAGCGGACGCCCCCACTCCTCGTCGTGATAGTCGCGGTAGAGCGTGTCGCCGGGCGTCTCGACCACCCAGCCGCACCGAACCAGTCCGTCGGCCATCAGCCCTGGGAATCCTTCGATTCGGATACGGTCTCAGGCTCCTCCTGCGATGCTTCTGCCTTGGCCGGAGCATCCGCTTTCACCAGGACCTCAGACCGCTCGTCATGGCCCAGTTGTGCACGCAGAGAATCGATTTCCAACCCGAGGCGATGCAGGGCCCAATCCACTTCACTCGCCTTGTAGCCACGCAGCACCTGCTGAAAACGCAGCGCGTCGACATCCGCCCCGGTGACGTCCTCTGCCGGGAGTACGGTCGCCGTCGTGCCAGGAGGCAGCGGCGGCAGCTCTTCCGAGCGCCCGAACACAGCGCTGGCGGCGAGGAAGATCATCGCGCCGACCAGAGCCATGACAATCAGGTACAGGAGGATCGTCATCATGGACCGATACTCCCATACCCGAGTGTGAGCGGTCAGACCCCCGCGGTGCGCACTATCGAATTCATCGGGGGTCGATCGAGTAGCGAAACCTCGGTGGTCTCGGGCACGAAAGAATCGCCGTCGACCAGGAATTGGGTCAACCCGGCACCCGAATCCTCGATCCCGCACCGCCTGAGCATCGTTCCGATGATCTGCCGGCTCATCACGCCGAGGTCGGCGAGCGGCCGGTTGCGATGCTTGCGCACGCCGAGATTGACCTGACCGATCGCCGCCAGCCCCAACGTGTCGTACGTGTCGAGCAGCAAACCGATCTCGACGCCGTAGCCGGGCGCGAACGGGACAGCGGACAGCAGCTCACGGGTGCCCGCGTATTCACCGCCAAGCGGTTGCAGTACCGACGTGAGTTCAGGCCGCAGCGCGGCCAACATGGGCCGCGCAACCAATTCCGTGACTCGCCCGCCGCCGTTGGCATCCTCCGTGCCGCTCACGCGCAGCGGACGGCGGTAGTAGCCCTTCACCAGATGGATGCCGTCAACCGTGAGCAGTGGCCCCAGCAGTTTGGGCACGAACGCCGGATCGGGATTGATGAGATCGGAGTCGACGAATGCGATCAGATCACCGGTCGTTGCGGCGACCGAACGCCAGAGCACCTCACCTTTGCCCGCAGTCGGCGGGATGGACGGGACCGCGCTCTCACGACTGATCACCGTTGCTCCAGCAGCGCGAGCACGCTCGGCGGTTCTGTCGGTCGAACCGGAATCGAGAACGATCAACTCGTCGACCAGGCCACCGAGCAACGGATGAATGGTGTCGACCACCGCGGCAACGGTGTCCTCTTCGTTGAGTGCGGGCAACACCACCGAGACGGTTCGGCCACCCTTCGCCCGTTCGAGCTCGGCGACCGTCCAACTCGGATGGTCCCAACTGTTGGCGTCTGCCCATACGCGGGTCGGGCCCGCACCGGTGATGCTCATGCCAGACCTCGAACCGTACGTACCGGGGCACGGCGTCCCTGGATCGCGGCCACCATGTCGACGACTCGACGGGTGGACGCCACCTCGTGAACACGGAACACCCGGGCGCCGCCCGCCGCGGCCATTGCTGTCGCTGCCAATGTTCCCTCCAACCTCTCGGAAAGCTCCACACCAAGAGTCTCCCCGATGAAGTCCTTATTACTCAGCGCCATCAGCACTGGCCACCCGGTGTTTACAAGAACGTCCACTTTCCGCAACAACTCGAGCCCGTGAAAGGTGTTCTTACCGAAATCGTGGGTGGGATCGATCAGGATCGCGTCACGCGGAACCCCGAGTGCCAGGGCGCGCTCTGCCGCCGACACGACCTCGGTGACCACATCTGCGACGACGTCGTCGTAGCGGACACGATGCGGGCGGGTGCGCGGAACCGCGCCACCCGTGTGCGAGCAGACGATCCCGGCACCAGTCTCGGCAGCAACCAGGACGAGGTCGGGATCCGCACCCGCCCACGTGTCGTTGATCAGGTCGGCGCCTTCGACGCGTGCCAACCGCGCGACGCCGCTCCGCCAGGTGTCGACGCTGATGATCAGCTCGGGGTACTTGGCTCTGATCGCGGCGACGAACGGAACGACTCGCCTGACCTCTTCGTCGGCGTCGACGAGGTCACCGGGCCCAGCTTTCACTCCCCCGATGTCCACCAGATCGGCGCCCTCGTCGACGGCCCTGTCGACGGCAGCCATCGCTGCCGAATCCGAGAACGTCGCGCCTTGGTCGTAGAAGGAATCGGGAGTGCGGTTGACGATGGCCATCACCAGTGCACGGTCGACCGCGACCGGACGCCCACACAGGGTGGGCGCCGGACCTGGCTGCGCGGTAGAACCGGGGAGTGAAGACATGCCACTCATACTGGCATGACGGAACTCGGTCTAGCCCTTGGGTACCGAGCCCGCCGCGACCTTTCCGACGTATTCGTCGTACGAGTCCACGTAACCACCCTCGCGGCCTTCGAGAACGTGCAGAGTGTCGGCGCCGACGTCGTAACCCTCGTTGCGCAATTCCACCTTGCGCGACTTGAAAGTGCTGGTGTGTTCGAGTGAGTCGACGATGCGGATGAACAGCGGGACCGCGTAGTTGGGGAGCTTGCCGTAGAGGTGTGCCGCGACTTCACTTCCCTCCAAGCTTTGACCGTCCCGCAGCTTGACCGCCGCCATGCCCGCGCGACCGTCGGTGCCCGGAATCTCGACGCCGTAGACAACTGCTTCCTCGACGGCCGGGTGCGAACTCAGCGCGCCCTCGACCTCCGTGGTGGCGACGTTCTCTCCCTTCCAACGGAAGGTGTCGCCGAGACGGTCGACGAAGGCGACGTGGCCCCATCCCTGCTTGCGCACCAGGTCTCCGGTGTCGAACCAGGTGTCGTCGTCCTTGAATCCGCCGCGTACCAGTTTGCTGTTGCTCGCCGCTTCGTCGGTGTAACCGTCGAAAGGCGACCGGTCGGTGACCTTCGACAGCAGGAGTCCGACCTGACCCGTGGAAACCTTGCGGAGTCGACCGTCGGCTCCACGCAACGCTTTTCCGGTGTCCTCGTCGAACTCCACGACGGCGTGCGGCAACGGGCAGATGCCTGCGGTCTTGTCGACGTTGAGTGCGTTGACGAACGCGATGTTGCATTCGCTCGCACCGTAGAACTCGGCGACGCGGGGTATGCCGAACCGCTGGGTGAATTCGGCCCAGATCTCAGGGCGCAGACCGTTACCCACCATCAGCCGAACAGCATTGTCGCTGTCGGTCGGCTTGACCGGCTGGTTGAGCAGATAGCGGCACAGTTCGCCGATGTAGGTGAACGCGGTCGCCTTGTTCAGTGCGATGTCGTCCCAGAACCGCGAGGCCGAGAACTGACGTCCGATCGCGATTGTCGCACCGGACGCGAGCACCGAGGACAGCGAGACCGTCAACGCGTTGTTGTGGTAGAGCGGCAGGCAGCAGTACAGGGTGTCCGAGCCGCGCAAGCGCACGCCCATCAACCCGAGGCCCGACATCGACTTCAGCCAACGGAAGTGAGTCATCAAGCTGGCCTTGGGCATTCCGGTGGTGCCCGAGGTGAAGATGTAGAACGCCTTCTCCTTTGCCAGCACCTCGGCGGTGACCGCGGGGTTGGACGGATCAGCCGTCTTCGCCAGATCCGCGAGTTCGCTGACGAGAAGTTGGTTCGGTCCGCTAAATCCGGCGGGCAACGATTCGAGGGCTTCTTCGCACTCGTCGGCGACCACCAGGACGCGCGCATCGAGAAGCGTAAGGCTGTGTGCCAGAACGTCGTCGCGCTGGTTGTAGTTCAGCATGCCCGCTGCCGCGCCGAGTTTTACCGCGGCCAAGGCGATCAGCAGCGCTTCGGGAGTGTTCTTTGCCAGCACTCCGACGACGTCTCCGCGGTCGACTCCTCGACCACGGAGAACGTCCGCGTAGCGGTTCACCAGTTCGTTGGCTTCCGCGTAACTGGTCGCGTGGCCCTCGAACCGGATGAACGGGCGCGACGGGTGCGCGTGCGCGGCCTTCTGGAAGATCAACCCGATCGATTCCTTGGCCGAAGGCTTACGGGTGAGCCCGGCGGCCCCCCGCGCCAGGATCGGCACCTCGGTGATCATCGACGGCAGTTTTGCCGCCAGATCGAGCAGGCCGACGGTCGAACGGGCTTCCGAACTCATGGCTCCCCTAACACGTATCCGGCGCCCATTCGGCCGCCCAGTCTGCGGCCACCTTACTGCACGGTAATAAAGCCCGCCATGCCCCAGGTCAGGGTTTCACGCACGCGTCTGATCAGGATTTGACGCACGCGTCGAGCGCGGCCTCGACGTCCGTCCTCACCAGCAGAGTGTCCAGCGCCTGACGCCCGACGAAGCCGGTCCCGTCGAGCTTGTTCAACCACTCGAGCAGGCCGGTGAAGTGGCCGACGGGATCGAGCATCACGACAGGTTTCTCGTGCATTCCCAGGTAGCCGGCTGTCCACGTCTCGAACAACTCTTCCAGCGTCCCGATTCCGCCGGGCAGCGTGATGAACGCGTCGGCGTGGTCTTCCATCAGCTTCTTGCGTTCGCGCATGGTGTCCGTGACGATCAGCTCGTCGGCATCGACGTCGGCAACTTCCTTGTGCACCAAGGCCTTCGGGATGACGCCGACGGTCCAGGCACCCGCCGCGCGAGCGGACTCGGCGACAGCGCCCATCATCGACACGTTGCCGCCACCCGAGACCAACTGCCATCCGCGTCGACCGATCGCGGTTCCCACCTCGGCAGCCAACGCCAGGAACGATTCGTCCACCGGACCCGACGCGCAGTAGACGCAGATCGAGTACTTCTTGTCGGAATCGGTCACCATTCTTCTTCTTTCCCCAGATCTGCGGCCTCGTCGACGCCCTTGTCGGCGTTGAGGACGATTCGTACTGCTTCTTCCACACTGTCGGTGACGTGCAGCAAGTTCACGTCACCTTCGGAAATCTTGCCGTCACGCTCGAGGGTGCCGCGGATCCAATCGACGAGTCCGGACCAGTACTCGGTACCGAACAGGACGATCGGGAAGCGCGTGACCTTGTGGGTCTGCACCAGGGTGAGTGCCTCGAACAGCTCGTCGAGTGTTCCGAAGCCACCCGGCAGGCAGATGAATGCCTGGGAGTACTTCACGAACATCGTCTTGCGTGCGAAGAAGTACCGGAAGTTGATTCCGAGATCCACCCACTCGTTGAGTCCCTGCTCGAACGGCAACTCGATGCCGAGGCCGATCGAGTACCCGCCGGCCTCACTGCAACCGCGGTTGGCAGCTTCCATCACTCCTGGCCCACCACCGGTGATGACGGCGTACCCGGCCTCGGCCAACGCCGTTCCCAGCTCGCGCCCGGATTGGTACTCGGGATGATCGACCGTGGTGCGGGCCGAACCGAACACCGTCACCGCACGCGGGACCTCCGCGAGTGCGCCGAAACCTTCGATGAATTCGCTCTGGATACGCAGCACACGCCACGGATCGGTGTGTACCCAATCCGTGGGTCCGCGCTTGTCGAGCAAGCGCTGATCCGTCGTGGTCTTCTCGTCCTTGCGCTTGCGTCGAAGCTGAACCGGCCCGCGGTGCTTGATCGACGAGCTCTGCTTCTTCGAAGCCGAATTCTTCTCTGGTGCCATGCGGCAAGGCTAACGGTCAGGCCGACAGATACTTCCTCAGCACGGCCGCGACGTCGGTGATCTGCTGCACCGGAACGTGCTCGTCGCGCTTGTGCGCGAGGTTCGGATCACCCGGTCCGTAGTTCACGGCAGGAATGCCGAGCGCCGAGAACCTGGACACGTCGGTCCACCCGTACTTCGCACGGAACTGACCACCGGCCGCCTCGATCAGGGCGGCAGCGGACGGGTTCGCCAAGCCGGGCAGCGCGCCGGGCGAGGAGTCGGTGACCTCGAATCCGAGGCCCAGACCGTCGAACACTTCGCGCACGTGCGCCTCGGCTTGTACCTCGCTGCGATCGGGCGCGAATCGGAAGTTGACGTCCATCTCGGCTTCGTCCGGGACGACGTTTCCGGCGACGCCACCGGAGATCCGCACCGCCGACAAGCCCTCGCGGTAGCCGCAACCGTCGATGTCGACCGAGCGCGGCTGGTAACTCGACAACCGCTCCAACGCTCCGCCGAACTTGTGAATGGCATTGTCCCCCAGCCAGGACCTGGCCGAATGGGCGCGAGTTCCCGAAGCCGTCAACCGCACCCGCATCGTGCCCTGACACCCGGCCTCGATGAAACCGGCCGTCGGCTCACCGAGAATTGCGACGTCCGCCGCGAGCCATTGCGGGATCTCGCGTTCGATCCGTCCCAGGCCGTTGTACGTTGCGGCGATCTCTTCGCAGTCGTAGAAGACGAGGGTCAGATCGTGGGCCAGGTTCTCGATGGTGGCCGCAAGGTGTAGGAAGACCGCGTCGCCCGACTTCATGTCCACGGTCCCGCAGCCGTGCAGGATGTCGCCGTCACGCCGCGAAGGAACGTTGTCCGCGATCGGCACCGTATCCAGATGTCCGGCGAGCATGACCCGACTGGGCAAACCACGCGACGTACGCGCCAACACGGCATTGCCGTTGCGGATGATCTCGAAGCCCGAAGTCTGCTCACGCAGCGCATCCTCGACAGCCTGCGCAATGACGGATTCGTCGTGCGAGACGCTGGGGATGTCGACCAGGGCGGCCGTCAAGTCGATGGGGTCCGAAGCAAGATCGAGGATGCTCACACGCACCAGCCTAGGCCGGTGCACCCACCACCCAGTAATCTCTAGTCCCGTGAGCGCACAGGGAGCAACAGCAGTAGGTATCGCCAACGTGACCGCGGACGGAACCGTCCTCGACACCTGGTTCCCGGCACCGGAGCTGGGAACATTCGACAAGACCGGTACCGAGAACGTCGAGGGAACAGATATTCCTTCCGATCTTGCACTGCTGGCAGGCACTGATGACGCTCGCGAGGTATCGCAGGTCGTCGTGCGCACCACCATCGCCGATCTCTCCAAGGCGCCGGTCGACGCACATGACGTCTACCTGCGCCTCCATCTCCTCTCGCACCGTCTAGTCGCACCCCACGGTGTCAACCTCGACGGCCAGTTCGGCCTGCTCAGCAACGTCGTGTGGACCAACTTCGGCCCGTGCGCCGTCGAAGGTTTCGAGCAGGTTCGCTCGCGTCTGCGCATCCGCGGCGTCGTGACCGTGTTCAGCGTCGACAAGTTCCCCCGCATGGTCGACTACGTCGTGCCGTCCGGAGTTCGCATCGGTGACGCGGACCGTGTCCGACTTGGTGCACACCTCGCCAGCGGAACGACCGTCATGCACGAGGGCTTCGTCAACTTCAACGCCGGCACCCTCGGCAACTCGATGGTCGAAGGTCGCATCTCGGCGGGCGTCGTCGTCGACGACGGATCCGATGTGGGCGGCGGCGCCTCGATCATGGGCACCCTCTCCGGTGGAGGCAAGGAAACGATCTCCCTCGGCAAGCGCTGCCTCCTCGGTGCAAACGCCGGCCTCGGCATTTCGCTCGGCGACGACTGCGTCCTCGAAGCGGGCCTCTACGTCACCGCCGGCACCAAGGTCACCGGCCCGGACGGAACCGTCGTCAAGGCCAAGGAACTGAGCGGCAAGTCGAACCTTCTCTTCCGTCGTAACTCGGTCTCGGGTGCCGTCGAGGTCGTGCCGTGGAAGGGCACCGGCGTCGAACTGAACGCTGCTTTGCACGCTAACGACTGATGAGTAGCACCGACGTCTCCGACGGAACAACCACTGCTCTCGGCCACGGTCTCAAGGTCCGCCATCTGACGATGATGGGCTTGGGCTCGGCCATCGGCGCCGGCCTGTTCCTCGGAACCGGCGTCGGTATCGCCAAGGCCGGGCCGGCCGTCCTGATCTCCTACATCCTTGCGGGCGCCGTCGTGGTGTTCGTGATGCGAATGCTCGGCGAGATGGGCGCCGCGATCCCGGCCAGCGGTTCCTTCTCTCACTACGCGCGCCTGGGGATCGGCGAGTGGGCCGGCTTCGTGATGGGCTGGCTCTACTGGTTCATGCTGATCATGGTGCTGGGCGCCGAGATCACCGGGGCTTCGGCGATCGTGAACGACTGGGTGCCGTCGATCCCGCAATGGGTTGTCGCCCTGGTCTTCGTGGTGTTCTTCGCCGTGGTGAACCTGGCCAAGGTCAGCAACTTCGGCGAGTTCGAGTTCTGGTTC
Organism: Rhodococcus sp. C-2; assembly: GCF_027854095.1. NCBI lineage: Bacteria > Bacillati > Actinomycetota > Actinomycetes > Mycobacteriales > Nocardiaceae > Rhodococcus > Rhodococcus sp. C-2. The sequence continues at coordinate 118,028 of NZ_JAQGFI010000013.1, read as the reverse complement.
GCCGCAATCAAAGTCACCGTCATCATCGCCTTCCTCGTCATCGGCGTCCTGCTGGTGTTCGGCATCCTCCCCGATACCGATCCGGTCGGTACGAGCAATCTGTTCGGGCAGGGCGGCTTCATGCCCAATGGATTGTCCGGCATAGCCGCAGGACTTCTCGTCGTGGCATTCGCCTTCGGTGGGATCGAGATCGTCACCATCGCCGCAGCCGAATCCGAGAATCCGGAACGCTCCATCGCCGTCGCTGTCCGGAGCGTCGTGTGGCGCATCAGCGTCTTCTACATCGGCGCCATCTCGATCATGGTTCTGGTGCTGCCCTGGAACGACCCCGAACTCGAGAGCGGCCCGTTTGTGGCCGTCCTGAACAAGGCGAACATTCCAGGCGTTGCCGGGTTCATGGAACTCGTCGTAGTGGTGGCGTTGCTTTCCGCCTTCAACGCCAACATCTACGGCACCTCTCGCATGGCGTTCTCACTTTCGCGCCGCGGCGACGGACCCGCCTTCATGGCGAAACTGTCGAGCACCGGAGTTCCGACCAATGCCGTTCTGCTGTCGGTGTTCTTCGGTTTCGTCAGCGTCCTGCTCAACTGGCTGCTCCCCGACGACCTGCTCGGCATCCTGCTCAACGCAGTCGGCGCTGCGCTGCTCGTCATCTGGATCTTCATCGTCGTCTCGCATCTGCGACTGCGAAAACAACTCGAAGCGTCGGGCAAGCTGACGGTTCGGATGTGGCTGTTCCCGTATCTGAGCTACGCGACACTCGCGATGCTCGGTGTGTTCGTCGTCCTCATGCTCTTCGACGCCGATGCCCGTGCACAGTTGATCTCGACCACCGTGTTGTTCCTCGTGATCGCGGCATTGGGTTTCCTCAACGCCCGTTGGCGTAAGCAGAATCAGCCCGCCTGATCCGTGTGCCTATGCATCCCGCCTGTTCACGACGACGATGCTGAGACCGAATACGACGAGCACGAAGAGGGCGAAGTAGATCAGGCTGCCCCAGGGTCCCCAGTGGAAATCGACGCCACCGCTGGAACCGAGAAAGTTGTTGGCGTTCATGAACGGCAGGAACGGCATGATCTTCGCGCCGATACTTCCGAACAGGTTGAAAAGATTCTCGATCAGCAAGGGCCACAACAGCAGAAGCGCGATCGCACCTGCAGACTGCCGGAGCAACGCGCCCACTCCGACTGCTAGAACTACGCAGAAGAACGCGTAGATCGGTGTTCCGTAGACGACCCGCCAGTTCTCGTCACCGGACAGAGTCAGGAATCTTCCGGCGTCACCTGATGTGGCCTTCGTGAGGCCGAAGGCGCCGAACGACAACACGAGAGTCAGCACCGCTCCGAACCCACCGATGAGGCCCGCTTTGGCGATGAGCACCGAGGCGCGGTTCGGAACCGCCTGGAAGGTGGTGCGGATGGTCCCGAAACGATATTCGCTGGTGATCGCGAGAGCCGCCATGATCATCAGAACCAACACACCGAAGCCGGTCACTCCACTGAGTGCCCCCGAAACTGTCGGCATCATTGCACCGTTGGGGTTGCTGAGCGACGACTTGGCGCTCAGTCCGAAAACGGTAGCGAGTCCCAACCCGAGCACGATGATGATGATCGTGCACCACAGCGGCGACTTGGTCGTGGTGATCTTGATACGTTCCGCACTGAGAACAGCCATTACAGTGCACCTCCCATAGCCTGCTGCGTGTTTGCCTGCTGTGTATTTGCGTGGTGGGCACCGACACCCGGATCGATACCGGATGCGTGGTACTGGACATCGTCCCCGGTCAACTTCATGAACGCATCCTCGAGCGACCCCTGCTGAGAAGCCAACTCGTACAACACGATTCCCTGCGAACCAGCCAACCCACCGATCACATCGGTGGTCGAATCCACCACCACCAATGCCGGGGCAACACCGGAACCGTCCTCACGCACCGTCAACCCCTGCGAGAGCAACACACTGCGCAACGCATCGAGCTGAGGACTACGCACCCGCACCGTCGACTCCGACGAACGATCCACGAACTCCGCCACCGTCGAATCCGAAATCAACCGACCCCGACCGATCACCACCAACTGCTCCGCCGTGAGCGCCATCTCCGACAGGAGGTGACTCGACACGAGCACCGTGCGGCCCTCGGCCGCCAACCGCTGCATGAACTTACGAATCCAGACGATGCCCTCCGGATCGAGACCGTTGACCGGCTCGTCGAACAACAACACCTTCGGATCCCCCAACAACGCACCCGCCAACCCCAGACGCTGCGACATACCCAGCGAGAACCCGCCGGCCTTCTTGCCCGCCACCTCGGACAATCCGACCAACCCGAGCACCTCGTCGACGCGGGACTTCGGGATCCCGTTCGAAGCAGCCATCCACTGCAGATGCGCCCGCGCACTGCGATTGGGGTGCACCCACTTCGCATCCAGCAACGCACCCACCGTCCGCAACGGCGTCTTGAGCTCCCGGTACGGCTTGCCCTCGATCAACGCCGCACCCGACGTCGGCTGATCCAAACCCAGGATCATCCGCATCGTCGTCGACTTACCGGCACCGTTCGGGCCCAGGAAGCCCGTCACGATGCCCGGCTTGACCGTGAACGACAAATCGTCCACCGCTTTCGTCGGTCCGTAAACCTTGGTCAATCCCCTCAGCTCGATCATGAGGACCAGTCAACCACGAAAACCGAACTGTCGGAACTTTCAGACGCCAACGGAGAAAGGCGTTGCGTCCGTTCGCTGTCGAGGCTAGTATCGAATGTACGTTCGACACTACCGGGGGGTAAAAGTGACGACGCAAGTATCTGAACAGGCGATATCCAAACAGGCGATATCCGCAGAGACCATCGGACAATTCCGGGCATCACTCGCCAGCATGGATCGATCCATCGACAACGCAGCACGCGTGGATCTTCTGCGCGCATTGGAAGAGTTGAAGGCCAGTTGCGCTGGTGCCCAGGCATTGCTGGCTGCCGATCTCGACGCGTTCACCCGCAACGACCGCGGCGAACGGGGAGTGCCGCGCGCATACCAAGGCCGTGGAATCAACGCGCAGATTGCCCTCGCACGGCGAGAGTCGGCTTGGTTCGGAACTCAGCATCTGAACCTGGCCCGCGCACTGAACGACGAGATGCCTCACACACTTCGACTACTCGTCGACGGCTCCATCAGTGAGCATCAAGCGACGATCCTCATGCGCGAGACTTCATGTCTCACCGCCCAGGATCGCGCTACATTGGATCGCGAGTTCTGCTGCGACGCTGCAATCTTGGACGGATGCGGCAACCACCAACTGACACAAAGAATCCGCGCACGCACTGCCGAAATAGACTCCGACAGTGTTGCCAGACGAGCACGCAAAGCCGTGGGAGACAGACGAGTGACGTCACGGCCTGCGCCCGACACGATGTGCTGGCTCAATGTATTTCTTCCCGTGGCCGAAGGTATCGCCGTGCACGCCACGCTCAGGCGCGACGCAGATTCCGTACTTGCCGGCGGGGACAAGCGCACCCGAGCGCAAATCATGGCTGATCTCCTGGTCGAGCGAGTTACCGGAATCGGCCGCGCCACACCGACACCCGTCACCGTGAATCTGGTTGTCTCCGACCAGTCATTGTTGGGCGAAAATTCCGACCCGGCGTACGTCCACGGGTACGGACCTGTACCAGCCGCTATTGCACGCGAATGGATCACCAAGGCCAGCGAAGACTCCGAAACGGTGGCAACGCTCCGAAAGCTCTACGCACGCCCCGATACGGGCGCACTGACCGCAATGGAATCCACGGCGAGAACCTTCCCGAAGGGGTTGGCGCGATTGATCGAACTCCGTGATCGAAGCTGCCGTACTCCGTGGTGCGACGCGCCGGTTCGCCACCGCGACCACATTCGCGATCACTCGAGGGGTGGCCTCACCAGCGCAGCCAACGGTGCCGGGTTGTGTGCGGCATGCAATTACGCGAAACAGGGCTCGGACTGGACTGCCGAACCTGTACCAGGTAACCGGCACACCTTCACCACAACGACACCTACCGGGCACCGGTATTCGTCTGAGGCTCCGCCACTTCCGGCACCCTGGACCAGTCCGGATGCGGCCTAAGTTCCTCGGTGAGCCAATGCGTTCACGAACACCTCGGAAATCTCCGAGGGGTCACGAGCGATGTACGTCGAACCGCCCGTCACGCGGGAGATATCGGCGAGCGCCGCCGCATCTGCGTCATCGGTGATTCCGATGGTGACGATGATGACCGGACGCGCCGGATCCTGCTCGCGTGCAAGAACATCGAGCAACTGTTCACGGCTGATGCTGTCAGGATCTTCGTTTGCGCCGTCGGTCAAGATGATGACGCTGTTGACCGCTCGCGGATCGTACGATTCCTGAACCTTACGGAATGCGGCCAGCGTCGTGTCGTACAAACCTGTGGCGCCACGTTTGAGTTCGGTGAGCCGGTTCGCCTGATCTGCCATCAACTTTCGTTGAGTCACACCGTCGACGATCGTGTCGTAGCGCCTGATCGGCACCAATTCCTGGAAGTCCTGGGTTCCGTTCATACCTTGGGAAAACGCCCAGAGACCGGCAGCGACGCTGTCTGGGAAGACCTGATTGCCGGCCAGAGCAGCAGCAGTGGTCAACTGCATGCGCGTCTTGCCGCCTGCCGCCGGGTAGTCCATCGACGCAGACACGTCGATCGCAACGAGTGTCCGGATCGGCTTGGCCATCAGAGCCCAAGCGCCCAGTGTCTGATCGGCCACCGACTGTTCGGACACGGTCAGTGCCGTGACGTCACCGACTCCACCTTCGACGGCTCCACCGCCGGAAGTACGGAACCCGCTGCGCGTCAGCACTTCCTGAGCAGATTCACTGTGCAACAGCTCGGCGATGGCGTCACTCTTCTTGGCTGCGGCGTAGTGCCGGTCCGGTGCCGAAGCACTGACCACCAGGGGGTAATCCATGATCATGGTTCCCGTCGCCGGTACTGTCGCGGAAATCTTCGACTCAGCCTTCGCGAACTCGACGACCTGTTGCTCGGTCGAAACACCGACCTTTCCGGAGCTGACCAATTCGGTGAGCATCTTCTGTCCTACCGGCTGATCTTCGGTACGAACACTCTCCGCTTGCGCATGGGGTACGAGTGCCGCTCGAACGGATTCGGAGGTAGCCCCGGTCTCCGCGAGAGCTCCGAGAATGGGCGCCGACGCAACCCCTGTGAACAACGGATTGCCCAACGCCAGATCGGGAACCTGTAGCGCCGCGAGCCAACTGGCAAACTGTTCGCCACCGCCGGAGGCGAGAACGACAGGCGAGGTGGCGATCGAACCGCCGGCGGCAGCGACCGGCCCCTTGGCCGTCAATGCAGCTTTGCCCACCCACGCTGTCGAATCCGGTATCCACATGTCCGGCGCGTCCACGCCCTTACCCAGGGTTCCCGCAACGTCCCCGGGCAGCGCAGAGGTAACCGTGATCCGCGAACAGCCTGTCTGCTCCGGCGACGATTCTGCGAGGATCTCCGTGACTGCCGGCGCGATCGCAGGATCCGCTGCCAGCGAGTACTCGTCGACGCTCTCGCAGGAATCGGACTGTGTTGCCTTGAAGACCACCACCCCGGTGGCGATTACCGCGACGGCAACCAACCCACCCACTGCGTAGAACCCGATCGACCGCCCGCTGTCAGGACTCGAATGCCGTCCGCCCGCCATGAAATCTGCCCTTCCGAGGCCACTCGCACTCAGGCATACCGACGGTATGCGCGCGACTGGAACTGTCCCTACCGGGCGGTAGTGTAGCCAAGAACACAGAAATTCCAACTAGCGCTGAATCGTCGGAGAACCGGCGAGCCCACATTTCGGGACAGGCCGGCCGAATTCACGAACCTTCAAGCGTCGCAGCGACTTTTCAGCAAACTGACCTGCCTAGAGCAGCTCACGCTTCTGAACCTTGCCCATCGCGTTACGTGGCAGAGTCTCGGCAAATCGAACCTCACGGGGACGCTTGTGCGCCGACAACTCCGCCCCGACCAACTCGACCAATTCGGCTTCGGTGACCTCGGGAGTCCCGGGCTTACGGACTACGACGGCGATGATCCGCTGCCCCAGATCGGCGTCGGGGACACCGATCACCGCAACTTCGGACACCGAAGGGTGCCCGAGGATGGCGGTCTCGATCTCGCCGGCGCCGACTCTGAATCCACCGGATTTGATCAAGTCGATGGATTCGCGGCCGACGATTCGGTGGAACCCACCCTCGTCGATGACGGCGACGTCACCGGTCTTGAAGTAGCCGTCCTCCGTCCAGGACTCGGCGGTTGCGTCCGGACGGTTCAAGTAGCCGTCGAAAAGCATCGGCCCACGTACCTGTAGGCCGCCGATACTCTCGCCGTCGTGCGGCACATCGTTGCCCTTCTCGTCACGAAGACGAGTCTCGACTCCGCGCAGCGGCACGCCGACCCACCCCGGGCGTCGCTCGCCGTCGAAACGCGTGCTCAGGGTCAGCATCGTCTCACTCATGCCGTAACGCTCGATGGGCGTCAATCCTGTTCGCTCCCGCAGCTTTTCGAAGACCGGCACGGGAAGCGGCGCACTACCGGAGACCAGAAGTCGGGCACCGGACAACGCGCGGGCAGCTTCTTCGTCTTCGGCGATACGCGACCAGACGGTGGGGACACCGAAGTAGAGGGAGCCTTTGGCCCTTGCGTAGTTTTCCGGCGTCGGCTTGACGGTGTGGATCACCCGGCTGCCGATCCGGAGGGGGCCGAGGATTCCGAGAATCAGTCCGTGCACGTGGAAGAGCGGAAGCCCGTGTACGAGGGTGTCTCGCCACGTCCAGTCCCAGGCCTCGGCGAGCGCGTCGAGCCCGGCTGCGATAGCCGAGCGACTGAGGAGAACGCCCTTCGGTGGGCCGGTAGTTCCGGACGTGTACAGGACGAATGCTGTGGACTGCGGTGCCGGTTCGGGATAGCTGTGCCACGAGCGAGCGTGCAATCGGACGGGAACCACGGGCAGGCCTTCGCAGTGGTCGTCCGTTTCGCCGAGCCACGCCTGGGCACCGGAGTCACGCAGAATGTGCTCTCGCTCAGCCTTCCCCGAGTCCGGCGGGACCGGCACAACGGTGACGCCGGCAATCAACGCCCCGACGACGGCGAGAATCGTTTTTGCTGTGGGAGTTGCCAATACGGCAACCCGATCGGCCTGCGCCACTCGCTCCGCGACCGAGGTCGCGGCACCGAGAATGGCACTCCGCGAGAGAACCGTGTCACCGATCGTCACGGCGTCGTCGAGGTCGTCACCGCGGGCAACAGCAAGGGGGTTCAAGGATCTCAGCAGCACCACGACAGCATCTCACAGCGCGGATGGTCGCAAACTTTCTCCTGCCCGACGCGCGTCCATCGAGTGCGGAGGGAACAGCGTCACCAGCGCAGCCCCCAAGAGCGCCCCGGAAAGCACCGCGAATCCGTGTGCGTCGTCGACCGTCACCAATGTTGCGCCGCCGACGACAATCACGACCGTCAGAACAATCTCAGGCATTCGCGGGCGCACCAGAACGCCGATCCCCGCGGCCGCCGCTGCCAGAGCAAGCGTGGCACCGGAGTTGCCTGCGCCGGTCGACGGGAAGACTGCGGTGGTGAGCAAACCGAACAACAGTTGACCGAGCAGGAAGAGAGCCCAGCCACGTGCGGCGCCCCAGAGCCGAAACGCAAGCGGTGCAACCACGGCCAGCGTCGCGAGATTGGTGACAGTTCCTGCGGCCCCTCCGTCCTGAACGAGCACGGAGGTCAGAATGCGCCACCATTGCCCGTCACGAATCAACGCGGGATCACGACGAAACATCTCGAGCAGTCCCGGCATCGCCGCCTGCAAGATGGAAGGCACTGCAACCATCAGCCAGAGGAGAGCCGCCGAGAGTGGGAATTCTCCGAAAACTCGACGACTTTTCAACCACACGAGCATCAGTGCAACCGAGGCAGCAACGACAGCAAAAATCAGTACCGCGTCCAAGCCGCCGGTCCCTGAGGTGGTCACAGCGCGACCTTACATCGGACCGATACCGACATCAGGGAACCTGACACCTGGGAAAGCACACGATTCAGGCGGAGAGGCGCTTTGCTGCCGCGGCGATTCGTTCGTCTGTTGCAGTGAGCGCGATCCGCACGTGCTTGCTCCCGCTCGGTCCGTAGAACTCACCGGGGGCAACGAGGATCCCACGATCGGCGAACCAACTGACCGTCGCTCGACATTCCTCGCCGCGCGTCGCCCAGAGGTACAGACCTGCCTCGGAATTGTCGACGGTGAATCCGGCGCCTCGAACAGCTTCGATCAACACACTACGACGCTCGCGGTACCGCTCGCGCTGGATGTTCTCGTGTTGGTCGTCGCCCAAGGCTGCGGTCATCGCCGCCTGGATCGGTAGCGGCAGGATCATGCCCGCATGCTTGCGCACCTCGAGCAGTTCCGACACCAGAGCCGGATCACCGGTGACGAACCCGGCGCGATAGCTCGCGAGATTGGACGTCTTCGAAAGTGAGTGGACCGCAAGCAAACCGGTCAGATCACCGTCGTTGACACGAGGATCGAGAATGGAGAGCGCATCGGCTTCCCACGTCAATCCGAGGTAGCACTCGTCGGAGACGACGATGGCGCCGCGCTCGCGCGCCCAGGCCACGACCTTCTGCAAGTGCTCGAGGCCGAGCACCTTGCCGGTGGGATTCGAGGGCGAGTTCACGAAGATCATCGCCGCCGACTCGGGACCGAGCTTGTTCAAGCCGTCGGCGCGCAGGACACGAGCACCTGCCAGTTTCGCTGCGACCTCGTACGTCGGGTACGCCAACTCCGGAATGACCACCAGATCGCCGGCTCCGAGACCGAGCAATTTCGGCAGCCACGCGATCATTTCCTTGGTACCGATGGCCGGCAGCACCGCTGCCGGATCGACGTCGGGAATGTTGTAGCGGCGATCCAGTGACTCCGCCACGGCCTCGCGAAGCGCGAGCGTGCCATGAGTCGTCGGGTATCCGGGCACCTCGGCAACAGAGGCCAGAGCCTTCTGAATCACCGGGTCCACCGGATCCACCGGCGTCCCCACGGACAGGTTCACGATGCCGTCGGGATGAGAGTGCGCCTTCGCCGTGACGTCGGCAAGCGAATCCCACGGAAAATCAGGAAGCCCAGCGGCCACCGAAGTACGAGACAAGATCGCTATTCCTCACCCATGGGAGGCAGCGCCTTGATGAACGGCGTGTCGTAGTCGACCTTGCCGAGCTTGGCCGCTCCACCCGGTGAGCCGAGATCGTCGAAGAAATCGACGTTGGTGCTGATGTATGCGTTCCACTGGTCCGGGACGTCATCTTCGTAGAAGATGGCTTCGACGGGACAGACAGGCTCACACGCGCCGCAGTCGACACACTCGTCGGGGTGGATGTAAAGCATGCGTCCACCCTCGTAGATGCAGTCGACAGGGCATTCTTCGATGCACGCCTTGTCCATCACATCTACACACGGTTCAGCAATCGTGTAGGTCACTGCCGATCTCCCTGCCTTCCTGTCGTGCATCGCCGCCGCAACACGCAGTTGCAAGGGGCCGAAAATCCGATACGACTCTCACGTACCGCGGGAACAGCCTATTATCCCCCTGCCGACCGACTCCGAGCAGGCGGGGGTAACACATTTCAGCCTACTGCGGTGATGTTCCTCGACCGAATCGCGATCCACTTCTCCCCCAGAGCGGCCGCGCGTACTAGAGCGCCCCGCTCACCGAGGTAATCCGCCACGACGCCGACCACCGGAATCTTGCCGATGATCTCGTACGGTTTTGTCCGAGACGGCCGCTTGTGCAACTCGTCCGTGATGGCACGAAAAGTCTTGGACGTGCGCCACAACGTTCCGATGAGCGCGAACGGGCGCCAGGTCTCGTCGGCGCCGCCGGCTGATTTCTCGGCGAAGTCCTCTCCGGTCAGAAGCTCTCGAGACTTCGTCTCACGCCGGCACAGCACCGACGCCAGGAGGTCCACCTGCTGATCCCGTTCGGTCACTCCGTGTTCACGGGCAACCGCAACGAGCACAACGGCCTGATTCGCGAAGGCCAGCAGGTCCTGGATCGGCAACCGATTGAGGAGGACGCCGAAGATGCCGGGGAACGCCACGGCAACGGTGTTGAGTGCACCCAACCGGGTCGTCCACCACTTCGAGCGCTGCTCGTCGGTCATCACCGACCACGCCGCCGTCCCGGGGAACTTGACGACGTCGAGGACCCAAGCGGCCGCGTCCAACACCATCGCAGCAGCGTTTCGCTCGGGATCGGTCGGCTCGAACGTCCGACGCTTGATACCGAGCGGATCGCTGTAGGCGAGGTCGAGAACCGGGTTGATCCCCCACACCGCTCGATCGAGAACCTCGACGACCTTGCGGTCCCCCAGTACGTCAGCCATCAGGCAATCGCTCCTTCGCGTCGTGCATGTGTGGTGGTTCGTTCGCGTGCCGGACGTCCGATTCCCTCGGCGATGGCGCGCAGTTCTGCGACGGTCTTCTCGGAACCGTGTTCGGAGCCGGCCATCCGCGAGATCGTCTCCTCCATCAGCGTTCCGCCGAGGTCGTTGGCGCCGCCGTTGAGCATCATCTGCGTTCCGGTGATACCAAGTTTGACCCAGCTGGTCTGGATGTTGGGTATGCGGCCGTGCAGCATGATGCGTGCCAGCGCGTGCGCAGCGCGGTTGTCCCGATTGGTCGGCCCTGGCCGTGAAGCGCCCGCCAGGTACAGGGGCGCGCTCTGGTGAACGAACGGCAGCAGCACGAACTCCGTGAATCCGCCTGTACGGTCCTGGATTCCGCGAAGAACGTTCAGGTGCCCGACCCAATGGTGCGGCTGATCGACATGCCCGTACATCATCGTCGAACTCGACCGCAGCCCCACCTCGTGCGCCGTGGTGACCACTTCGATCCATTCCGCCGTCGGCAGTTTGCCCTTGGTGAGGATCCAGCGCACCTCGTCGTCGAGGATCTCCGCTGCCGTACCGGGAATGGTGTCCAGGCCCGCCTCACGAAGGGCCGTCAGCCAATCCCTGATGCTCTCACCACTGCGCGATGCACCGTTCACGATCTCCATCGGAGAGAACGCGTGGACGTGCATCGACGGCACGCGCTTCTTGACGGCCCGGACCAGGTCGGCGTAACCGGTGACGGGAAGTTCCGGATCGATACCGCCCTGCATGCACACCTCGGTTGCGCCGGCGACGTGCGCTTCCCACGCACGGTCGGCGACCTGCTCTGCCGACAGCGTGAACGCGTCGGCGTCACCCTTGCGCTGCGCGAACGCACAGAATCGGCAGCCCGTGTAGCAGATGTTGGTGAAGTTGATGTTCCGGTTCACCACGTAGGTGACGTCCTCGCCGACGGCATCCTTGCGCAGCGCATCCGCCAGTGCCACAACGGCTTCCAGGCCCGGGCCCTCCGCCGTGGCAAGGGCCAGGTACTCGTCGTCGGAACATCCGGCCGGGTCGCGTTCGGCACTGCGGAGCGCAGCCAGCAGATCGGTGTCGACGCGAATCGGAGCACTGAGCTCGAGGACCTGTTCGCGCACGGTCTCCCAGTCGCCGAACGCACTGCCCAGGTCACTGCGGGTCTCGGTGTTGCGCCCGTCCGTGTCGATCTCGATATTGAGATCGACGCGTCCGCTCGATTCCCACGACTCGTCCGGTTCCTGCCACGGCCGACCCACCGGCTTGGTGTCTGGCAAGGCGAGGCCGGTCTTGGGGTCCGCGAGCGCCTGAACGTGGCCTGCGATGCGCGGATCGATCCACGGAGCCCCCGCCAAAACATACGCCGGCTGAGCTGCGGTGCGTTCGGTCAGGATGAAGCCGCCCTCGGCGCTGATCTCGGCCAAGGTCTCGAGGTTCGGCCACGGACGCTCGGGGTTGACGTGATCGGGGGTCAACGGTGATACCCCGCCCCAGTCGTCGACGCCTGCGCCGAGCAGCGCGAGGCACTCGCTGTTCGAGACGAGATTCGGCGGACTCTGAATCCGCATCGTCGGCCCGAGCAGCAGGCGTGCGACGGCGATGGCCGCGAGAAACTCGTCGAGTCCAGCATCAGGCGTATTGCGCATCGCGGTATCGGGCTTGGCCAGGAAATTCTGAATGATCACTTCCTGGATGTGGCCGAACGCCTTCTGCGACTTGCGTATCGCCATGATCGACTCGGCACGTTCGAGGAAGTTCTCCCCGATGCCCACAAGAATTCCCGTGGTGAAGGGGATGTTCAGTCGGCCTGCGTCGGTCAGGGTGCGTAGCCGAACCGCCGGGTCCTTGTCCGGGCTGCCGTAGTGGCACTCACCCTTGTCGGTGAACAGCCGGGTAGCGGTCGTCTCGAGCATCATGCCCATCGACGGCGCAACGGGCTTGAGCCGCGAGAGTTCCTGCCAGCTCATCACACCGGGATTGAGGTGTGGGAGCAGGCCTGTCTCCTCGAGTACCCGGATCGACATCGCTCGCACGTAGTCGAGGGTGGAGTCGTAGCCGCGTTCGTCCAGCCATTGCTTGGCTTCCGGCCAGCGAGCCTCGGGGCGATCCCCCAGCGTGAACAACGCTTCCTTGCAGCCCAATTCGGCGCCTGCCCTGGCAATGTCCAAAACCTCGTCCGGTTCCAGGAACATGCCGTGCCCAGCGGCACGCAGCTTCCCTGGCACCGTGACGAATGTGCAGTAGTGGCACTTGTCCTGGCACAGACGGGTCAGCGGAATGAAAACTTTCCGCGAATACGTCACGGTGTTCGGCCGACCCGCTGCCAGCAGACCGGCATCGCGAACCTTGGCCGCCGAAGAACACAGATCGGTCAGATCGGTTCCCCGTGCCTGCAGCAGCGTTGCCGCCTCGTCGACGTTCAGGGTCGCTCCGTCGCGTGCACGACGGAGAACTCGCCGCATCGCCGACGCTGACGGGCCGGGCGACGGACTGGACGAGGCGGACGCGGAAATACCTGGCATCGGAAGCATGGTGGGTTTGCCGGAGTCATCACCAGTTCGGTTCACCTAGCGATCATGCGCCATGTGGGACGACTAGTGCCACCCGGTGCCAGAAGTAGGAGGCCTCACCGCCCCGACACCGCCTCGATCACGACGGCCGGTAGTCGTCGTCGACCGCAACCTCGACTCGTTGATCCACGACGTCAGCCACTGGCGCGTCGAGCGGAATGTCGGTCAGATCGGGTTCTTCAGGGGCGTTCGGATCTACGGGTGTCGATTGTTCGAGCGCATCTGATTCCGGAGCCTCCGGGTCGAATGTCGCATCTTGTTCGGTCATCACGTGCTCCCTTCGCGGTCGCCACACTCCACGATAGGGCCGATGTCGACAGATCGCCCCTCACTCGACCAAAGTAGTGCCCATGACTGCGCCGCAACCGCTGACCATGGCCGACCCGTTATGGCGACCCAGCACCAAAGCCCCGAGGCTGTGGGCAATCACTGCCTCACTGTTCTGGGTACCCGTCATCGTCGCCGAAATCGTCTGTGCCGTCTTGGTGCCCGGAATCCCGTCCTGGGTGGTCGGCACCGTATTCGCAGTCACCGTACTCTTCGCTGCCACCTACATTCTGATGGTCCCGGCGTGGCGGTATCGGGTCCACCGATGGGAGATCAGTGACACCGCGGTATACACCCGCACCGGCTGGTTCACCCAGGAGCGACGCATCGCACCGATCTCGCGCGTGCAGACCGTGGACACCGAGCGCGGACCGATCGACCGCATGTTGGGTCTGGCAACCGTCACGGTCACGACAGCGTCGTCGGCCGGGGCCGTGAAGATCTCCGCACTCGACCAGGAAGTCGCCGACCGCACGGTGGCTCAACTGACGGAGATCGCGGGTACCAACGTGGGAGACGCGACGTGAACGAGAAACAGTTGGGCGACCCGACCGCGATCGAGATCCCGGTAGAGGCGGAAACGGCAGCTGCCGAGGCCGCGGAAGAGGAACAGCCCTGGCTCCGCCTCGACCGACGCATGCTTCTGGTCCACCCCGTCAACGAAGTCGTCAAACTGCTCCCGGTCCTACTCGTCTCCGTAGTTCTCGGCAGCCAATCCGGAAACCACTGGTGGGGACTCGGCGTCGTCACTCTGCTCGTCATCTTCGGTTTGTTGCGGTATTTCACCACCACGTACCGAATCGGACCCGTCCACGTTCAACTGCGCACCGGGGTCTTCCAGAAAAAGCTGCTCTCCGTCCCGCGTAGCCGCATCCGATCCGTCGACGTCGAGGCCGGGGTCATGCACCGGTTGCTCGGACTGTCGATCGTGCGCATCGGTACCGGCCAGCGCGCCGGGAGCGGCCACGATTCGAACAAGTTCGAGCTCAACGCCCTGTCGACCGCCCTGGTTCCGGACCTACGCGCCGCACTGTTGGCCGGCGCCCAGCAAGCACGGCGACTGGAAACCCCGGGCACGCCGGTCGAAAGCATCACCGAACCGGTCGACACCGAAATCGGTCACTGGGAACCGAGTTGGGTTCGCTACGCCCCCTTTTCGTTCACCGGAATCGCCATCATCGCAGCCATCATCGGCATCTCGTTCCAATACGGCATCGGCACTGCCGTCGCGAAATCCTCGGCAGTGAGCGACAGCTTCGACTCACTCGAGAGCCTCGGCATCGCACTGATGGTCGTCATCGCACTCGTCGTGCTGCTGGTGCTGTCGAGTGCACTCGCCTGCGTCCAGTACCTGATCGCGTTCGGCAACATGAAACTCACCGACAACGGCCGCATCCTGCATGTCAGTCACGGCCTGTTGAAGACTCGGCAAACCACACTCGACCGCGCCCGCCTCCGCGGCACGACGCTCAAGGAACCGCTCCTGCTGCGATTGGCCCGCGGCGCGCGGCTCGACGCCATCATGACCGGGGTCAGCGCCGAGAAGAAGGAATCTTCGCTACTGCTCCCGCAGGGACCGCGCAGGGAAGCCGAGCGAGTGATGGCCACCGTGATCGGTGACTCACGCCAGGCGTCCGCCCCGCTGATCCCGCACGGCCCGGCCGCGCGGCGTCGCCGGTACACCCGAGCACTGTTCCTCGCCGCGGTGGCGTTCCTGGTCTGTGTGGCGTGCGCGGCTTCTGGACTCGATGTACCGATCTACGCGTGGTTCGGGGTCGCCGTACTCGCCATCGGTGGCACCGCCCTCGCCTACGACCGATACAAGGGCCTCGGCCACGCAGTACTACCCGGATGGTTGATCACCCGAAACGGCTCGCTCGATCGCCAGCGTCACAGTCTCGAATCCGAAGGTGTCATTGGATGGACGGTGCGCGAGACGTTCTTCCAACGACGCGCGGGAGTGGCAACCGTCGTCGCCGCGACGCCCGCCGGCACCGGAAGCTACGAGGTGATCGATCTCCCCGCCGAGAACGCGTGGGAATTGATCGAAGCCGTCACTCCGGGCGGTGGCGACGTGTGGGCAGGTCGTCGATGATGAGCCTCGCCAGCGAACCGAGACGCGATCGCTCGGGCTGGATGGTCGGAACACCGAGGAGTTCCAGCGGAGCGGCCGTGACCGGTCCGACGCAGTAGGTCGGTACCGGTCCGCGCATCGCTGCGACGAACCGCTCCAACTCGCCCATTTCTTTTGCCGTGCTGAGCATCGAGGAGACCGCGGGGGCACTGGTGAAGGTCAGCGCGTCGATCGCACCGGAACGAACTGCAGCGACCAACGCGCGGACCGGCGACTGATCCGGCGGCCGGATCCACCGATAGACCGATACCGGAGTGACAACCGCGCCGATGTCGGCGAGGGAGGCGCTCAGGTCCGTCAACGGCTCCCATTCGGTGATGGTGCCGTGCAACTGGACTGCGATGCGCAAGCCTGCCACTCCCTCGCTTCCGAGATGTGCCAGAACTTCCTCGGACGACTCACCCGAAGGCGACCATTCCTCGCGCAGTCCGGCGCCTCGGATGGCGCCCGTCGCCTTCGGGCCGCGGGCGATGATGCGCGTGTGGGCGAGAGCCCCGAGGAACTCGTCGGTCAAACCCCACGAAGCGACGGCGTCGAGCCAACCCCTGAAGCCGATCCCGGTACTGATCACGACCAATTCCGGAGGATCGGCAATCAAAGCGGACGTCTGAGTCCTCAGGTCTCGATCGTCCACCAACGGCAGCACATGGATCACCGGTGTCCGCACGATCTCCGCGCCTCGACGTTCGAGGAGCGTCGCAAATTCTTCGACACGCCGTTCTGCGGTCAAGGCGATAGTCGCACCCGCCAAATCATGTTCAGCCACAGGCTGAGTGTCCCTTATGCACGGGTCAGTTTCCTACGCGCGCGCCGAGAACTATTGCGAGCTGAGGGTGGCGAGTCTGTTGATCGCCACCTTGAAGAGGAAAACGGCGGCCGGAGCGATCGCACCGACCAGCAGCAGGAAGGTCAGAGGGGACGAAAGCACGAGTACGTCGCCGCCGGGGCCGCCCACCATGCACACCAAGAACCCGACGATCCAACCGGCGAGCGGCAATGCGGCCCTACCCGGCGTCGTAACCGTGCGGGCGGCGATCACCAATACGAGGTTCGCGGTCGCGGCTACGAGAATGCTGATGGGAAATGCCGTCGTACCGAGATGAGTCGGCAAGAACAGGACGGACAACACCGCGCACAAGAATCCGTCGAAAATCAGGACGCCGAGGATGACAGGGTCGAGCCACGACAGCGACGTTCCTGTCGAGGCGTCCGTGTTGTTCTCGACGGTCGTCATGGTTTTGATAGTGGTCTATCGGTCGTCATCGCGCGAGCGCGGGGTCCCTCCCGACAAGCACCCCGGCTCGCGCCCGAAAAGCACGAAGCTGATCAGGGAACCGGTGGGAACCCGAGCAGAGTCAGCAAATGACTCTGCTGATCTGCGAATGCGTAGAGCGACCCGTAATACAAGTCGTGGTAATAACCAGCCATCGGACGCAACGAATCGACGAAGGCGACGATCTGGTTCTGCAGGTCCCAGTTGTACATTTCTTCAGCCCCCAGGCTTTGCTGTTACCGAAAGGACCACCCATCCGGTGACACGCATCACACACCACTACGGCGTCGATCGCAATGCCTGTGAGCCGACGCCCAGGTCAGCTGTGCAGCCCGCCGAACAGATCGCGCTCGCGGCCGTCCTCACCCACCGGACCGAGCGCGCCGGCGGCCAATACGAAATGCTCGACCGTCAGGATCGGTTGGACCACGTTGTTCGACAATGCGAACTCGGCTCGGCTCGGGGCTACCGTCACCTGAGTGGCGTGGGCGCTCAATGCCCTCGCCTTCGCATCGATGACGCCTCGAACGTCGATTGCCGTCGTCACGTCTGTGTCCTCGACGCTCGGCAATTCCCCGGGCTCGGGCAGACGCCAGTTCTCCGGGAACTCGGAAATCGCCGCGATGCCGCGTTCGAGTCCGCTGCGCTCGGTCACGGTCCAGTAGAACTTCGGAGTCGACCACGGCTCGCCGGTCTCGGGATACGCGGTCGTTCCTGCAGCTTCGACGGCCGCTGTCGTGATCGCGTGCGCCTGGATGTGATCCGGGTGCCCGTAGCCGCCGTTGGGGTCGTACGTGATCACGACGTGCGGCCGAATCTCACGAATGACGGCGACCACCGCGCCGACTGCTTCGTCGAGTCGAGCATTGACAAAAGCACGGGGATTGGCGGCCGAAGGTGTGCCGATCATTCCGGAGTCGCGATACCGACCGGCACCGGCGAGGAAGCGAGGAGCGGCACTGCCCAAAGCCGACAAAGCAGCGCTCAGTTCCGCGATCCGGTAGCCACCGAGTTGATCGGCCTCGGAAGCCACGAGCCCGGCCCACGCATCACCGATCACTTCGCCTTCCTCCCCCAACGTGCAGGTGAGGACTGTGACCTCGACGCCTTCGGACGCGTATCGCGCGATGGTGCCACCGGTGGTGATCGTTTCGTCGTCCGGATGTGCGTGTACCAACAGAAGTCGCTTCGCCGACGCGGTCACTTTTCCACCCTCACCCAGTCCGTAGCGTTTCCGAATATCCCCACCTGCACCGGCCCGTCGAGGACCACGCCCTCGACTCCGGTCCCGACCGCGACCAGCGCTCGGCTCTGCACGATCGGCAAAACCGCCGCAAGATCCCACAGCTTGGGTTCCGCATCGGCGATCAACGACCCCAGATCCCCGATGCCACTGAGCGCTTCGTCGATCCGACCTTGCAACGCCGGATCACACAGCCCGGACAGGTTGCTCGGAGCCTCGACGCTTGTCGTTCGGATGGGCTCCGGTGTCTGCGACGGCGTCGGTGCGGGCACTGCCGAACTTGTTGCCGGAGTGGAAGGTGCGCTCGGGCAACTGAACCGCGAGGCCAGCGAAGTGGCCGTGTCGGCGCCTGCCCGGCTCCAACCGACGATCATGTCGACGCGTCCTGTCGTCAGGTCCTCGCCGTAGAGTTCCTCCGGCGCCACCGATTCGACGGTCGCCAGGATTCCCACGTCACGCAATTCGTCGGCAGCGGTGTTTGCCACGGCGATCGCGATGTCGTCGTTTTCGGGAGCGCCGATCAGCAGTGTCAACTGGGCGCCGTCACGGACGATCGATCCGACCGTTCCAGTGCCCGTGACGATTCCGGTGGGCGGTGCCGTCAGGTAGCCGGCTGCAGTCAGCTCGCCCAGTGCTTGCTCCCTGGTCGGTTTCGGCGGCGCGGTGGGCGCATATCCCGGATCCGACGGAGCGAGGATCTGAGCTTTCACCGGGGCGGACGCCGATTCACTCCCTGCCGCCACCACGGCGAGCAGGTCCGGATCGAGCAGTCCCAGAACACCTTTACGCACCCGAACATCTGCGAAGTTCTTGCTTCGCCCGTTCACGTTGATGTCGAGAGTGCGCGGAACGTAGGAGAATGCCGTCCTGACACCCGGGATTGCAGACAGCTGAATATCCGTAGCACTACCCGAATGAACCTGCGCCACTTGGGCATCGTCGGTACGCAGCGCATCCGCCAACTGTGCAGCCGTTCCTCCGCGTCGCAGAACTATCTGATCCGGGTCTGAAGGCTTGCCCCAGAATCGGTCGTTGCGTTCGAGCACGATTTCGTCCCGGCCGCGGTCGACCGAGCGCACGTGAAAGTGGGCTCCCGACACCGGAATCCCCTCACTCAGGCCGGTGCTGAAACCGCCGGGAGTGTCCTTGATCAGGTGGGACGGAAGAATATCGGTGAACAACTCTCGCCATGCCGGATACGGCGCACGCATCACGACGTTGACCGTCTTGCCGCCGCCGGACGAGTTCACGTCGTCGATCATCTGATAGCCCGCGGGATTGACCACACCGGGAACCGAGATCATCTGCTGCCACAGGTAGCGAAAGTCTTCTGCCGCAATGGGAGCGCCGTCCGACCATTGGGCTTCGTTGCGCAGTTGGTAGCGAATCGTGAACGGGGCCTCCGACGTCACTTCAGCGGAAACGAGGAAAGAATCGTCGATCGCCCACTCCGTCGCGCCAGGTTGTGTGGGCGAATTGATCGGGCGAAACGCACTGGGCAGTACGAGGTTGCCGACTGCGGAGTTGACCGGCGACTGATCCGCGAGCAGGTGCGGGTTGAATCCGCCTCCCACCTCGTCGATTGCCACAGTGACCTGCTTCATCGCCGGAACGACCGGAGTCGGTGTGGGCTTGACGGTTTCGGTGCTCTCGACCGGAGGCGGCGGATCGGCTGTACATGCAGTCAGTGACAACGCCGTCACTGCCACTGCCAACGCCAGGTAGCGACGTCCTGAGGCCACAGACAATTCCTTCCGTACGGGGCCGCGTCGCCCCTTTGCACTCGATTCCCTGGCAGATCTTTCGCCTGGAAACCATGAAGGCGAATGTACCTTTCCGCCGAAAACTCGGCTGAAAGGCACATCCGCCTGTCAGGTTGTAACCGACGAAAGACTACAGAGCAGCCTTGTCGCGTGCCTTACTACGTGAACGCTCGCGAGCGCGCTCGGTTGCGTTGAGGTGCACCTTGCGGACGCGGACGTCCTCCGGGGTGACCTCGACGCACTCGTCGCTGGAGCAGAACTCCATCGCTGCTTCGAGTTCGAGCTTGATCGGCTTTGCGAGGGTCTCCATCACGTCTGCGGACGACTGACGCATGTTGGTCAGCTTCTTCTCGCGGGTGACGTTGATGTCGAGGTCTTCCTGACGCGGGTTGATACCGACGACGTGTCCCTCGTAGGTGTCTGCGCCGGGCTCGACGAAGAAGGTTCCGCGGTCGGCCAACTGGATCATGGCGAACGGCGTCACCGTGCCGGAGCGGTCCGAGACGAGCGAGCCGGTGTGGCGCGCACGAATCTCACCGGCCCACGGGCCGTATCCGTCGAACACGGCGTTGGCGATACCGGTTCCGCGGGTTTCCGTGAGGAAGTCCGTGCGGAAGCCGATGAGGCCACGCGAAGGAACGATGAACTCCATGCGAACCCAGCCTGCGCCGTGGTTCGACATCTGGACCATCTTGCCCTTGCGGTTGGCCAGGAGCTGCGTGATCGCGCCGAGGTACTCCTCGGGGCTGTCGATGGTCAGCTCTTCGAAAGGCTCGTGAACCTTGCCGTCGACGAGCTGCGTGACAACCTGCGGCTTACCGACGGTGAGTTCGAAGCCTTCACGACGCATCTGCTCGACGAGGATGGCGAGCGCGAGCTCTCCACGACCCTGGACCTCCCACGCATCGGGGCGACCGATGTCGAGGACCTTGAGCGAGACGTTACCGACGAGCTCCTGGTCCAGGCGGGACTTGACCATGCGTGCAGTCAGCTTGTGACCCTTGACGCGACCGACGAGCGGTGACGTGTTGGTGCCGATCGTGACCGAGATTGCCGGCTGGTCGACGGTGATGCGGGGCAGTGCGACCGGGTTCTCCAGATCGGCGAGGGTGTCGCCGATCATGATGTCCGGGAATCCTGCGACGGCGCAGATGTCGCCGGCGACGGCGACCTCACCGGGAACGCGCTCGACACCGATGGTCGTGAGGAGTTCGGTGATCTTGGTCTTCGTGACGACGGGCTCGCCGTCGACCTCGCGGCACCAGGACACGGTCTGGCCCTTGCGCAGCTCGCCGTTGTGGATGCGAACGAGTGCGAGGCGACCGAGGAATGCGGATGCGTCGAGGTTGGTGACGTGAGCCTGCAGCGGTGCGTCGACCGAGCCCTTCGGCGCGGGGACGTACTCCATCAGCACCTGGAAGAGTGCGGTGAGGTCCTCGGCGTCGGGAGCCTTGCCGTTCTCGGGCTGCACGGTCGATGCCTTGCCTTCGCGACCGGACGCGTAGAGGACGGGAAGTTCGAGTGCGAGCTCAGCGGCTTCGGCGGCCTCGTCGGACAGGTCCGATGCGAGGTCGAGGAGCAGGTCCTGAGCCTCGGTGACAACCTCTTCGATGCGGGCGTCGGGGCGGTCCGTCTTGTTGACGACCAGGATGACGGGCAGCGAAGCGGCGAGTGCCTTGCGCAGCACGAAACGCGTCTGCGGCAGGGGTCCCTCGGAAGCATCGACGAGCAGGACGACGCCGTCGACCATGGACAGGCCGCGCTCGACCTCGCCACCGAAGTCGGCGTGGCCGGGGGTGTCGATGACGTTGATGACGGTGATGGAACCGTCTTCGTTGACCTTATGTACTGCGGTGTTCTTCGCGAGAATGGTGATGCCCTTCTCGCGTTCGAGGTCGCCGGAGTCCATAACGCGATCGACCAGCTCGGCGCGCTCCTCGAACGCGCCGGACTGACGAAGCATGGCGTCGACGAGGGTGGTCTTGCCGTGGTCGACGTGTGCGACGATGGCAACGTTACGGAAGCTGGTGATGGTCACGCGATGGCTCTCCTGGCTGAGTTGATTCGGCCACGCGAAAGTCAAGTCGCACGGCTCTTCTGGTGGCCGCTGCACGAGTGTGTGATCCGAATCAGGGCACGAATCGCCTGAGAAGGCACCGCGGCCTAGTAAATACTACTCGCTCCGGGCTGATACTCCTGCATTGTGCGGCCTCTATCACCGCCCCCACCAGCGAATAGTGATCTGCACCACGCCGATGCGCGTAGGATTACGACCTGGAGAAACAGGTCATTTAAGGGTACGCTAACCTCGTTCCAAGAGCGGGCTCTCCGCCGTAGTGAAACAGGAAAGCCGCAGCGTCACATGGGAAAAGTCAAGGCAAGCAAGGTCTCGCAGCTCAAGCCGAAGAAGAAGTGCTGCCGCAAGAAGACGCGGTGCATCAAGTGTCCCGTCGTCATCATGCGGATGAAGAAGCTCGAGAACGAGGGCGCATCCAAGAAGGAACTGAAAGCGGGTCTCAAGAAGGCTCGTGCGGCGTAAGCGCGCTCAATTCCGCGAGTAACTCGGGGATCCAGGCTCGATCGTTGTCCACCAGATCCATCGACAACAGTTCTTCGGCGTCGACCCATGTCAATTGAGCATGGTCGAGCGCGACCGGTTCTCCCGACACCAACTCCGCCCGGTAGGCCCGCAGGACCAACCCAGGCGACAGTGGCACGTCGACACCGATTCTGGCGCCGCATCTCACCTCGACCGCCAGTTCCTCGAGCAGCTCCCGCGCCAACGCGTTCTGTGGCGATTCGAATTCTTCGACCTTCCCGCCCGGCAGCTCCCAACGACCGGCCAAAGCCGGCGGACTCGTCCGCTGCGCGAGGAGCAGCCTTCCCTCGCGGAAGATCGCACCGGCGACAACTTCCCGATCCCTTGCAGGTGCATCACTCATCGCACCATGATGGAGTATGGCCACTTTGTTGTCCGACTCCGCGATCCAAAACGCTCTCGACGAACTGCCCGCCTGGCAACTGTCGCCAGGGTCGATCACTCGCACGGTCGACTCCGCGACATTCCCGGACGCCATCGCGCTTCTTCAACGCATCGCGGCAGTCGCCGAGGCCGCGGATCATCATCCCGACATCGACGTTCGCTGGCGAAAGGTCACGTACACGCTTTCGACACACTCGGCGGGCGGTCTCACGGAACTGGACTTCGACCTTGCCCGTCGAATTGACGTACTCGTCGACGATTCGGTCCGTTTCGACTGATCTTCGAGTGAACAAACCTCGCAATCTGACGTAACAGTTGCATCAACTTTCACATAGATCACTTCAGTCACAGGTATGGTCGCCGTAAATCACGATCGAGGCCGGTCATGCCATAGACTCCCCCCGGTGCGTAGCTGCTCAGCAACTGAACAGCTGTACAACCCGGGGGCTCTGTACATAGAGTGACCCCTCGAGCCGTCAAACGCGGAGCTCGCCTAGGCGCCCGCGCGGTATGACTAAGGATGGGGAAACAGTGCTTCGAACCCGAGGTATGCGAAAGGCGTTCACCGCCGTCGCTATTGCCGCAGTAGCAGGACTGGCATTGCCGGCACAGGCAATGGCCGATCCGGCAGCACCGCCCGCACCCGAAAGTGTGCCGATCGAGTTCCTCGCATCGTTTGCGCCCGCCATCATCGGCGCCGCCGCAGGTCCGGCCGATGTTGCAGGCGGACCGCAGCAAGCGTTGCTCGACCAGGCTCGCGCGATCCTGAACTCCCCCGGCATTCCGCCCGAGATCAAGGCCACCCTCGAGAAGGTCATCACCTTCCTCGACGGCAGCGGCGGCGGCGGACCGGCGATCCCGGACGAGAACGCCCCCGTCATCGCGCAGTTCCTCTACCCGACGCTTGGCAAGGGCTGCATCTCGGCCACCGCCGATTCGGTCGGAACCGCACTTGCCGTTCCCGGCCCGGCTCACCTGCCTCCTCCCGGTCCCGCTGCCGGTCAGGCCGGATTCGTCTTCACCGCTCTCGGTACGGCTCCCGCCGTCGACGACCAGCCGGTGCCGATGACCGTCACCTGGGTCAACATCGACAACCAGCGCAGCGCCACCCAGAACTTGACCAACGCCGCACGCATCAACCCGGACGGCCCAGCCACTCTGTCGGCTATCGCCGATACCGGCCCCGGACGCGTTCTCTCGGTGATCAGCGGTTCGCTGACCACCCAGCCGGAAGGCGCAGATCGCATCACCTGCAGCTTCCTTCCGACCGTGGGCATGTTCGCGGTAGCTTGATCGAAGTCTTGTGAAAGGGACCCACCGAATTTCGGTGGGTCCCTTTTGCATCTCCGATCACCGTGATAGACCCGATAGATGGGACATCTACGAGTGGACATCACGCACGGTCGTCCAGAGAAGAAATCCGGCCCAGACCAGTCGATACGGTCACACAAGTCGACGCGATCGATACTGTCCATCCGATCCGAGGGGTCCATTCTCTCGATCGGATCGGCGTACTCGATCCTGTCGATCGGTAGCGTCGGCTCTTTTCTCTCGATCGGAAGCATCGGGTCTACGGCGTCGGTCCTGAGTTCGGGCTCGTTCGCCAGTCTCGGGTCCGCGCTGTCCGGTCTCTCACGTTGGTCACTGCTCTCCTGGCGTGGAAATCATGCAGCCCCCGAAGAACACCCGAAACTTGTTGTCATTGCGCCGGAATCGGATTCGAGCGATCCGGACCGCTCACTACGATCCGTCTCGCACTCTCAGACCTGATTCGGTCGCGGCCATTCGCGGCCTTCCAGCGCTTCGACCGAGGTATTGAATTGCCGCAGTAGGTCACCGAGCGCGAGACGCTGCTCCGGCGTCCACTCGCGGAGGACCTTTTCGACACCGGCTGTCGAATGTTCGCGATCAGCACGAAGTTTCGACAGCCCCTGCGCCGTCGGCCGGACCTTTCGCGCGAGCCCTCCGTCCGGATCCTCCACTCGCTCCACCAAGCCCTGACGCCTCAGCGCGCCGATCTGCCGGTTGATGGTGGAGATGTCGAGCGAGAAAGCGCAGGAGAGCTCCTTGAGGCTCATGGGATGTTGCAATTCCAGTCGACCGAGCAGTAGATACGCCGACCGGTCCAGATGAAGTTCGGCCCGTTGTGCGAGCGCGTGGTAACGCGAGAGCAGAGTCAACTCGTACTCGATATTCACCAGATCAGGGTCCCGGTCCATCCTCATATTGTGCAGACTACACACGATGTGTAGCGTGCACACTGGGGCGAACGCACCAATCAGAACACGCCATGGCGGGAGCCGCATGTCCGTTCACGCAGGGTCGTCCAATGTCGACGAGAAAATCCCCGACACGAACTACGCATCCTCGGGTCCAGTGCTCACCGTTCTAGGACTGTGCGGAATCGTCGTCGCCTTGATGCAGACGCTGGTAGTCCCCATCATTCCGCAATTGCCGCACCTGTTGAACTCCACTCCCGCCGACACCTCGTGGGCGGTCACCGCAACACTCCTCGCCGCCGCGGTGATCACGCCGATCAGCGGGCGCCTCGGCGACATGTTCGGCAAGAAACGAATGCTGCTGGTCAGTCTCGCGATGGTCGTTCTGGGCTCGGCCATCTGCGCGATCGCACCATCACTGATCGTGCTCGTTGTCGGCCGTGCACTTCAAGGAGCATCGGTCGGGGCAATTCCATTGGGCATAGCCATCATTCGTGACGTTCTTCCACCGAAGAAAGTGGCCGGCGCGATGGCGGTCATGAGCGCCACCCTCGGCGTCGGCGGTGCGATCGGACTGCCGATCGCCGCGGTGATCGCCCAGAATGCCAACTGGCACTTCCTCTTCGTCACATCGGCAGTGTTCGGGCTGATCTGCATCGCACTGGTTGCGTTCGTCATTCCCGAATCGACCGTACGACGCCCGGGACGTTTCGACTTCGTCGGTGCGCTCGGCCTCACCGTTGGTCTGATCACCCTGTTACTCCCCATCACCAAGGGCGGAACCTGGGGATGGAGCGACGCGAAAACCCTGGGGCTCCTTGCGGTTTCCGCGCTCAGCTTCCTGATGTGGGGATGGTGGGAACTTCGACGCAACGCACCGCTGGTGGACCTCCGCGTATCGGCCCGGCCGCAAGTTCTCTTCACCAACTTCGCGTCGATCGCCGTCGGTTTTGCCATGTACGGCAATTCCCTGACGCTCCCCCAACTGCTCATGGCACCGACGTCCACCGGTTACGGACTCGGACTGTCCATGGTTGCAGCGGGGCTCGCACTGGCCCCCGGCGGACTCGTCATGATGGCGCTCTCGCCCGTCTCCGCTCGAATTTCGGCTTGGCGCGGCCCGCGAATCACGTTGATGCTCGGCGCCCTGGTCATCGGATTGGGTTACGCCTTCGCATATTTCACGGTGTCGAGCGTCTGGCAGGTCGCCGTGGCCGGAATGTTCATCGGAGCGGGCGTCGGGCTCTCGTACTCGGCCATGCCGGCCTTGATCATGGGCGCAGTCCCCATCACGGAATCTGCAGCCGCGAACGGACTGAACTCACTGATGCGATCGATCGGCACGTCGACGTCTGCCGCGATCGTGAGCGTCGTCCTGGCCGGAATGACCATCACCGTCGGCACCGCAGTGATCCCCTCGTTCGAGGCGTTTCGTGCCACGTTCCTGATCTCCATCGCCGCCGCCGTCGTGACGATGGTGTTCGCCGGGTTGATTCCCAAACAGAAAGTCTCGTAGGGGAATCAACCCGGCGGAGGACTCACTTCTCCGAAGAGCCTTCGATGCTGCCCGTCTGCAACTTCGACAGAAGTGTGTAGATGAAATTGATGATGATATCCACGTGGTGCCCTCTCACATAACGGGTCCCCGACCCGCCAACGACGGTACCGCAGAACCCTCCTGCATCGAATCGCCGACAATCAATTCTGCAACGTGTTCTAATTTGAGGCGACGACTACCCGAGGAGCCTTTCATGACCTGGACACGCACCGAACTCGAAGACGCCTTCGCGGGTTACCAGAACACCGTTGTCGAGTGCACTCGTTCCGGCGATTGGAACGCCTTCGCGGACATGTTCACCGAGGACGTCGTCTACGTGGAACACGCTTTCGGCACCCTCAATGGCCGAGAGGCCGTACGCAAGTGGGTTACTCGCACGATGACGGAGTTCCCGGGGCACCGCATGACCGAATTTCCAGCCAACTGGTTCGTGGTCGACGAGCAGCGCGGATGGATCGTGTGCGAGATCGACAACCCGATGGAGGATCCGGGTGACGGATCCAAGCACGGAGCCGCCAACATCACGATCCTGCACTACGCCGGCAACGGACTGTGGTCTCGCGAAGAAGACGCCTACAACCCGATGAACTTCCTGTCGATGGCAAAAGCATGGTGCCTCGCCGCGGAAGCGGCGGGCACCCTCCCCGACGACGCCAAGGCCTGGCTCGCCAAATTCGGCGCTATGGTGCGATAGATCCTGTCGGCAACGAGGATCCGACCGGCTGAGCCGGACCGACCGCACCGGCCAACGACCACTGCCCGTAGTCCCGAGTGAGGATCGAGTTCAGATCCACGCCGACGCCGTCGACCTTGCGCTTGTCGATCTCGAACTGATGCAGGTTTGCCCGCGGGTGCACATACCCTGCGGGCGAGCCCCAATTGTGCTGCCAGAACCAGGTTCCGACGCCGGCACTGATCATGGCGTCGATCACGCGAGTGTTTCCGTAGACGCCGAGCGCTCCGTTGCCGACAACCGAGGCCCACCCCTCGAGGTACGGCGCGATCAGCGTAGTGATTTCAGTACTGGTCGGGTTGTCGTCGATCGACGCGTAGATCGGGCGACCGGACGGCCCACCAGCCGCCGCATGTAGTTCGAGGCCACGGGCAGCATGACGCTTGCCCGCTTCGCGGGCCCCGCGCCAGTCCGCCGTTCCGCCCTTGCCGAATTGATAGCAAGAAACGACTTGAAGTCCGGCCGCGGTCAACGCGTCGGTTTCCCGCGCCAGTACGGGCTTGCCGACCATCCAATCGGCGCCCGGGCGCCTGTCCGAGACGTACCGAATGGCGCCCGCATACCCGGCGGCCTTGATTGCCTGAGCGGACGGCACACCGGCGGCGTAATCGAGCAGGGTCCCGAGCGAACCGGCATTGGCCACCGACGTCGTACCGCTCAATGCAGCGAGTCCGGCAGCCGCCGATCCAGCCGCTGCGTACTTGAAGAGGTTTCTTCGCGAGACGTGCACAAAGCTCCGATCATCGGCGTGTCCCGCTCGAAGTGGCGGGCAGGCAAGCTATCTTCTTTCGCTCGCATTCCACCACAGTCACATCATCCCCGCCATGCACTTGGCCAACATGAGCCACATTTGCGACAAATGGGCTCGGTGCCCACTCCACCGCGCAGCTCGATGAAACAGAGAAGTGCCCCCGCGCCACAGGCTCGGGGGCACTTCTTGCTCTGCGGGACTTACTCTGCCGACAGGCCTTCAACGCTTCCGGAGATGAAGTCGAGGAATCCGAAGAGGTCAGCGAAAGCGCCGAGGAAGTCTGAGATGTCGCCGAAACCGATAGTAGGCATTGATATTGCTCCTGTCAGTGATGAACTGTCCGTGATGGCGGGCCACTGGCTGGCTGCCGGGGCTAACACTAGAGCCCTTCCGTTACTTTTACGACACCAAATGTGTCCGGGACGTTACATTTCAGGCCCGCTCTAGTGACCTCATATCCACAGGTAACAACCAGTCACGGTGAACAATTTGTCACCATATTGCGCATTCCTGACAAAATTCGAACATGGTTGCCGAGATCAGTTATCGTGCAGCATCACCGCTGGACCGGTGCTGCAAGAACAGAGGGCTCGACTTCCCCACCCTGAGAGATTCGCCGTCAAAGTCTCTTACTTGCGAATCGATGCCAAATTTCCCCATCCAGGGCACATTGCATCCTGAGCGTGTGCGCAATTTTTCAGCCATAACTTCAGTTAGCGAGATCTTTACGCCGAAAACGACCGGCCCGACGGCCCGCGGGACCGTACCTATCGGTCATCATGGTGACGCTATTCACACTGATTTGAGGAACTCCCGGCACCGATAACAACCGGATCTCGACACCGATTGGACGTTCGAGGGCACAGTGGAGTTCATGAACCTCACAAAGAAGAAGTCCTGGAGTGAGCTGTCACCCGCGCAACGCCGCGTCGTCGCCGTGCTCGCAACGATTCAGTCCCTGTTGGCGATCGCCGCGTGGACAGACCTGGCGCGACGCCCTGCCGATACGGTCAACGGCAGCAAGAAGAAGTGGGCGGCGATCATCTTCGTCAACTTCTTCGGGCCACTCACCTACTTCCGCCGAGGCCGGATTCAGTCGAAGTAGTCCCAGAACTGCAGCCACTTCACCGACGCGAAGAGCGTCAGAGTCACTGCGTACACCGCAATTACCGCCGCGACGCCGCGCCAGTTGGTGCGGGGAACGGCGCCGTCGACCGGGTCCAGCCAATGACGGAACCATCTCGTGACCGTCGGCATCAGGAACCACGTCATGGCGCCGACGCTGACTATCTGGCTCAACCACATCGACAGCCACGGCGGCGCTCCGATCCCGTCGAGCAGCGGCCCGAGAAACCTCGACAGCGTCATCACCGTGGGATAGAGGACGAGCAGGATGATCATCGCCGTCTTCCAATTCGGCGTCGCGCGAGTCTGCCCGTTCTCCGTGCGCAGAATGGTGCCGAACGGTGTCGACCGCGTGGTCTCGGTGAAGTCCTCGGCCAACTCGGCCCGCAGTTTCGGTAGTGCTGCGGCCCTCTCGGGCGACGCCATCCACACCGCCAACTGCTGCTCTGTCCGAAACCGAAGGACGGACTTCCACTGGGTGGAGTCGGTGACCGACCGCAACAACATCACCGACTCGTAGCCGGAGAATCGCGAACTGAGATCGATGAGGTGTCGTTGCGTTCGCAGAAACTCGTTCTCCTTACCCACGACGACGGCGTGGTCGTACACACCGATACCGGGCGGCGGCAGCACGCCGTCGATCAGAACGAGATCACTCGTCTGCGCCAGAATTCCCGTTGCAGCAGCTGATCTTTCGAGATCGCGGCGATCAGTCGACTCCAGCCAACGATGAAGATCGTCGGCACTGTCGAAAGTGACGGACACGCCGTGCGACACCGGTTCCGGTTGATCACTGATGCCACAGCTCAGGTAGCCGTCGAATCGACCGGCGGTCTCGGCCGCACGCTCGACCCACGCCCGGAATCCCGAACTCGTTCGGTGGTACCCGGTGATGGCAGTTGCGGACACGTCAGCCCGATATCCGGCGCCCTTGCACGTACACGTGCGCAATCGCGGGCTCGCGCATCGCCATCAGGAGCCCGAAGAGCGTCTGGTCGCGGGCGAGTATCGGATCATCCGAACGCGTTCCGTAGTTGACGAGCCCGGCGAGCGGCGGCCACCCGGACGGATCGATCACCAGGAAGTCGGCCTCTTTGCCCTCGTCGAAGTTGCCGATCCGGTTCTCCATGTCCAGCGCGCGAGCACCGGCGAGTGTTCCGGTGAACAGCAGTTCGGCAGGGTGCATCGACACTCCGTCGTCTCCGGCTTCGGAGATGTGAACCTTGAAGGCGTCGCCGAGGACTCGGGTGAGCAGGCACTCGTCGCCGCCACCGAAGTCCGATCCGATCGCGATGTTGACCCCTGACGCAACGGTTCGTTTCCACGGCATGGTGCCGGAGCCGAGAAACTGCTGGGACGTAGGGCAATGTGCGATCGAGGTTCCGGTCTCGGCCATTCGTGCGAGTTCGGAGTCCTGGCAGTGCACCGAGTGCGCGAGTATCGCGCGTGGACCCAGGAAGCTCTTTCCGCCGACCTGTGAGCCGGGGAGGAACTTGCCGTCGTACGTGTCGAGATAGGTCTCGACCTCGTACTCGGCGAGTGTGGTTGCCACCTCGCCGGTTCCGGGCCGATTGTTCTCGTTGAGATGACTGTGGAAGTAGACGCCCCGGTCACGGACGGAGTCGTACAACTCCCCCAAATCCTTCAGCGTCCGTGTTGTCACCGCGAGAGAGAAGCGGGGAACCACTGCGACGTGAACGAGCGCAGTGTTCACGTCGCCGGTGTCGGCCGCGTGCCACTTGTCGATCTCCTCGCGGGTGAGTCTGATCGCGTCCTCTTCCGAGGTGATCAGCGCGGCGGCGGAGGCCGGGCCGGTGGTCTGAACCCCACGTCCGCTGACCACCCGAAGGCCGCGTTTCAGAGTTTCCGAGAACAGGGCGTCCTGCGCGTGCGGGAAGGCCGATCCGAACACCATCGCGGCCGTGGTTCCCGTGGCGATTCGGCGAGCGCAGAAGGCCTCGGCAGCGTGCTGGGCAAACTCCGGATCAGCGAATCGCGATTCGGAGGGAAAGACGCACAGGTCGAGCCACTCGAGGAGTTGGCCGCCGCCGTATGCGTCGCCGGCGTAGGTCTGCGGGAAATGAATGTGTGCATCGACGAATCCGGGCAGCAGGAAACCCGGTCGGTGGTCGTGGGTTTCAGCGCCTTCGAGACCGCTCGGGAGTGATCCGAATTCTCCGCAGTAGACGATCGTTCCGGCATCGTCGATCGCCAAGACGCCGTCGGGGATCGAGACGAGCGACTGCGCCGCATCCTCTACCGTCGGACGACCGGAGATGTGGAAGACATGGCCTCGATGAAGGTGCGTCACTTACTGAGCAAAGCACAAAACTACCCGGCGTCGCGCGGCGAATGCTGTCCTTTTTGTCAGATATTGGGATCAAGCAAGAGTTGCATGCCAAACAAGAGCCGCAGCCAGCGCACCGGCACCGTTCAACGACCAATGCAGAGCAATCGGCGCAATGAGGCTGCCGCTGCGATGACGAAGCCAGGTGAATACGAGACCGGCCGCAGCGGTGGCGAGAACGGCTCCGAGGATGCCGGCGACCTGGCCGACGACTCCGGTACCGAGAAAGCCGGACAGCCCTTCGTTACCGCTGGTCAAACCCATCGACGACGCGATGTGCCACAGTCCGAACATCAGAGAACCGGCAGCGGCGACGCCGCGGAATCCACTGACCCGGTTCAACGTGCCGTGCAGGACGCCACGGAAAGCCAACTCTTCGGGAATGACGGTCTGCAGCGGGATCACGATCATCGACGCGATGATCGCGCCGGAAATAGTGGCGTAGCGATCCGCCATGAAGAAAGGACGTGTGAGCGGAAGCAGGGCGCCGACGGCGACAACGGTCAGCACCAGGCCGACGGCAGCAAGCGCGTACTTCGAACCTCGCCGCAGGTCACGAGGGGACAGCCCCAATTCCGCCCACCCCATTCCCCGGCGCTTGGTGAGCGCCAACAGGACGAGAGCAGAGATGGGTACCGTCGCGATGCTTGCCCAGGCGGTGGTGAAATGCGCGATCAGATTGGTTCCCACCAGCACCACGATCACAACAGCGATATCCACGTATGCATGCATCCGCGGAAAACGAGGAGCGGTCGCTTCGATCTCCACTGGGCCGCCGCTCGTTAGCTGAAAGTTCACTTTTTCCAGTGTACTGACGCACGAGAACTGCCCGCCACTGTTTGCGAACACGCTCACAGTGACGGGCAGGTCCCGAAACAGCTCTGATCAGGCGACGAGCGTGCTCGCAAACTTCGGAACGGCGTTGTCGATTGCGTAGGTCAACCCCGGTACCGAGCCACTCGAGAACGCATTGACGAGTGCCGGGTCATCGAGGATCAACAGATGTCCCTCCTGGGCCGACGGGATTGCGCGCAGTAGCGGATCGTTCGCAAACGCACTGCTGTCGAGGAAGATCGGGAACAGCACGGTCAGGTCGGCGTCGAACAGATTCAGGTTCTCGTTGGCAACCGGGATGTAGAAGTTTCCGGTGGCTTTTTCGGTGATCGCCGTCGGGATCGTGAAGCCGAGACGGGTCATGAAGTCTGCGCGTGCGTCGCCGGGTACGTACGCGCCGTAACCGTCGGTACTGTAGGCGCCGACGGCCGCTGTCTTACCCGCAAAACTCGGATTGGCGGCAATTGCAGCGTCGAACTTGGCGTCGAGGCCGGACAGTAGCGCCTTTCCTTCTGCTTCCTTGCCGAGAGCCTTCGCGACGAGTTCGGTCTGCTGCTCGACCGTCGTCCCGTACGCAGTGGACAGACCCGGCGGCGGCCCGACCGTCGGCGCGATGGCGCTGAGCTTGTCGTAGGTGGCCTGCGTGTTGTCGCTTCTCGTCCACAAAATCAGGTCCGGGTCGAGAGCAATGACGTCCTCGATGCTCAGGTCCATGGTTCCGAGGATCTTCGGGTCCGTGGTGAACTCGTCCGCAATCCAGGGTCCGACGCCCTTGCCACCGAACGCCATCCAGTCCGCGACGCCCACTGGTTGAGTGCCCAGAGCGAGTGCCGTCTCGGCGTCCGACCAACCGAGCGCGACGACGCGCTCCGGGTTGGCCGGGACCTCGACGTCACCGAACATGGTCGAGACGGTTGCTCCCGCCTCCGCGGGTGCGTCAGCGCTGTCGCTGCTGCAGCCGGCAAGTCCGGCGACGGCGAGCGAGGCCGCCAAGGCGGTGACTGCAATCTTCATTCGAGAGACTTTGATTCGCATGGTTACCAGCACTCCTCCAACGCTCAGCGAGAATTAGGGAAGGCTAGCATCAGCTAACGAAGGCTGTCGCCCATCGGCCAGATCGTGTTCAGGACGCGTCTGCGGCCCGTTCGAGCTCCGCGATGTCGATCTTCTTCATCTTCATCATCGCGTCCGTGGCGCGTTGCGCCTTGGCCCGATCCGGATCCTTCATCAGTTCGAGAAGGCGATTCGGGACTACCTGCCAGGACAATCCGAACTTGTCCTTGGCCCATCCGCACGGGCCCTCTTCCCCATCCTCGGTCAGCCTGGACCAGTAGTGATCGACCTCAGCCTGATCGACGCACGGAATTTCGAAAGACACTGCTTCCGAGAACGTGAACATCGGCCCGCCGTTCAATCCGGTGAATCGCTGACCGCCGAGTTCGAAGCTGACGGTCATCACCGAGCCTGCCGGCATTCCGGAGGGCGATCCCTCGACGTACCTTTCGATTCCGAGTATCTGCCCGGAACCGAACACCGAGATGTAGAAGTTGGCTGCTTCTTCTGCTTGGTTGTCGAACCACAAACAGGGAGTGATGGAAGGCATGTTCTGTCCTTGTCGGAGAGGTTACGAAACAGGTGTACAGGGTTATAGACCCGACCCGAAACGAAAACTCATCGCCAGGAACTGCTCAAGCGGACAACGCAGATTCGAGCATCGGCCAGGAACGAACGAGTTCGTCGCGCCAGTACGGCCAACCGTGCGTCCCCACCGGCTGAGCGCTGCGGGTGACATCGACTCCGCGATCACGCAACACCTGAGTGATCTGGTCGGTGCACAGGTTCGATCCCAGTTCCATGACCCCGCCAACGACCAATACCCGGCCCAGGGCAGGAGTATCGAGAGTTTCGTGCGGACCTGGTAGTCCCGATCCCGAGGCGAGATACACCTTGGTGCCGCGCAGCTTGTCGGCATTGGCGAAGATGTCGTGCTCTTGCCAAGCCTCACTGCCGGCCGGACCCCACATCTGCTCCGAACGGGCATTTCCGTTGATCACCACAAGATCGGTCAACGCCTTGCCGAATCCCCCGACAGTTGTGTAGCAGCCGCTGTAGCCGGCGACCGCGTCGTACAACCCGGCTGAGCGCTGGGCCAGAATCAGCGCGGCTTCTGCGCCCATCGAAATCCCGCCGATTGCGTTGTGCCCGTTGGTGGCGAAGCTCGTGTCGATCAGTGGGGGAAGCTCTTTCGCCAGGAACGTCTCCCACTTCAGACGACCGAATTTCGGGTGGTCTTCCTGCCAATCGGTGTACATGGTGCCGGTTCCACCGATGGGGAGTACGACGTTCACGTTTTTGTCGGCAAAGAACGGGACGATATCGCCGTTAGCCGGAGCCAGCCAGTTGTTCTCTTCGATCTGCCCGGAATTGCCGTCCAGGAGATACAGCGTCCCGCGCGGTTCCGAGCGGTCGGCAGGAAGCAGCACTTTCACCTGCATGGTGCGCCCCATGGCGGGACTCGCGACGTCGAGAAGAACCAAGCGCGAAGACAGTTCGGTGACACTCGTTATCTTCGGGGTCTCGTCGGCGAGCGCGGTCGAGGGCAACGCAAGTAGTGAAATCAAGGCGAGCGCGCCGACGAGAACGACGCTTCGAAGGCTTGCTCGATGGGGCCTCACACGCCGAGCGACGCGGCGATCATCGGCCACGAGTCGTGTAAGTCGTCTTCCCAGTATCCCCATGAATGCGTTCCTGCCGGCTTGAAGTTGTAGCGAATGTTGTTCATACCCAATGCGTTCGTCCTGTCCGCAAGCTGGGTGGTGCAGTAGTGAGTTGCCGCCTCGATTCCGCCACCGAGAACAAGTTGCAACGCCAAATCTGTGACGTCGTTGCCGATCCGCGGATCGGCAAGTGTGTCGTACGGACCCGGAATTCCGGTTGCTGTTGTGATGTACATAGGGACTCGAGGTAGCTTGTCCGCGTTGACAACCGGATCGTGAGCCGGCCAACCCGGACCATGGTACGGACCCCACATGTTTTCCGCGTCACCCCCACCCACGGCGACCACGAGTTTCACGAAGTTCTGCCCGATGCCCGGACTCGTCATCGCGCACCCGCTGAAGGACCCGACACTGTTGTACAGCGCGGGCGCCGCCATAGCCAGATCCAGTACCGACGTGCCTGCCATCGACAGGCCTGCCAGTGCGTTCTCGCCGGTCGTCGCGAACATTGAATCAATGACTGGCGGTAGTTCTTCCGTCAGGAACGTGGTCCA
This sequence comes from Rhodococcus sp. C-2, assembly GCF_027854095.1. NCBI lineage: Bacteria > Bacillati > Actinomycetota > Actinomycetes > Mycobacteriales > Nocardiaceae > Rhodococcus > Rhodococcus sp. C-2. Next base: position 82,456 of record NZ_JAQGFI010000013.1, on the reverse strand, counting down.
CATGTTGACCCCGTTGTTGTTGCCGGATTTCGCGAGGCCGGGGTCCGGCCGCTCCCAATCGGTGTAATAGCTGAATGCTCCACCGAGAGGCGTGACCACGTTGACGTGCTTGTCCGCGAAGAACTTCGGTGCGTCGGTCCGCACCGACCACGTCGCGTCGTCTTTTCCTCCGTCTACTCCGTTGAGTAGGTAGAGCGTCGGAGCAGGCGTCGAAGTATCAGCCGGCCGCAAGACCTGCAACGGAATGTCGCGCCCCATCGACTGTGAGTACACCGAGATGTCGACCAGCCTGCTGTCCGCCGACTGAGCGTGACCCGGTGCGGTGAGGAGCTGGAGCCCACACACTGCCGTGGCCAACGCCACGAAGACACGGAAAACCGTTCGTAACGCACGAGTCTCGATCATCCGGGTCACTCTCTTCCGCAGCGGAACCTTTCGAACGGTACCGCCTGAAACAGGCAAACCCGACGTGATCGGAAATACTCGATCCGGTCGACACGGAAAGGCTCACGCACCGAGTGCGTGAGCCTTTCTCGTCAGACGACGCTTACTTGGGCGTAACCGTGCCGCCGCTGAGCGTGGTCAGTGCGTCGACGAGACGCTGACCGAGGTTGTTGACGCTTCCGATGGCTTCACCGAGAGATCCCATGAGTTTCCTCCTGCAGTTTGTCGAAATTGAAGTAACTACACCCGGAGCGGGCGTGGCAATGTCGCGCTGAATTAGGGGGTGGGGTCCTTGGAGATGGTCTCTACCGATCCCATGAAGGTCTTGAGCAGACCGTCAGCGCTGAACAGTGATCCCAGGCCCTGAACAACAGCGCCGAGAATTCCTTCCATTGAACCCATGTGAATCTCCTTGAGAGGTCAGAGGTCAGCTGCCAAAAGCACCCGACAGTGCTGTGACAGCTGCGTCACATCTGTAATGTATCCGTGACGTGGGTAACAGTAATCATACGAACGACCAGTTGGCAAAGGATTCCGACAATGGGGTCATTATTTCGACTAATAAGGTCTGCTACTGAAAAAATTCCGGCCAATCGGTCGAATTTGACCAATTCTGTCGCCGCATTGATCAACCGCCCCAAATCCTGCGGTTACCCACCAGTAAACTGAAATCATGTCTAGCGCAACCTCACTCACGCAGGTAGCTAATTTCCGGTGGCACCGCCATCAACTCGACCGAGCGGTTGTCGGTGACGCCGATCACAGCGATTGCAGCATTCTCGATCTCGGGATTCAGAACACCGGACCTGACGGAGCCGCCTGGGCCCTGCGGATCCGCGGCGTCCGCGTCGACGCCACTGAGCTCGCTCTTGCCTGGACGTTGCGCGGAGCCCCCCACTATTACCGTCGGGGCGACCTGCCTGCCGTCGCCGCCGCCACGTCGCCGTTCAGCGAAGCCGATGCAGCCAAGCGCATTTACGACGCGAATCGGCCCCTGAAGGCCGCCGGCATCCCGACGCTGACTGCCCTGCAAACAGTTGCTGCTGCGATGCGGGACATCGTCTCGAAACCAACCGTCAAGGGCGAGATGTCCGCGCAGTTGACCAACCGAGTGACCGAGCCCTATCTGAGATTCTGCCGCCCGTGCAACGCCACTCATCTGTACGAGATGCCGTTCCGGCTCGCGGCACTGCAGGCAGGCCTCGAGCTACAGCCGGACACATCTCCCCCAGTGCTCGAACGCATTCCGGGTTGGCGCCGACGCCCATTCAGCGCCACGGGCGCAGACGCAGATTCCCGCTTCGACGTGATCCGGGGTTATCTGCGGTTCTACGGCCCCGCGACTCCTGCTCACGTCGCGTCGTTTCTCGATGCTCCGGTCAGGGACGTCAAAGCCCACTGGCCAGTCGATGCCGAGGAGATCGAGGTGAACGGCGAGAAGCGGTGGATTCTCGAACAGGACCGCGAAGACTTGTTCGGCTCCCCCACCGATTCGAGTACGCGCTTGCTCGGGCCTTTCGATCCGTATGTACAGCTCAAGGATCGGGAGACCCTGGTTCCCGATCCGACCGCCCAGAAGACGGTGTGGCCGACCCTCGGGCGACCGGGCACGGTGGTGGTCGGTGGCACGATCACCGGATTGTGGCGACCACGAGCATCCGGAAAGAAGCTGAAGGTCGCGATCACCCCGTGGGGAACGTGGTCACGATCGGCCCGCGCAGCAGTGGCCCAGCAGGCCGAAATACTTGCCGAATTTCGCGGCGTCGAGCTCTCCGAACTGGTCGAAGTATCTTGATCGAGCCAGTGGCATCCGGATAATTCCAGCTCACACCCGCCCCGATTCGGAGAAGGAAACCCCCAACGATAACCTGAATGCGACCTTCGCACGCACCCTTGTTCAGGAGAGATGATGGCCGACTTCCTCTATGAGGACCTGTTGCCGATCGGTGATGACACCACCGAGTACCGATTGCTCACCACCGAAGGGGTGTCGACAGTCGAGGGACCGGACGGCCGCACCTTCCTGCAGGTCGAGCCGGAAGCGATGCGCTTGCTGACCGAAACGGCGCTGCACGACATCTCTCATTACCTGCGCACGGATCACCTGACGCAACTCGCGAGCATCCTCGACGATCCCGAAGCGTCGAACAACGACAAGTTCGTCGCGCTCGATCTGCTCAAGAACGCCAATATCGCCGCTGCCGGCGTTCTGCCGATGTGCCAGGACACCGGAACCGCCATCGTCATGGGCAAGCGTGGACAGCATGTGCTCACCCCCGGCGACGACGAGAAGTCCATTGCCCGCGGTGTCTACGACGCCTACACGCGTCTGAACCTGCGCTACTCGCAGAACGCCCCCATCACGATGTGGGACGAGAAGAACACCGGCAACAACTTGCCCGCGCAGATCGAGCTGTACGCCGATACTGCTGCCGGACACGAGAACTCGTACAAGTTCCTCTTCATGGCCAAGGGCGGCGGAAGCGCCAACAAGTCCTACCTGTACCAGGAAACCAAAGCGATCCTGAACCCCGACTCGATGATGCAGTTCCTCGAGGCGAAGATCCGCTCACTCGGCACCGCGGCCTGCCCGCCGTACCACCTCGCGATCGTCGTCGGCGGTACCTCGGCCGAGTTCGCGATGAAGACGGCCAAGTACGCGTCCGCGCACTACCTCGACGAATTGCCCACCGAAGGCGCCATCACGGGCCGCGGCTTCCGCGATCACGAACTCGAGAAGAAGGTCTTCGAGCTCACGCAGAAGATCGGCATCGGCGCACAGTTCGGCGGTAAGTACTTCTGCCACGACGTCCGCGTCGTTCGACTCCCCCGCCACGGCGCTTCGTTGCCCGTCGCCATTGCGGTGTCCTGCTCGGCAGATCGACAGGCGAAGGCCAAGATCACCCCGGAGGGCGTGTTCCTGGAACAGCTCGAATTCAACCCGGGCCGTTTCCTGCCCGAGGTCACGGACGCTCAGCTCGACGAAGAGACGGATGGCATTTCGGGTACCGGCAAGGGCGCTGCGGTCAAGATCGATCTGACCAAGCCGATGTCGGAGATCCTGGCCGAGCTCTCCAAGCACCCGGTGAAGACTCGTCTCTCCTTGACCGGTCCGCTCGTCGTGGCACGCGACATCGCGCACGCCAAGATCAAGGAACGCCTCGACGCAGGCGAAGAGATGCCGCAGTACCTCAAGGATCACCCGGTGTACTACGCCGGCCCCGCCAAGACGCCCGACGGCATGGCGTCCGGTTCGTTCGGCCCGACCACGGCCGGCCGTATGGACTCGTACGTCGAGCAGTTCCAGGCCGCCGGTGGCTCGATGATCATGCTGGCCAAGGGAAACCGCTCCAAGCAGGTCACCGACGCCTGCAACACCCACGGCGGTTTCTACCTCGGATCCATCGGTGGACCGGCAGCACGCCTGGCACTCGACTGCATCAAGAAAGTCGACATCCTCGAGTACGCCGAACTGGGAATGGAAGCCGTCTGGAAGATCGACGTCGAGGACTTCCCCGCCTTCATCGTCGTCGACGACAAGGGCAACGACTTCTTTGCGCACACCGGTGAAGTGACCCTGACGATCGGCAAGCGTCCGGGTCTGTAGACACGTCAACAGCAAAGAGCCCCGGCGAGTTTCGATCGCCGGGGTTCTTTTGTGTCTTTGTCAGGTCCAGAGCGCGGCCACGAATACGGTTACGATCGACAACCCGCCGACGACGTGCACCAGATTCGGATTGGGCTGGTCCTTCTTCTGCTTCGCCCGGGTGATCTCGGCAAGCGCCACGATGACCAGCGAAAGCACCAACTTCACAGCGATTTTCGCGTGAATGTAGTTCTTGTCCAGGGCGCCTTCGCCCAACCCGACGATGATCAGGCCGGACACGAACTGCATCCTGGCACCCCACACCATGACCTCGGTGATCGAAGGAGCCTTGAGGACGGTGAAGTAGCTACCGACCAGGGCAGCCATGCCGAGTAGGTGAATCACTACAAAGACGTTGTATAGAACAGACATACAAGCACTTTAACTTGTACCTTGTTCTGGCCGAACGGAACTGCGACTTCTCTCAGAGAATTCCGGCTTCGGATGCGGCGGAACGATATTTCGCTGCCAAGGTGTCCACCGTCTCGTGTGCGTTGAGACCACTGGGATTGGGCACGATCCACAGTTTTGCCCCCTCGAAATCACGGTCCTGACGCCCGGCCTTCGCCTTCTTGTCACCGAAAGCTGTTCGATAGGCGGTGATCCCGGCGAAGGCAACGACTACTGGATTGGTTGCGCGCACGATGTTTCGGACCCGAACTCCGCCAGTTGCGAGTTCCTCCGACGTCAATTCATCGGCGCGCGCAGTTGCCCGCACCGCCAAATTGGTGATGCCCACTCCCCGATCGATCAGATGCTGTGTGTCAGCGTCCGACATACCCGCGGAAGGATCGATCGCATGCTCGATTATGCCTGCCCGCAGCAGTGCCGGATAGAACCGATTACCCGGTCTGGCGAAATGCGCGCCGGTCGCCGCCGTCCACAGTCCCGGATTGATACCGACGAACAACAGCCGGCAATCCGGCCCGATCAGATCCTCGATCTCGGCGTCTCGGAACGATTCCAGTTCGGCGCGCGTGAATCCCATGCAGCCAGTACATCAGGCCGTCACGACAGCGCTTCGCGCACCTCGTCGATCGCGTCGTGCATCATCTGCTCGTACACATCGATGTCCGGAATCGAGGCCGGACTGCTGGTGATGCTGATCGTCACAGTGTCCCCGATCCCGTGTACGCCGTGGGTCAACGACATGACCGGCGACAAACTCGGGAAGCCCGCTGTGAACCGAACGACGCCGCCTCCGAGCACCAGATCCGCGTCACCGCGCGCGACACTCGACACCACGGTGTTTCCAGTGACCTCGTCGGGTACTGCCGTGAAATCGTATTGCTGCACGCCCCAACGGACCAGCGGGCCGGGAACAGCGTTCAGCGCGAGATCCGACGCTGCGCTGGATGGATGGGACGCACGTGCGCGACGCTCGTCCATCGACTCCCTGATCAATTGGGCTCGCTCACGAAGATCATCGACTTCCGGGAACAGCCCGACACCTGCATTGCGGAAGTGATTGCGCGCCGTGGGTGTACCTGCCTTGGCGATGGTCACCTCAGCTCCCAATTCGGGCGGTACCGAGCCGTCTCGCTCGGTGAGGTAGTTCGCCATCGCTACCGAGATGGCTGTCATCGCTCCGACTGTGACGGATACGCCGTCGCCACGGAAATCTGCGCTGTCCCGCACGACCATGCGCACCAGTCGGTGCGGTCCGGGAGGGATGTTCGAGCGCACCTTGGGACGGCTCGCCGCCTGCGGCGCAACAACTCCCGATTCGGTGTCCGCCTGCAGCTGTAACTGCGCGCGGTGCCCCGCCCGGCCGTCGCGGAACAGCGAAACAAGTTGGCCCGGAAGGCGCAGGGCGGCGCGGCCCAGAATCTCGGCTGATCCGCTACGCCGCACGTCCGTCTTCTGCTTCGCGGGCGGTTGCGGCGAGAACAGCTGGCGAGCAATCGCCGACGCGCGTTTGCCGTCCGCCAGAGAATGAGCGACCTGCAGAACTGCGATCAGCGCCGGGCCACTGCAGCGCGGCACGCCGGTGACGCCGTGAAACAGGTGCAGCGTCCACGGGGACTCGCGCGGGTCGACGTGGTTCTCGAGTAGTTTCTCGATTCCGTGAATGCACGAGAGCCACGAGTTTTCGGGCAGCTCATGCACTCTCACCAAGGAGGCGTCGACCGGCATGGGCTCCCACACCGGATAGTCGAGGTGCCACGGCGATTCACGAATCCGAACATTGAGATCCGGAATGAGCGACGCTCTTTCGACCACCGAGCGTCGTAGCTCGTCCATGTGCTGGCTCTGCCCGTCGAAACAGTAGAGCAGCAGCTGATCGTTCGGGATCTTCTCCGAAATCCAGAAGGTTTGGGCATCGGTGGGCGTCATCCGTAACACCGGGAGACGGTACCACCGGCTTGTCAGCTCTTTTCTGCAGCAGCTTTCAGCTGGGACAGGCCCTTCTCGAAATCCTTTCCGACAAGCTTGTCCATGCTGAAGATGAAACCGAAGATCTTGAAGAACAGATTCTTCTTTCCGGTCATCTTCCACGTCACCTGAACTTCACCGGAATTCGGCGAGATGAGAAACGTGGTGACGTTCTGCGCCTTGAACGGCTTGAGGAAGGCCAGGTCCAAAACTACTCGTTCATTCGGGACGGATTCGGTGATCACCATCGAACCGGAGCCCGCCTTCTTGTTTCCCGCCCAGGCGTACGAAGCCCCGACGCCCGCGTCAGGACCCGCGTACGTACGCTGCATCGCCGGGTCGAGACCTTCCCACGGCGACCACTGAGTCCACTGATGGAAATCGTTGATCAACGCGAAGACGACCGGTGCTTCTGCCTTGACGATCGTCGTACGTTCTACCAGGAATTCGTCGGAATTCTGCGAAGCCATCGTCGATCTCCAATTCTCGGGCGTGACAAGTGTTCGGAATTATCCACGGTCGACGAGATCGGAGCGAGTCGACACTCAGTCCCGCAGGCACAGGCAGAAAAAGTGACCGACCGGGTCGCGGTACACGCGGAAAGTCTGATGTTCCGGAATGTCGGTCACCCGCTGCGCACCCAGGCTGATCACCCAAGCCTCGGCGGGGTCGAGAGAATCCACGAACAGATCCAGATGGATCCCGACACCGGAGGTCGGCCAGTCCACCGGAACGAAATCCGGAGCGAGCTGAAATGCGAGCCGCCCCCCGCCGGGCCCTTCGATCACGTGCCAATCATCCTCGTCGCGAACACTTTTCCACTCGAGGACCTGGACGTAGAAGTTGGCCAATGCAGCCGGATCCGGGCAGTCCAGGACTGCGTAGTCCATACCGATGTTCGGGCGCGTCACTGTGCCTTCTTCTCCTGAACTTTCTTACGCACGAACAACAACGGAAGAACCAACGTCGCAACGGCGGTTACCAGCCACACGACGACGGTTCCCAGAATCCACGTCGAGACACCGGAGATCGACAGATTGGAGAAGAGCGACGCCACCAACAGCGCGACAAATGTCGACACCAATCCGATTCCGCCGAGAAATGCCGGTGCATGGCGCTTTGCCACCGTGGCGATGAACGGCGCCAGGACCGACTGCGCAATCGCAAAGATCACGACCGCAACGATGAATCCGGATGTGGGCGCCGAGAAGCCCGAAAGAATCAACGACGCAACAAGAAGCCCGACAGCGGCAGAACCCAGGAAGATCGCGGCGCGAATCAGGAAGCTGATCATTTGTTGATCCTATATGTCGGATATCGAGGAGAACAGATATTCACAATCCCAGAGATTCCTGCACCTCTCGCAATGTCCGGGCAGAAGATCGGAGCCCCGAAGCCTCTCTTTCCGATAGCGGTACTTCGAGGACTCGGCCGGCACCAGCACGACCAACCATCGTGGGAAGGGACAGGCAAACGTGCTCGAGTCCGTGGACGCCGCTCTGCAAAGTCGACACCGGCAGAACCCGTTGTTCGTCCCGCAACACGACTTCCGCGATGAATGCGCTCGACAATCCGATGGCGAGGTTGGTCGCACCCTTACCCTCGATGATCTCGTAAGCACTCTCGACTACAGACTTCGCTACTTTCGCGCGTAGGTCGGGGCCGAGGACGCCACCCGACGGTCCCACGAACGAGGTTGCGGGCACTCCGCCGATGGTTGCGCTCGACCAGAGCGGAATCTCGGAATCCCCGTGCTCGCCCACGATGAAGGCATGAACGTTCTCCACCGCGACTCCGAGTTCGGTAGCCAGCAGGAATCGCAATCGGGCCGTGTCCAGCACGGTCCCAGATCCGAAAATTCGGCCGCGGTACGACGGTCCCGCAGCCTGGATAGCTGCGTAGGTCGCCACGTCGACCGGGTTGGTGACGAAGAGAAGGACCGCGTCCGGTGACACCGCCAACAGTTGTTCGGTCAGTGTCTGCGCGATCTTGACGTTCACCGCGGCAAGTTCGAGCCGCGACTGACCGGGATGCTGTTTGGCGCCCGCGGTGACGACGACCAAGTCGGATCCCGCGGTGACCGAGATGTCATCGCCTCCGTCGACAGTGCACGGCGGTGTGAACTGGGTGCCGTGGTTGAGATCGAGAACTTCGGCCCGGACCTTTGCGCTGTTGGTGTCGTAGAGGGCGAGCGCGTCGGCCGATCCGCGTATCAGGCACGCATACGCAATTGCGGTGCCGACGCTTCCCGCACCGACAACGGACACTTTTCGTCTGGATGAACGATTCGGCGTCGTCATGGGTAAATGGTGCTCGCTCGATAACGATTTCGCAGTACAACGGATTGCCAGTCTCTTCTCAGGGTTTGGATGCAGACCTCTCAGAATCGACGTGGATGATCGCTGACATGGCTGAGGTAACCGTTCTTGCAGTTGGCGGCACCGGCGAATCCCACGTCGGCGACCACGGCGCCCGTGTGCGCGGACTCCTCAGTGCCGTCACAGACGAACTCGACAGTCGATTCGATTCTCGCTGGGTCGCTTATCCCGCATCGTACGGTCCGGTCGCCGACGGTGGCCTGAGCTTTCGGCACAGCACCGCGATGGGTGTGAAGGCCCTCACCGCCGAAATCGCACAGACAGACGGCCCGGTCATGCTGATCGGATACTCACAGGGATGCACCGTGATCCGCTCGGCTCTTCCGACGCTGAACCGCGCCAACATCATCGGAGTCGGACTGATCTCCGATCCTCAACAACCGGCAGGCGTGATCGAAGGTTGTGAGGGACACGGAGTTGCCGGCGACGGACCCGAGATCCAGCCGTGGATTCCGGTCAAGTGGATCGGGCACCCGCAGGACATGATCTGTAATGCCAGCGACGACAGCTACATTCGCGACATCGCAGACTTGACGCGCTGGATGTCCTTCTCGCAGGCACGCGTGTGGGCAGGAAAGGTTTGGGAACTACTTCGTAGCAATGCTTTCCAGAATGCGCAGAAGACTCGTTTCAGTCCGAAACAGTGGCGTACCGATCTACGACGTATTCGCACCGCGTTCCTCGAAGTACTTGGTTACCTGCCGACGAAGTTGAACCTGAACCGATTTCAGCTCAAGAACCCTCGCGGCGGTAGACACATCAGCTACGCGATCGAACCTCTCGACGAGAGCGGACTGACCGGGTGTGAGCTTCTGGCGTCGTGGATGAAGGTCCACGCGAGCGGCGTCGGGCAGCGCATTCACGCGGCCTGACCTTTACCGTTAGTTTACCTAACGAACCCCGGCGAGCCATTCGACGCCTCTACGTTCCTTTCATGCAACTGAGCAGAATATTGTCGTGTGCCGCCGTGACCGTCGCACTCCCCCTCACCGCCCTGGCGACCCCGGCCGACGCATCGCCAACCGGCAGTCTCGACTGGTCCGGTTCGTTCGGTAGTTCAGCACCCCAGCCGGTTTCGACGTTCGACGTCCAAGCCCACCGCGGCGGGCTCGGCCTGTACACGGAGAGCAGCCTGGCCGCGTTCTCCAATGCTCTCGAAATGGGCGTCAGCACAATGGAACTCGATACCCAGATCACCGAGGACGGGATCGCTGTCGTCACGCACGATCGCAAGATCTCGAACAAGAAATGCCTCGACACCGAGCCCGCAACTGCGGGTGACCCGGAGTTCCCGTACGTCGGCAAATTCGTCAACACGCTGAGCCTGCAGCAGATCAAGACCATGGACTGCGGCACTCTCCCCCTTGCCGGATACCCTGAGCAGCAGAATGTTCCGGGAGCGAAAATGCAGACGCTCGAAGAAGTGCTTGCCCTGGTGAAGTCGTACAACGCACCCGGAATCAAGCTCAATATCGAGACCAAGGTGGAAGCGGGAGCGCCTCACGAGACCGCCCCGCGTGAGCAGTTCGTCTCTGTTGTCCTCGACACGATCCGGGCAGCCGGATTGTTGGACAGCGTCACCATTCAGAGCTTCGACTGGGGCTCACTCATGCTCACCCGTCAACTCGCGCCGAGTGTGCCTGTCGTCGCGCTCACCAATGGCGACTTTCTCCAGGTAGGCAAGGACGGAGCATCACCGTGGCTCGGCGGTCTGGACATCGATGATTTCGGTGGCGACGGAATCGCTGCGGTGGCAACCTTTGGTGCCTCCGCCTACTCCCCCGTCCAAGGAACTCCGCAGGGCGGAAAGGTCGAGGATCCCGGTTTCACCCTCTATCCGACAGCCGACATGATCGCGAGCGCACATGCGCGTGGCATGAAGGTCATCCCGTGGACCGTCGATGATCCCGCCACCATGCACGCCCTGATCGACCTCGGTGTCGACGGGATCATCACCGACTACCCCGATCGTCTCCGAGCCGTTCTGGCCGAGCGAGGCATGCCACTACCTGCACCTGCGGTCAAGAAGTAGCCTCCACCGCGCACCGAAGCAGGTACCTGAACAGGTACTACGGCCGATGTCCCCGGGGTCCCGTCGGCCGCATCCTGGACAGGTACTTGCTCGGGTGATCGGAGGTGAATTCTGATGATGTCTTTGAAGGATCAGTTGGACAACTGCGAATACCTACTTGCCGACGCGGAAATGGCGGGTGACTGGAATGCGGTCCGGCGATTCAGGGAATACCGGCTCAGGCTCGTTCGACAACTGTGCAGGCAAAGGGCCGCCGGCCTCTGCGCCTAGAGGCCCGACCTCAACCGTATCTGAGCTGGTCCCTCTGGGCGGTTACGATCCGCCGTCGCCCGAGTCACAGTCGGGTGCTCTCACCAATTGAGCTACAGAAGGTATGGCCCGCAGTGCTTTTCGACTGCGATCTTTCTCTGCCGAACCATACGGGCCCGCATCTCTTCCGCGCTACTGATTTTCGAGTAGACGATCTACACCGACCACCGCTGTGAGTTCGGTTTCCGCGTCCCCGCGGGGACGTCCTCGGCAAGGCCACACCGAATCACCGCTGACCAGCAGTCGATGGAATGATGACCTGCGTGTCCATGTCTCCACCGCTGCCCGTCAAGAACGGGGTTGGCCCGACGCGCCTACGCATCCCGCTCTCGGGGCCGTGGGCGACGATCGCCGAGTACGTCGTGGCCAAGTTCGACCATCTGGACGCCGAGAACCTGTATCGGCGGTTCGACGACGGCGAGTTCGTGGGTATCGACGGCCAGTCGCTCTGCCGGAGCACAGAACTCAGTGCGCACCGGTTCGTCTGGTACTACCGCGAGTTGCCGGCGGAGGACCCGGTGCCGTTCCACGAAGAGATCCTGCACATCGACGACGATCTCGTCGTCATCGACAAGCCACATTTTCTCCCGACCACTCCGAGCGGGCGATACCTGCGTGAGTCGGCGCTCATCCGCCTGCGGGTTCGTCTCGACAACCCAGATCTGACCCCGATCCATCGACTCGACCGCGGCACCGCAGGGGTGGTGATGTTCTCGGCCCGCCCCGCGACGCGCGGCGCGTACCAGTCACTGTTCGAGAAGCGTCAGGTCACGAAGGTTTACGAGGCGGTGTCGGCGCGACCGACCCGGCGGGGCCGGGATGCACCAGCGCTCGACGTCCCTCTCGTTTACCGCAACCACATCGAAGCTCGACGCGGCGAGTTGCGAGTCGTCGTCGACGACAGCCGTGAACCCAACTCCGAGACCATGATCGAGGCGCGAGGGATGGGCGTGAGTGCCTCCGGACGTGCTGTGCTGCACACGGTTCTACGTCCGCGCTCCGGACGGATGCACCAGTTGCGGGTGCATTTGGCAGCTCTCGGCGCCGGGATCCTGGGCGACCGGCGATACCCCGACCTGCTGCCCGACGCGCCAGACGATCATTCCCTCCCGCTCCAATTGCTCGCGAGGGAACTCGAATTCACCGACCCGTTGTCGGGGAGAGCGCGGCGGTTCGTCACCCGTCGGACGCTCAGCGAGATGCCCGCGTCTGACTGCTGAGCGCCCGTCTGCCTTCTGTGCCCTCAGGCACCTGGCGACTGCCACTGGCCTGGCACCCAGGCAAAGTCATGCAGGTGGACGTCCGGTGACAACGCAGACCTCGGGAGCGCTGCTGGGGAGATCCCCGCGTCAGACGGACTACTTGAGTTCCTCGCGGAACACGTGCGGCCATTCATCGGCGCTGTCGATCAGACGGCAGAGTTGTTTCCGGCGTGACCTGGCACCGAACCTTGTCCCCGACGCGGACGACAAAACTCGCAGGGCGCGGACGAACTGTTCCGCGTCTCGGCGGATGCTGCTGCCGATGGACGACCTAAAACAGGACGCTGACCAGGGCCTTTCACGTTGAAGCGGAATCAAATTTAGGGCGTTTACAGAAACCGGCAAGGCTCGGGAATGTGCCTTAACCAGTAGACCGTCAGATCTCTCCGTAAGCCTGATCTAGGGCGTTTCGGATCTACTGCGTACCGAAGGCGTGTCGGTATTGCGGACACCTCCACCTAGTGAACATCTGTCTGACGAATGCCCCGAAATGGAGTGTGACTCGCCCTCAAGACCGGAGACTTCACCATAATCGAACTCATCCCAGGGAAGTCGAACAACCGCCATACTTCGTTCATGACTTACAGCTCTTTGCACTAGGAGTGCAGCTCGCGATCCGGAATTCCGCTGCACACGGGACTACCGAAATGACAGAACAGGAAGCACTCGAGAGGCTTTCCACCCTCAGCCTTCTAGCGCGGTGTGTCGAGGGATGTGATCTGGTGACCATTTTGGATTAATGGCATGTCGTTCTATTAGTTTATTGAGAATTCTCCAGCCGAATTGGATCGGCAGAGGTTTCCTGGCGATCAGGAGGCCTTACCCCGGGAACCAATCGAGCAAGCCGACCGTTCTTGTCTCCGGACCGACTCGTATCCGACTCAACTAGCCCGAAAGTAGCAAATGATCCTCATACCGATCGCCATCTCCACAAATCTCCGTGCGGCAGGCTACGACGCGTCCGCAAACACCATGCGGATCGAGTTCGCTAACGGCGGACTCTACGAGTACTACAACATACCTATCGGCCTGTACCACGAACTGGCTGACGGGGGCCCGAACCCCTGGACGCGTACGAATAGTCGGATTAGGCAGTACCCCTACAAGAAGATCGGCTGAGTTTTCTTCCGACACAGCAGTAAAGCGTCCCATCTCTGCGATATCGAGGTGGGGCGCGTTGTGCTAATTGGTCAGGCTTCGGGAGTGACCAGCTTGACAATGCCAAGCGACTGGTCGATCTCGGTCTCGACCGGCGCTCACAACGTGCGCGGATCTGATTGCTGCCGAAGTCGTCCCCTGGGTCTCCGACCAACGGGTTTCAAAGATGCCTGTCCGTAGCCACGTTCACAACGCGAGGTCGACGAGCACGCCAATCTTGCCTAAGGACTGGTTCGAGGTGACCACAGGGACACCCAGAGCTTTCGAAATGACCAGAGGGACGCTCAGAGCGTATGTGCCCGCTCGATCGGACTACCAAGCCCGATTCTGCAGAGGTATCAGTGCGGCGAACTCGAGGGGTTCCCAATCGCTGAGCGCGAAGAAGCCTGCAGCGCAGCAACTCGTCTCCAACCTGGTGGTCGCATTACGCGCCGTGGTCAGCAGCTCAATGGCGGACGCCTGGCCCTGAATCTCGGATGTGGTCAGGAAGCCCTTGAGTTCGGCGTCGGTGCCAGCGCCGAGCAACACTTGGCGTGCGTTCAAGTTCGAGATGCAGGCCGTACAGTAATCCGATCTTCACGAATTGGGTCAGATTTGCCGCGGCATTGCCGGATCGACGAGTCCGCGGTCCTTGTCGTTCGATGCCTTCGGACCGACCCCTACGGACAGCACAGTACCCCTCCAGATGTCTGGCAATCTCCCGAGGAGTCAGTGATGTCTCCCCCTGCGCGATACCAGCGCTACTGGTACACCGAGTGGCGTGAAGTTGAACCCATCGACCCAGCGGTTCTTGAGATGCACCTTAGATCGCCCCACATTACGGAGACCAAGGCGCCTTTTACGACGATCGCTATCGCAGGGGCACCGCAATCGGAGACTTCGACGGCATACTCTCAGCGCGTGACAATCGCCGCGTGCCCCGTATTGGTATCGTCGACCCCATGGCTCTAGACCCGTAGACGGGCTTCGTTTGCGCAAATGGTGCTGAGATAGATGTAGGCGAGCGAGACTCGTCTATGTTCACTGCTTCCCACAGGGGTCAAGATTTTGAAACGGAACTCTACCGCGTTGTGTAGCTAACCAACGTCAACCACGAAATCGATCCACTCACAACTAGAATCGAAGAAGCAGCGTAACCATCAAGTCTGCGCCACTGAGAGAAGTATGGCTCAGTTCGGCCGCAGACCTTGAGCACGAATACTAACGGTCACTAACCACAAATCCTTAAACGGCCACTGCCGGGGAGAGTCGTGTTCCAGTTGGACAGCACTAGACGCGCCGTCCAGTTTTCTCGACTCAGGCTGCATGAATTGGGGTCAATGCTGTATCTTCCCTGAACTGCAATCGATCCCATGTGATGACGCTTCTGCCGTAAGTTCTTTCAAGCTCAACAGTCAGGACTTCCTCACCCACGGACGCCGGCGTTAATTCAAGCGACAAGTAGTCGAACAACTCTCGTTCATGAACAGCGATTACTACCTGACGACCGTTCTGGCGCGTCAGCTGTTTCACCATCGAGGCGAAATTCGAGATATGAAGCTCGTCCATCGACTGAACCGGATCGTCAAATATGATCCAAGGCAGGCGAGACGACGCCGCGAAGTGCAAGGCGACGAAGAGTGACAGGGCCGCGGTGTTGAGATTTCCATGACTTAGCATGGCCGCGGGGCTGGCCGCCTCAAGACCATCGCGATGAATCGTTTCGATTTCCACCGTGTCTTGCCTGGACCCTGCCGGTATCGCCTTGAACTGCGGAACGAAGGGCTCGGATGGCACAAGGGCACTAAAGATTTTGGCCCACAACCCATTCAACTGTTCACCAAATACCCGACTAGAAATAGCTGTCCGTAGACGCTCGGCGTCCTTGCGCAAATCCGAGGCGACTTCCTTCCTTCGTTTCGCTTCTCCGAATTGGCGTGCGAGTGCCTGAATACCTGTGTCCACCTCTGCAACAGCTGCGTTCTCGGCTTCAAGGCTTGCGACCGCCGCAGATAACGATTCACTTAGACGGTTCACATCTGACAGTCGATTCTTTGCCACACTGCCTTCATTTATCACTGCCTGCGCCACCGATTTAAGGGACGCAATTCTTTGAGTAATAAGGCCCGTTGGAGACTCGACCCGGAGCAGGTCCGCAACCCCGATGAGTTCTGCCAAACATTCGTCCAAGAGCGTGCGCTTGCGGATTGATGATGCTTGGGTCGCCCGCAGACGCGCAACCTCATCGACCGCAACCTGGCCTGCCTCAGCTATTGGCTCCAATGATCTGAGCACTGCGGCCCTGGCTGTTGCATCGCGTATTTGGCTCTCGATAACCGCTCGGTCAAGACGTGTGATTTGCGTCTCGATATCTTGAAGCTGCGCCGCGATACTACTGCGCTCGCCATTCAATCGGGCCCTCGCGCGTTCCGCTTCCAGGAGCCTGGCGGCATCCTGATTGAGTGACTCGACCTTTGAGATCACACTTCCGCGAAGGGAACCGGGGGGTCCGACATGCTGACTGCATACCGGACACCGGTCGCCATCGACGTGATCAAGAATGGAAACGAGCAAGGAAGCAAGCTCAGCTGACGCGGAACTGCTCGATGTCTCATTCCAGCGCAAATTATGGTCATAAAGTCGACGATCGGCATCTGCAAGCGACTCTTGAGTTCTCACTAATTGTTGAGTGAAATCATCGAGAGTGACCAAACGGCGCCGAGCCTCATCCGCAGCCGCATCAAGGTCAGAAACTTTTGACCTCAATTCCCGCAGAACCATCGACGGTTCGGGCTCATTCCTAACGCTATCTCTGCCAGTCGCGGTTGCGAACCACTCGACGAGCGGTACAGAGCGCGACGAACGCCACTCTGCCAGGCGAGCTTCGGACGAGGATATCTCAGACAAGTCCTGAGCATCATTCGGATCTGTGCTAAGCAAGCGCTCTTGACTGACGGTGGATTCAATGGCATCTAAACGAAGAAGCGCCTCCCTCGACTGAGCTGATTCCTTAGCACGCAATGCCTCGGCCTCAATCAGCGCATTGATCGCAAGGTCGACGTCCTCGTCTGCGACTTCCTCTTCGTCAATCCCCAGATTTTTCGTCAATTTCGCGCGTAGGTCTTTCACCAGTGCCGCCGCAGCATTCTGGGTGGTCGCTGCGGCCCCTTTCTCCTTTTTCAGGGCTTCGAGTCGACGTTCAGCAGCGGTCCAATTCCAGCTGAGCTTCTCAACTCGCGCGATATGTTTTGTCGATTGCAATCCATCAATCAGCGCATCAATCGCGTCCAGACCAAGGATCTCCTTGACGAAACGCGCGAGAGGAGTAACCGCACCGCGATTCTCCTTGGCTGCGTACACTTCAAAGAGTCGACCGAGCGTCGCTTGGGGCAAGAAGCAACGTTCTACGAATGTCTGGGCCATTTGCCCGGCAAGCAGGGGTGTGCAATCAACTCCTGTCGCATTCAACACCGCGCTGCCGAAGTTACCCTCTGCAAGCCCGAACGTCTCGATGGAGACTAAGCCAGATTTCGATCCGCGATGGTTGAGATGTTTACGATACGTGTCATCGCCGAGACGATCGAGATAGGAAATCGTTCCTGTGGTCGCCAGTTCGAGCGCTGATAAGAGACTTGTCTTTCCAGCACCATTAGGGCCGTGTACAAGAACAATCCCCGCATCAAGTGGAATTTTCCACTCCCCCGAGATGCTCCGGAAGTCGCGAATCAGAAGCGATTTGAGAGCCGGACGTGTCATTGAGTTCTCCCCTCGCCAAAGACTTGATCCAACCATTCCCGGAACTCGGACTCAACTTGCTCAGCACCCCGCTGCGCCGCCTCGATCAGAGATGTACGCTTGTTTACGTCATTGCCAGACTGGTTTCGTTCAAGTAATTCGTCAAGCGAATCGTGAGCAATCTCTGAACCAGTTTCGAAGACGAGCGGTAATATCGGCGCAAGTTCGCGTTGCACGTGATCTGGATGCGTTATCAGAAGCACCCTAGCCAATCGCAAAAAGTCTTCGGTTGGCACTCTTGCTGCAGCATGATCATGCAAGATTATCGCGGTCAGTGGACGACGTGACCCCACTTGATCAAGCGCCCGCGCCACACGCTCAACCAGCCAGTACCCGCGTTGCAATTGTTCGGATGTCCCCTCGGTCGCGTCCACAACAACAATGAGGTCAAGTGACCCCGGCCCACCTACGTAAGAGGCAATCACATCGAAGGGCACTCCTGCGACGACAAGAGAACTGCCGATCGATTTGAACCCACCCCCGAGCATTGCGACGTCGATCGCCGTCAGAGTCGCCGTCCTATCTGCAGTCGACATTATGCGGATACCTCAGCACGGAACGCGCCCATCAAATCGATGGGATCCGCGGCGAATTTCGCCAAGTCTGACAACCACACGGAACGCCTCGCATTTTTGACCTTGCGCCCGCTTCCGATACCGCGTCCAATACCCCGTGACAGCGCCGGAGCCTCGTCACCTGTCGCCTGAATGACCACCAGTTCACCCGATTCCAAAGCCCACAGATCCGTACCTTTGAGCGAGTTCGTAGCCTCCCAGTCCTTCGTGACCACGAATTTTAGCGGCGTGGCCGTCGCCCTAGCCGGAGTCAACTCGATCACACCGCCTTCACTAGCCAAACCGGTCCTCAGAGTGAGTGCCCAATAGCCTTGCTCACATCCAAGCCCGAGCAATCCGAGCGCAACGGCCAACTCCGATATTCGGAGATTCTTAAATTCCTCCCCAGCACCGTTCTTTAGACTCTTGCCATAGACCGGCATATACTCCCCGGACATAAGTCCATCCGCTGGGCGGAAGTATCGTCTCGTCAGTGCGGACACCCCTGAGCGGAGAAGTTCGACAAGCCGGTCGAGGTCGGATTCGGCCTCGTCCGCGATGTGAGCCTCAAGTCGCGTCAACCCCACCTTAAGTTGCTCAACCACCTTCGCCGATACCGCGAAGGCATGGGCATAATCAACGCCAATCATGAACTTCTCAATTACGAGGTGAAGCACCCCCGCACCAAGCAACGGCCCTGAGTACATCCCTGCTGCCGACGCAGCGCAGATCTCCGGCCTATTCTGCGGGTATTCGTCCCCATAGACTGCACTGAGCAGCGCTTTCTGGCTAGCATTGACCTGTGGTTCAGCAAATATGTAGGCAGGAGCAGAAATGTCCCATGTCCACGGGATGTCCTGACTCGCAGCAGCTATCTGCACAAGGACGTTGTAGTCCTGGGCCGAAAACCCAAGCATCAGAGACTTGCGATCCTTAGCGACCGCCCGCACCTCACTGACAACGCGACTGTAGATGCTGCTATTCAACCAGATAGCGATATCGTTGGTCTGCGAAACCAGGTACTCTCGATATGAGACATCTTCTCGTGCCATTACGGCACATCCGTGCTGCTTCACGAGCATTGTCGCACCACGAGCAGTTCGAAACGACTCGTTGGTCATAAGGACGCCAAGTAACGGGGGTTGCCCTCGACCACTGGACTCGTCGACAGCTTTCTCGATCAAACCATCCCAATTTGTAGTGACGATCTTTTCGATGATGCCTTCATGTAAGAGGTATGCGATCAATCGATGTTGCGCGCCAGGCTGCAGCGTCAGTGCACCGTAAGTTTCGCGTACATCGATAGCCTCCCAAAGGAGGTAATCCGATGGGTGCTGACCGACCTCGGTTCCAAGAATCGAACTGTAGGAATTGACGAGCGCCGCGAGGTCGCCTGGAATGGCCCAATTGGCTGGGTCGGCACGGAAGGCCACAAGCTCGTGTGGAAGGTGTTCTGCGACAATCTCTTCCAACGCTCGCCGATGATCTTCACCCTCGGCGGGGTCATTGATACGACGCTGCAGGAAATCCAGGACACTCCAAAGGAGCTTCTTCAAGCCCGGAACCAGGCCATACGAGACACCGGAACCAACCCACAGCACCCGGTCAGCGGTTGAGAGGTCTTCAAGCAATCCAGGTGACTGCCTGCGTAATAGA
Source organism: Rhodococcus sp. C-2 (assembly GCF_027854095.1). Classification (NCBI taxonomy): domain Bacteria; kingdom Bacillati; phylum Actinomycetota; class Actinomycetes; order Mycobacteriales; family Nocardiaceae; genus Rhodococcus; species Rhodococcus sp. C-2. The sequence goes on along the minus strand of NZ_JAQGFI010000013.1, from coordinate 62,867 downwards.
GCGAGAGCTTCACCGATCGACATTTTGCCCGGGTCACCGGTCACGCCATGCTCCTCTGTGAATCTGTTCGGGGCGGGGCTACGGGGCACCCATTCAATTCGCTCTTACCGTACCGAGCATGAGCCCGCACCACCACATAATCGATTTGTCAGGCAGCGCGAGTGTTGTCTCCTCCGACAGCGCAATTCCGGTTAGACAAGAACCGTGACCTATTGGACTTGGCCGTGCGCCTGATGGCGAAATGACCGGACGCACGATGACCCTGAGAGATATTCGTGCGTCTTCCACTTTGGCGGAGGATCTGCCACCCAAATGAATCGAGCTGGCTTTCAGATTTAGACGTTGAAGCGGAACTCCACCACATCGCCGTCGGCCATGACGTATTCCTTGCCCTCCATGCGGACCTTGCCGGCAGCCTTGGCTGCGGCCATGGAACCGGCCTCGACGAGGTCGTCGAAGGACACGATTTCAGCCTTGATGAAGCCGCGCTCGAAGTCGGTGTGAATGACGCCGGCAGCCTGGGGAGCGGTGTCACCCTTGTGGATGGTCCAGGCGCGAGCTTCCTTCGGACCAGCCGTCAGGTAAGTCTGCAGTCCGAGGGTGTGGAAGCCGGTGCGTGCAAGCGCGTGCAGGCCGGGCTCGGTCTGACCGATCGAGTCGAGCATTTCCTGGCGATCTTCCTCGTCCAGCTCGAGCAGTTCCTGCTCGACCTTCGCGTCGAGGAACACAGCGTCGGCCGGTGCGACGGATGCGCGCAATTCCGCAACCTTCGCTGCGTCGGTGAGCACAGACTCGTCGGCGTTGAAGACGTACAGGAAGGGCTTGGTGGTGAGCAGGCTCAGTTCACGCAGCAGCGAGAAGTCGAGCTTGTCCTTGACGCTGAAGAGCGTCGTGCCCTCGTTGAGGAAGGCCTGAGCCTTGAGTGCCTCGTCGTGGGCCGGCTTGAGCTCCTTGTTCTTGCGAGCTTCCTTGTCCAGACGCGGGAGAGCCTTCTCCAAGGTCTGCATGTCGGCGATCACGAGTTCGGTCTCGATGACCTCGATATCGGAGGCCGGGTCGACCTTGCCGTCGACGTGGATGACGTCGTCGTCGGCGAAGACGCGAACTACCTGGCAGATGGCGTCCGCTTCACGGATGTTGGCCAGGAACTTGTTACCCAGGCCTGCGCCCTCGGACGCTCCCTTGACGATGCCGGCAATGTCGACGAACGACACGGTCGCGGGGAGGATGCGCTCGGAGCCGAAGATCTCGGCGAGCTTCTGCAGCCGCGGATCGGGCAGCTCGACCAGACCGACGTTGGGTTCGATGGTCGCGAACGGGTAGTTCGCTGCCAACACGTCGTTGTTGGTCAGTGCATTGAAAAGGGTGGACTTGCCGACGTTGGGCAGTCCGACGATTCCGAGGGTAAGGCTCACGGTCTGTGGATTCTACGGCCTCGCGGCGACGTGACGGGTACTCGCCCCACCGTCACGTCGCGGCAGGTGATCAGTTGTAGGTATACGAATCGACGGATGACACGATCGCAACCAGGAAGATGACGTAGAACGCGATGAACAACACCCAGCAGATGACGGCTATGAGGAGCGAAATCTGCCCGAGCTTCTTCACCCGCTCGGACGCGTACTGCGCGCCCTGGTGATCGCCCATCGCCCACTTCGGGTAGATGTCGTGGAGATGGTTGAACGCGGCGAACGCGATAGGCCAGAAGAAGATGATCGACGCGACGGCCCATCCCGCGTTGGACTTCGGCGGACCGTACTGAGGCGCCGCGTACGTGGGAGCGGCACTGTACTGCTGAGTCGCGCTGTACTGCTGACCGGTCGGATACTGCTGTCCGGCTGAGTACTGCGGGTCGGTCGGGTACTGCTGGCCCGTCGGATACTCCTGGCCTGCTGAATATTGCTGACCGGCTGAATACTGCTGGCCCGCCGGATACTGCTGTTCCTTCGGATACTGCTGCTCCTTCGGATCCTGCGGGTCGGTCGGATATTGCGGTTCGGTCATGATTCCCCCAAAGAGTCGGATTCGGTTCTCTATCGCAGAACCTAGTGGAGACTTACCGCTGCCGTGTCACAGTGAGCGCCTACGCTCTCGAGGTGACTCGGATGCTGATCGTGCTCTTGATATGGATAGTGGGTCTCGGCACCGCCGCGCTCGCAATTGTCGCCTCGCCCGGATGGTGGGTGATCGCTGTCGTCACTCTCGCGCTGGCGGCGATGGGCACCTACGACCTCACTCAGAAGTCCCATAGCATCCTCCGTAACTATCCGGTCCTGGGGCACGCGCGATTCCTCCTCGAGAAGATTCGACCGGAGATCCAGCAGTACTTCGTCGAATCATCCACCGATGGAATGCCATTCGATCGCGAAACGCGAGATCTGGTTTACGAGCGGGCAAAGGGAACACTGGCGGAAGAGCCCTTCGGGACCGAGCGCGACGTCAATGCGATCGGCTACGAGTTCATGACGCATTCGATTCGCGCACGGACCGCCCCCGACACCGTTCCGCGAGTTCGCCTCGGCGGACGCGATTGCACGAAGCCGTACGACATCGCTCTCTTGAACGTCTCCGCGATGAGCTTCGGGTCGTTGTCCGCCAACGCAATCGAGGCCCTCAACGCCGGCGCAGCCAAAGGCGGTTTCGCTCACGACACCGGTGAAGGCGCGATCAGTCCGTATCACCGCAAACACGGCGGCGATCTGATCTGGGAAATCGCTTCGGGATACTTCGGATGCCGGACCGAGGACGGCCGATTCGATCCTGACCGTTTTGCCGAGCGCGCAGGCTCCGACCAGGTGAAGGCCATTTCGATCAAGCTCTCGCAAGGTGCGAAACCCGGGTTGGGTGGCGTGCTTCCCGGAGTCAAGGTCTCCCCCGAAATCGCCGAAACCCGCGGGGTACCCGTCGGCCAGACTGTGATTTCGCCACCCGCGCACACCGCGTTCAGCACCCCGGTCGAACTGGTCGATTTCATCGCGACCCTGCGAAAACTGTCGGGAGGCAAGCCGGTCGGGATGAAACTGTGCGTCGGCTCGCGTCGTGAATTCCTCGGAATCTGCAAGGCGATGATCGAACGCGGCATCACGCCCGACTTCATCATCGTGGACGGTTCCGAAGGCGGCACCGGCGCAGGTCCGGTGGAGTTCGAGGACCACATGGGCATGCCGTTGACCGAGGGCCTGATGCTGGTGCACAACGCTCTGGTGGGAACTGGTTTGCGCCCTCTCGTGAAAGTCGGCGCTTCCGGAAAGGTGGCGAGCGGTTCCGACATCGTCAAACGCATCATCCAGGGCGCAGACTTCACGATGGCGGCCCGCGCAATGATGTTCGCAGTGGGCTGCATTCAGGCCCAGATGTGCCACACCAACCGCTGCCCGGTCGGCGTTGCCACTCAGGATCCGGCACGCACCCGCGCACTCGACATCCCCGACAAGAGCGAGCGCGTCTACCGATTCCAGAAGGCAACCGTCGCCAGCGCGCAACAGATGATCGCGTCGATGGGCATCGATTCCTTCGACCAACTGCAACCGGGAATGCTCAACCGCCGCGTCGACGGTCTCACCACTCGCACCTATGCCGACCTGTTCGACTGGCTGATGCCGGGCGAACTGCTCGACTCCCCGCCGCAGAGCTGGCTCACCGATTGGATCGACGCCGACGCTCACCGATTCTGACGTCGGTCGACTCCCGCGTTTCAGATCGCGCGGATTCACCCTCCTGGTCCTACAGTGACAGATGGCCCGCTGTGACGGCGGCCACACGTGCACTAGTGGACGGAGTTCGACGATGAGCTTGACGACTGCGCCGGAACCAAATGTCGAGTACCTGAAAACCGATCCTGACCTGCCACCTGTCGGCGTCATCGACAAAACACCCATCTCCACGACTGCGCGCGTCGTCTTCCTTGTTCTCGGACTGGTCGGCGCGGGCGCCTGGTACATGATTGCGATCGTCCGCGGTGAACACATCAGCGCTGTGTGGTTCGTGTTGGCCGCAATCTGTACCTATCTGATCGCCTACCGCTTCTATGCGCGGTTGATCGAACGCAAAATCGTCAAGCCTCGCGACGACGTCGCCACTCCCGCCGAGATCATGGAGAACGGCGCCGACTACATGCCGACCGACCGTCGGGTGCTGTTCGGTCACCACTTCGCGGCAATTGCCGGTGCCGGCCCCCTGGTCGGACCCGTGTTGGCCGCGCAGATGGGATATCTTCCGGGAACGATCTGGATCATCGTCGGCGTCGTGTTCGCCGGGGCGGTGCAGGACTTCATGGTCCTGTGGATCTCGTCGAAGCGCCGCGGGCGCAGCCTCGGTCAGATGGCCCGCGAAGAACTCGGCCTTGTCGGCGGCGTCGCCGCACTGATCGGCGTGTTCGTCATCATGATCATCCTCATCGCGGTGCTCGGACTTGTGGTCGTCAATGCGCTCGCCGAGTCCCCGTGGGGAGTGTTCTCGATCGCGATGACCATCCCCATCGCGCTGTTCATGGGCGTGTACCTGCGGTATCTGCGGCCGGGCAAGGTTTCCGAGGTCTCCTTGATCGGCGTCGTCCTGCTTCTCCTTGCCATCGTCTCCGGTGGTTGGGTTGCCGATACCGGTTGGGGCGCAGACTGGTTCACACTCTCGAAGGTCACCATCGCGTGGCTGATGATCGCGTACGGATTCGCCGCATCGGTGCTGCCGGTCTGGCTGCTCCTGGCACCGCGCGACTACTTGTCGACGTTCATGAAGGTCGGCACCATCGCGCTGCTGGCCATCGGAATTCTGGTCGCACGACCCGCGCTGAACATGCCGGCAGTGACGCCGTTCGCCTCCAACGGCGAAGGCCCGGCCTTTGCCGGTTCACTGTTCCCGTTCCTGTTCATCACCATTGCCTGTGGCGCGCTCTCGGGCTTCCACGCACTGATCGCGTCAGGTACGACGCCAAAGCTGCTCGAGAAGGAAAGCCAGACCAAGATGATCGGGTACGGCGGCATGCTGACCGAATCGTTTGTCGCGATCATGGCTCTGGTCACCGCCTGCATCCTCGATCAGCACCTGTACTTCGCACTCAACGCTCCCGCGGCACTGACCGGTGGAACACCGGAAACCGCAGCCGAATACGTCAACAATCTGCCCCTCGGCACTGCCCCCATCACACCGGACGTGCTGACTCAGGCAGCCGAGGCCGTCGGCGAAGAATCGATCATCTCGCGAACCGGCGGCGCCCCGACGCTCGCGTTCGGAATGTCCGAAGTGCTCAGCGACGTCTTCGGCGGCGACTCGCTGAAATCGTTCTGGTACCACTTCGCGATCATGTTCGAGGCGCTCTTCATCCTCACCACGATCGATGCCGGCACCCGCGTCGCTCGATTCATGCTCTCCGACTCGCTCGGCAACTTCGGCGGTCCGGCGAAGAAGTTCAAGGACCCGTCGTGGCGCATCGGCGCGTGGCTGTGCTCGCTGATCGTCGTCGCTGCCTGGGGCGCGATTCTGCTCATGGGTGTCACCGATCCGCTGGGCGGAATCAACACACTCTTCCCGCTCTTCGGCATCGCCAACCAGCTACTCGCCGCGATCGCACTGACGGTGGTCATGACGATCGTCATGAAGAAGGGCCTGTTCAAATGGGCCTGGATTCCCGGCGTGCCGCTGGTGTGGGACCTGGTCGTAACCATGACCGCGTCGTACCAGAAGATCTTCTCCGACAACCCCGCGATCGGGTACTGGGCTCAGCACAACGTGTTCAAGGACGCGAAGGCTGCCGGCGAGACGGCGCACGGTTCCGCGAAGACTCCGGAAGCCATCGATGCCGTCATTCGCAACACCTTCATCCAGGGCACGTTGTCGATCATCTTCGCGTCACTGGTGATCGTCGTGGTCATCGCCGGGATCATCGTATGTGCCAAGGCAATCCGAGCGGGCGGGCTGCCGACCACCGAGTCCCCGGAAGAACCGTCGAAAATCTTCGGACCCGCCAGCTTCATTCCGACGCCCGCGGAGAAGGAAATCCAGAAAGAATGGGACGAGCTGATCAAAGCCGGGAAAGTCCGGGCGCCCGGCGCCGCACACGGAGGTGGGCACTGACCATGACGACGGCGACCATGACGGCAAAACTCACCACAGCGTTCCGCGGAACGCTGTGGTGGGTTCGCTCGGTGATGGGTGATCTCGACTATCAGCGCTACGTCGAGCACACCCGACGCCACCACGCCGACTCACCGGTGATCAGCGAACGAGAGTTCTGGCGCCGCCGACACGCAGCAGCCGACGCCAACCCAGGCGCCCGCTGCTGCTGAATCCGGTCAGGGGCAGGTGGCCTTCGCGAGTTCGTAAATGTGGCCGGCCTGCTCGTCGGTGGGCTTGTTGCCGTTGTTCTCGGCCAGGTCGGTGATCTTGGTCTTGACCTCCGCCTCGTCCGTGCCGTTGGCGACCTCGGTACACGTGGTCGTCAAGATCTCCTCGATGTCTGCGTCGTCGCGGTTCTCCGCCAACGGTGCGTAAGCCCCACGGAACGTGGCGACGAACAGCGCCGTCTTGCCCTGATCGATGGCGTTGCCCGCTGACTGTTTCGCCGTCTCGAGCGCCTGTTGCCCGCTCGTGACTGCCTCGCTGATCTTGTTCTGCGCGTTGTCCTGATCCTCGGTGCTACACGCGGTGAGCCCGAGAACGACGATTGCTGCTGCCCCGACTGCTGCTGCGATTCTCATGACGGAAATGTTAGTCCGATCAGCATGCTTCAAAACACAGTATTGCAGCGCAACACACGAGTTATCGCATGCAGTCGTTACGATCAGCTCAGCTAGATCACCGGATTCGCACATCGGCGAGGAGATCCCTGCGCCGACGGAAAGGACGATCAGTGAGCGAGCAAGACAAGGGGACGTCCGCAGTGGTGCGCAAGCGCGACCGCGGCGAGATCATCGGGCAAGGGGGTATGTGGCTCGCAAAATGGTCGTTGGTGTTGGCGTCGATTTCGCTGGGCGCCTGGATTTTCGGCTGGCTGATCGAAAAGCTCTGGGTCATCATCCTGCCGGTGGCTCTGGCTATCGTTGTTGCGACAGTCATGTGGCCGCCGACCCGCGGCATGATCAAGCGCGGGATGCCACCGGCCGCGGCAGCCGGCATCACCCTGGTGCTCTCGATCGGAATCCTGGCCGGTGTGATCGCCGGTATCGTTCCGTCAGTGGTCAGCCAGGCCCCCGAGCTCGCGAACAAGACCACCGAGGGCATCAACCAGGTTCAGGACTGGCTCCAGGGTCCGCCGCTGAACCTGAAGGACGACCAGATCGACAACGCCGTCCATGCCGTCATCACCAAGGTGCAGGAAAGTGGAACCGCCATCGCTTCAGGCGTTTTCAGCGGCGTGAGCACAGCGAGCTCGTTGTTGGTCACGCTCGGTTTGGTCCTGATTCTCGCTTTCTTCTTCATCAAGGACGGACCGAGGTTCATCCCCTGGCTCCACGCTGTCGGCGGCGGCCGTGCCGGTCGGCATCTCGAAGAGGTCCTCACCCGCATGTGGGACACGCTCGGCGGATTCATCAGGACACAAGCACTGGTGAGTCTGATCGACGCGGTCTTCATCGGCGCCGGACTGCTGATACTCGGGGTCCCGCTGGCACCGGTGCTGGCAATTCTCACGTTCATCGGTGGCTTCATCCCGATCGTCGGTGCCTTTGTCGCCGGCGCCCTGGCCGTGTTGGTTGCGCTGGTGGCCAACGGTCTCACCACCGCCATCATCGTGTTGATCATCATCCTGGCCGTTCAGCAGATCGAAGGAAACGTCCTTCAGCCTGTGCTGCAGAGCAAGTCGATGAAACTCCACGCCGTCATCGTGCTGCTTGCCGTGGCCGCCGGTAGCTCGCTGTACGGCATCGTCGGCGCGTTCCTCGCAGTGCCCGTCGCCGCTGTGGCAGCAGTTGTCATCCGGTACATCGGCGAGCAGATCGACGAACGCGCAAGCGACAACGAGCCGATGCCCGCCGGCGATGCGTCGGACATCCTCGAGGATCAAGACGACGACGCCGAGTCAGAGGTAGAGAACAAAAAGGCCTGATCAGCCCGCGATCACCTTCACCGAGGAGCCTGCACGTCCGCGAATGACGTGCAGGCGACTCGGGATTCGCTGCCTCATCTCGTCCACGTGACTGACGATGCCCACCACTCGTCCACCGTCGCGAAGCTCGTCCAACACAGCCATCACCGAGTCGAGGGTGTCGGCGTCGAGAGTGCCGAATCCTTCGTCGATGAACATCGTGTCGAGAACGATTCCGCCGGACTCCGCCGCAACCACATCGGCAAGTCCGAGGGCCAAAGACAATGACGCCAAGAATGATTCACCGCCCGAGAGCGTCTTCGCCGAGCGAACGACACCCGTGAAGTCGTCCCGGATGTCGAGCCCCAGACCGCCGCGGCGACCCCGAGAACCTGCCTCGTCACTGTGCACGAACTCGTATCTGCCCCCGGACATCCGCTGCAGCCGAACCGATGCCGACACGGCGATCTCTTCCAACCGCGACGCGAGCACATACGCTCGCAGCGACATCTTGCGACTGTTCTGACCTTTGCCGGCGATCACGTCGGCAAGCGCCGCGAGTTCGTCGTGCAGTTCACGCTCAGGTGCAACCGCTTCGTATGCCTTCTCGAGTTGTCCGCTGAACCGTTCGAGATCCGACACACGGTTCTCGGCCAGGGAAGCAGCTGCAACAGCCGAGTTCACCACCTCGGCGCACTGAAGAGCACGCTCGCGAGGACCGTCGACGTCGACTGTCTCGACTTCGCTCACCGCAACGACCTCGGGGTCGTCGAGGACCGTCCGAGCGGCCACCTCGAGGTCGCGTGCTTTGGCGAGTTCCGTTTCGATCGCTGCGATTCGGGCCGGCGATCTCACCCCTTCGATCGCAGCCTCGACCGAATCGAATCCAGCAGCGGCCGCCGCAGCGGCCAGTTTGGTCGACAGTTCCGCCGATCGCGCCTGCGCACGAACGGCGTCGTCACGCATCTCAGACGCCGCCGAGGCAGCGGAGGCAAGCCTTTCGAACCGCGAGCGCTGAGCAGCGATGGTCGAATCTTCTCCCACCGCAGCGACGATCGCCGCTCGAATCTGCTCGACCGTGGCCGACAGAGTCGTCGTACGCTCGGTCAGTGCCGCCAATTCGGCCGTCAGAGAAGCGGATTCCTGTTGCAGCTCGCCGTCACGCTCGTTGAGATGCCCGAGCTTGTCGGCCAACCCTCCAACCTGACCGGCAGAGTGGGTCGCCTCGTCAACGGCGTTCCGAGCCGCGGCGCGGAGCCTGTCGAGTTCTGCGACGTCGCCGTCCCCGCCGCGGGCGATCACCCGGTCGATGTCACGGTCGACGGTTACCTGGCGGTCGACTACCTTGCTCAGGGCTTTCTCGGCCGCACGCTCGGCTGCGGACGCGACTTCCAGATCGGGCTCGGTGACCGTCACGACATCAGACTGCGCCGGCGCAGGGTGTTCACGCGAACCACACACCTGGCATGGGTCACCGGGCGCGAGTGAACTCGCCAACTCCGCAGCCATGCCCTCGATACGCTTCTGCACGAGGTCGAGCCAGCGCCCGCGAGCACTCTGATGGGCGTCGCGCGCATCCAACACCTGCACACGAATCTTCTCGGCTTGCGCACGCAGAGAGACGAATTCATGAGCCGCTGCCGCAGCATCCGATGCTTTGGCCAGTGCAGCTTCGAGGCCGGGCAGAGCCGCGTGCGCGCGTTGCGCATCCTCCAGTCGTTGGCCGGCCGAGCGCACCATTTCTGGCAGTTGAGTGCGTTCAACCGCGATGGCATCGATGCGCTCGGACAGAGCGTCTCGCCGAACTCCGAGTTTCTCGATCTCGGCTTCTGCCGCATCGGCTCTGCGGGCATCCTCCGCCATTGCGTCCAGGCGAACGATCTCGTCACGCCAGGTCCGGATCCGAGCTACGACGCGTTGACGCTCGTCGTCGGTGGGTGGCCACACCTCCGGCACGAAAATCTCCGGACCGCCCGTTGCGGAGTAGGTCGACATCGCTGCGGTCATCGATTCGACTGCGGCAGCGAGGTGCAAGCCGGCAGCGTCCACATCGCCGGCGACAGCGGCCACCGGCAGTGCGCGCTTGGCTGTCTCGAGTTCAGCGCCGATCACAGCTCTTTGGGCGGCGCCCGTATTGAATGCTGCGAGTTCAGCGGTCGCACGATTACGGCGAGCGACCAGATCTGCGGTTCGCTGCGCAACGGTGAGCACCCGATTAGCCTCGGCTGCTGCATCTTTCGCGGTCACCAGCTCCGCAAGACTTGTATCGCGGGTGTCCTGAGCCTCGGCGAGGAGTTTGCGCGACCATTCCAGTGGGTGTGCCTCGGCGCCTACCTCGAGTCCCGCAGCTGTCTCGACCTTCGCGAGCAGCAGCCGCACGGATTGCTCCCTTGCCGCGAGCGCGGTCGCACTTGCCTTTCGCTTGGCGTCGAACCATGCCTCGACGGAGACAAAACGCTTGGTGTCGAACAGACGCTCGAGCAGTTTGCCTCGCTCGTCACTCTCGGCACGCAGGAATTTGGCGAACTCACCCTGCGGCAAGAGCACCACCTGGAAGAACTGATCAGCGCTCATGCCCATGAGGCGGTTGATCTCGTCACCGATGTCAGGGATGCGCGAAAGATTCTCGCCGCGGCCGTCCAGCCACGTCAGTGTGGCCTTTGCATTCTCTGTGATCGAACCGGTCCCGCGCTTCTTCGGACGCGAATACTCTGGACTACGAACAAGTTTGATTCTGCGACCACTGATGGTCGCTTCGAGTTCCACGCGCGGCACCGAACCGGCGGGCGCGTGATCGGACAACAATCGCTTGCCCTCGTTGCGCGCACCCGGCACCCGCCCGTACAGGGCAAACGCAACCGCGTCGAGGATCGTGGTCTTGCCTGCACCGGTGTCGCCGTGCAGAAGGAACAGCCCGTCTGCACCCAAACGGTCGAAGTCGACTTCGACCGTGTCGGCGAAGGGCCCGAAAGAGCTGACTTCGAGTTTGTGCAGCCTCACGCGGTTTCACTCAGTTCTACCGTGGACTCCTCGGCGCGCGCGGCAGCGCTGAGCGCTTCGGCCATCAGCGTGACCTCACGCTCGGACGGGTCACTACGCACTGCCGAGACAAAGCCGCGGGCGATCTCCATGTCGGATCGACCCCGTACCGCGTCACGGTACTTGAGATCCGATTGCCCTTCCGGCCTTTGCCATTCGAGATGAACGGCAAAGGGAAAACGCGCCTGAAGTTGCCTCATGGCATCGACGGGACGAACCGGATCAGTGAGCAATGCGGAGAGGTAGCACTGCTCGGAATCGGTGTACTTCGACTCACCGAGTAGTTCCTCGAGAGTTCCCGTCACCTGGCTCAGCCCCCGAATGACCGGGAGATCCAGGCGCTGCACCGACGACAGGCCGGCTGCGTCGAGTTCTATCAGCAGCGCCGCCTTACGGTGGCTGCGTTCACCGAACGAATACGGCAACGGTGAACCCGAGTACCGCACACTCTCCGAGAGCATCTGCGGAGAATGCAGGTGTCCGAGGGCGACGTAGTCGACGCCGTCGAACTCGCCCACTGCGACGGTCTCCACTCCGCCGACCGAGATGGAGCGTTCCGATTCAGAGGCCTCACCGCCCACGACGAAGGCATGGGCGAGCAATACCGATCGAGTCGCGGGGTCGGCAGCCGTTCGTTCGGCGAGATCTCGCCGAACACGCGACATGGCCGCTCCGAGGATGTCGGAATGAGTACGAGCCCGGGGCACGTCCAACTCGACGCGCGTGATCTCCGGCTCGAGGTACGGAATCCCGTAAAAGGCGACGGGCCCGAACTGATCGCTCAGCATCACCGGAGTACCGATCTGGCCGACGCGAGTGATCAAGTGCAAGCCGCCGGCAGCGGCAAAGGATGCCCCGGCTCCGAGCCGCACCGCGGAATCGTGATTGCCGGACGTCGCGACGATGACCGCCCCCGCCGCCCGGATTGCCTCGAAGCCTCGATTGCACACGGTGACCGCGTCGGAACTGGGAATCGAGCGGTCGTAGATGTCGCCCGGCACGACCACGACGTCGACGCCGTGTTCACGGACGGAATCTGCGATGGAACCGAGCACACTCGCCTGATCGGCCAACAGATCGACGCCGTGAAAGGTGCGACCTATATGCCAATCGGAGGTGTGCAGAATCTTCATGAATCCGACGGTAGAGCAGCCCACCGACACCGCCGATCTCCCACGCTGACGGCTTCGTCGGTGTGCCCCAACCCACGAGCGTCCGGTGACCCTGCACACAATCCGTCCGGTTCGTTTGACGAAGAACCCGAAACCATCGCGCCATCGCGTCGATAAATGCGCCAGCCACGACCCGCACAAACACGGCCGACAACGCAAGAACCGCTAATGTCGTTATGTGTCTGCAACCCAACGTGCTCGCTCCGGGGTACCGCTGGACAAGCGATCGCTCATCGTGACCGTCCCCGGCCTGCCCTGGTGGGGAGTGATCCTGCTTGCTGCCGGTGTGACCGCCGTCGGCGTACTGATCGATGCCACCGGAGGCGGCGGAGAGCTCACCGCGGTGTTCTCGACGTTCTACTTCCTGGGCTGTCTCTTCGCTGTGGTTGCCGCTTCGAACAAGGCCCTCTTCACCGCGATGGCCCAACCGCCGTTGCTGCTCTTCGCTGCGGTGCCGATCGGGCACACGCTCATCGGCAAGGACAACAGCACCGCGCTGCGCGATATCGCGATCAACATCGCGTACCCGTTGGTCAACCGCTTTCCGATCATGTTGGCCGCAACCGTGGTCGTGCTGATCATCGGTGGCTTCCGGTACTTCCTGCTCAATCAGCGCCCCACCGGGCCCGCGCGCTCGACCCGCTCCCGCCGCTCGGCGGCCACCACTCGTGACTCCTCTGCGGCTGCCACGCGAGAACAACCCGCACCCGAGACCGGGCGTCGACGCAGAGTCTCGGACGCGCCCGTCCCCGGGCCCCCGCGTCGCCGCGCCCCCGAGGTGGACGAGCAGCCCGCCTACCGAAGCACCCCCAGGCGCGAGCCGATCCAGGACGAGCGTCCGCTGCCGCCTCGGAGAAGCCCTCAGCCACCCAGGGTCGATCGCACGCACCAACCGCCTACGCGTCGCCCCCAGCCCGACAGTCGGCCCGTGGCAGACGACGACTACCCGTCGTACGGTCGCCGCCGGGCGCCCGAGCCCACTCCGTCGCCCAGACGTGAGGAGCGGATGGAGCCCTTCTTCGCTTCGGGTGACGACGTATCGCCGCCGCTGCCCCCTCGCCGCCGCCCACCCGGAGTCGATCTTCCCGCGTATCCGCCGCCGCGAGTTCGGTACCGCGATCGCGAAGAGCCCTGAACAGACGCGCCCGGTAGCACAAAAAATGCGGGGCACCTTCCAGATGGAAGGTGCCCCGCATTTTCTTGATTCAGGACGTGCGCGCTGCTCGCAATTCACGGGGAAGGGCGAACACCAGAGTCTCGTTGGCAGTGGTGACGGGTTGAACGTCGTTGTATCCGTGCTCGGCAAGAAGTTCGATCACGCCGCGCACGAGCACCTCGGGTACCGATGCGCCTGACGTGATGCCGACTGTCTGGACACCCTCGAGCCACGCGAGATCGACCTCACGGGCGTAGTCGACCAGGTACGACGCGGCAGCGCCCGCCCCGAGCGCGACCTCGACCAGGCGAACCGAGTTGGACGAGTTCCGCGAACCCACCACGATCACGAGATCGCACTCGGGAGCCATCGCCTTGACCGCGACCTGACGGTTCTGCGTGGCGTAGCAGATGTCGTCGGACGGCGGGTCCTGCAGATTGGGGAAGCGCTCACGCAGGCGCGCGACGGTCTGCATCGTCTCGTCGACGCTCAGTGTGGTCTGGGAAAGCCAGATGACCTTCGACTCGTCACGAACCGTGACCGCGTCGACCGAATCCGGGCCGTCGACGATGGTGACGTGATCGGGAGCCTCACCTGCGGTGCCCTCGACCTCCTCGTGGCCTTCGTGGCCGATGAGCAGAATGTCGTAATCGTCGCGGGCGAATCGCTTCGCTTCCTGGTGCACCTTCGTGACCAGGGGGCACGTCGCGTCGATCGTTCGCAGGTTCCGCTCGGCAGCCGAGTCGTGGACGGCCGGCGACACACCGTGCGCCGAGAACACGAGCAACGATCCCTCGGGAACCTCGTCGGTTTCGTCGACGAAGATCACGCCCTGATCTTCGAGCGTCTCGACGACGTGGCGATTGTGGACGATCTCCTTACGCACGTAGATGGGTGCGCCGTGCTTCTCGAGGGCCTTCTCCACGGTCTCGACCGCGCGGTCGACGCCGGCGCAGTAGCCGCGAGGCTCGGCGAGGAGCACGCGCTTGGCGCTGCCCTTGCGGGTGGACGGCGAATCAGCCGAGTGCGCGATACCGAGATTGAGAGGAACAGCCGAAGACATGTGACCAGCCTACTGGCACCTCGAACGTGAGACACTCCGGCAAACGTGAACACCTCGGTTTCGGGCTCCGATCGAAGGTTCCGAAGTAAACGAGTACGGCCGTCACAGGCAAGTCGGCTACCGATTGTCGGAGCTTTGCGGCAAGCTGTGGGAATGATCCGACCACCGTTCGTGGCGCGCGTTGCCGCGGGACTCGCCGTCACCGCGATGGAAGAGGCAAAGAAGTTGCCCACCACCGCCGTCGCCCTGCCGATGACCGCCGTGAGCCAGATGCTGCAGACAAGCATGCGCGTGCAGCAGTCGATCACCTCGCTGGCGATCAAGGGCGATCAGGCATTTGCACTGATCAACTGGTCTTCCGAGGACGAACAGCCCGAGTGGGCGGTCTTCGACGAAGACGTCGATGCGCCTGCTGACCCGACGCCTTCCACCGGATCGACCACCGCTGACACCCCGACCAACGCCGGTCGCTTCGCGCTCTACTCGCTCGAGCCGACTGCCCCCATCGAGGAACCCGCACCCGTCGCCGAGTCCGAATCCACGGCAGCTACGACGGACGGACCTGCCGAAGAGCCCGAGATCGTCACCGAACTCGACTACCCCAACCTCACACTCGCACAGCTCCGTGCGCGCATCCGGACGCTCAGCATCGACGAGCTGACCGCAGTCCTGGACTACGAGAATGCGACGCTCGCTCGCGCACCGTTCCAGACCATGCTCACTAACCGCATCACCACAGCCAAGGCAAAGTGACTTCCGCAACGCCCCCCGCTTCATCGCAGCGATCGTCCGGCGCCAGTAGCGCTGAGCAGCCGTGGCCGGTCCGCACGGTTTCCGCCAAGGTCGCCGGCTGGATCGATCGGCTCGGCAGTATCTGGGTCGAAGGTCAGATCACCCAGATCAATGCACGCCCCGGCACCCGAACGGCCTTTCTCGTCCTGCGTGATCCGTCGGCAGACATGTCGCTGTCGATCACGTGCTCACCGCAGTTGTTGCACAACTCCCCGGTGCCGTTGACCGAGGGCTCGCGAGTCGTGATGTTCGGCAAGCTCTCGTTCTACACCGGACGCGGAACGGTGTCGTTGCGTGTCACCGAGATTCGCGCCGTGGGTATCGGTGAGCTGCTTGCCCGCATCGAGAGACTGCGCGCCTTGCTCGCCGCCGAGGGCTTGTTCGATCCGCGGCTCAAACGGCCGCTTCCGTTTCTGCCCGGCACGATCGGCCTGATCACGGGCCGAGCCAGTGCGGCCGAGAAGGATGTCGTCTCAGTCGCCCATCGTCGTTGGCCAGCAGTTGCCATCGCAGTGCGTAACACCGCGGTTCAGGGTCCGACTGCTGTTCCCCAGATCATCGAAGCGCTGAAGGAACTCGACGCCAACCCGGTAGTCGACGTCATCATCCTCGCTCGCGGCGGCGGTAGCGTCGAGGATCTCCTGCCGTTTTCCGACGAAGCGCTGTGCCGCGCCATCGTGGCCTGCACGACGCCGATCGTCAGTGCCATCGGACACGAGCCGGACAGCCCGCTCAGTGACCACGTCGCCGACCTGCGCGCAGCCACACCCACGGACGCTGCCAAGCGCGTCGTACCCGACGCGGTTGCGGAAGCTGCCCTGGTTGCGGATCTGCGTGACCGCAGCGCTGCGGCACTGCGCAGCTGGGTCAAGCGTGAGTCTCATCTGATCGAACAGTTGCGCACTCGACCGGTCATGGCATCACCGCTGCTCGCGGTGGACCGTCGCGCCGAGGAGGTCGAAAGGCTCCAAGCCGCCGGGCGACGCGATGTGACTCGGTTGATCGACTCCGAGTCCCGAACGATCGAGCATCTGCGCGCCCGGCTCACCACGCTGGGCCCCGCCGCGACGCTGGCCCGCGGATACGCAGTCGTACAACGTGTTGTCGCCGACGGCGATCCGGAGGTTCTGCGCTCGGTCGAGGACGCGCCACCCGGTACCCAGATTCGAGTTCGACTTGCAGACGGCGCCGTTCGCGCCGCAGTGATGGGAAGAGAAAAATGAGCAACGCCACCGACACCGACATCAACGAGCTCGGCTACGAAGCAGCCCGCGACGAATTGGTGAGCGTCGTGAAGATTCTCGAACAGGGCGGTCTGGACCTCGACGCGTCACTCTCACTGTGGGAGCGAGGCGAAGCGTTGGCCAAGCGCTGTGAAGAGCACTTGGCCGGCGCGAGGGCCCGCGTCGAAAAGGCTCTGGCCGAAGCGGACGAGTAACGTCCGCTCCGACCGCAAATCCTATGGCGTGATCGGCTGCGCTGCGCCGACCTTCTCGGCAAGAATCCGGAACTCTTCCGGCGTCGCCGCGCCCGTGAGCAACAGGCGAACATCCCCGACGTCGGTGACCCAGATCGACTCGACACCTTCGCCGCCGAAGACGTTCCACGTATCGGCACCGACGGTCTCGACTCCGGTCGCGAATCGCTGTCCACCGGCAACATGTGACACCAACGGGAATTCCTCGGCGTTGCTCTGTGTCAGCTGGATGTAGCGACCACTGGTCGTGATGAATCCCACAGTGCTCGAATCTCCGCCGCCGTCGCCGGAGATGATCTTGCGACTGCCGGAGTTCGGAGTCCACCCGTCCGGAACACCGGGATTACGAATGGGAAATCCGAGTTCCTTCGCGTCGTAGTTCAGAGCTGCGTCCACGTCGACGCTCGGGATAGGCCCCTGCGTCGGGCCGCCAGGACTGAACGTGCACTGGCTGGCGATGCCCGCAATGATGATGCAGAACAGCACCAACGGTACGAGAGACCAGACCATGTCTTTGTTGTCTTCGAGAATGCGGGGTTTCTTCGATGCCACACCCCCAGTATCCAGGTACTCCGCAGTAGATACGATTCCCGGTCCCCCTCGAGCGAGACAAAACGTCTCTGCGGCGACCCGACAGCGCACGTAGCCGCTCCCATCTGGGACAATGACGCCTGAAGAAACCACTGCGTCGACACACCCCGTCGACCGCGACCGCGCCAGGAGGCACCGCACATGACGGCCAGCAGCACTCATCGTGAGACCCCGGACCGTAACCTCGCACTCGAATTGGTCCGAGTCACCGAAGCCGGTGCTATGGCTGCCGGCCGCTGGGTAGGCCGCGGCGACAAGGAAGGCGGCGACGGAGCAGCCGTCGACGCCATGCGTCAGCTCGTCTCGTCAGTCTCGATGCGCGGCATCGTCGTCATCGGTGAAGGCGAGAAGGACGAAGCGCCGATGCTGTTCAACGGCGAAGAGGTCGGAAACGGCGACGGCCCCGACTGTGACTTCGCCGTCGACCCGGTCGACGGCACCACCTTGATGTCCAAGGGCATGCCCAACGCAATCTCTGTTCTGGCTGTTGCCGAGCGCGGCGCGATGTTCGATCCGTCGGCCGTGTTCTACATGGAGAAGATCGCTGTCGGGCCGGATGCCGCAGATGTCATCGACATCAGCGCACCGATCGCCGAGAACATCAAGCGCGTAGCCAAGGTCAAGAAGGCGTCGGTCTCCGACATCACGATCTGCATCCTGGACCGCCCGCGTCACAACCAGCTGATCCAGGACGTTCGCGACACCGGCGCTCGTATCCGTCTGATCTCCGATGGTGACGTTGCCGGCGCGATCGCCGCAGCGCGTCCGGAGTCCGGCACCGACATGCTCGTGGGCATCGGCGGAACGCCAGAGGGCATCATCGCCGCAGCAGCCATGCGCTGCATGGGTGGATCGTTGCAGGGCAAGCTGGCCCCCACCGACGACGAAGAGCGTCAGAAGGCCATCGACGCCGGTCACGATCTCGATCGGATCCTGTCCACCGAAGATCTCGTCTCGGGCGAGAACGTCTTCTTCTGCGCCACCGGCGTCACCGACGGTGACCTCCTGCGCGGCGTCCGCTACTACGGCGGTGGCGCCAGCACGCAGTCCATCGTGATGCGTAGCAAGTCCGGCACCGTTCGCATGATCGACGCGTACCACCGTCTCGAGAAGCTGCGCGAGTACAGCTCCGTCGACTTCGACGGCGAAGAGGGCGCGGTTCCCCCGACGTTCTGATGGGCTCCGCCCCGTGAGTGGTTAGGGAGTCCCTGCACTCCTCAACCGCTCACGGGGGACGTAGTCCCCTACCCGCTCTCGAAAAGTGGCAATGTGGAGCCATGACGGAGAGCAACGATCAACAGTTCCGAATCGAACACGACACCATGGGCGAAGTTCGGGTGCCCATCGACGCACTGTGGCGAGCACAGACCCAGCGTGCAGTCGAGAACTTCCCGATCAGCGGGCGCCCGCTCGAGCGCACCCAGATCCGCGCAATGGGCCTGCTGAAAGCAGCGTGTGCGCAGGTCAACAAGGACCTCGGACTCCTCGACGCGGACAAGGCCGACGCAATCATAGCCGCCGCGAACGAGATCGCCGAAGGCAAGCACGACGATCAGTTCCCCATCGACGTCTTCCAGACCGGCTCGGGAACCAGTTCGAACATGAACGCCAACGAGGTCATCGCATCCATCGCGAAGGCCGCCGGTGTGGACGTACATCCCAATGATCACGTCAACATGTCGCAGTCCTCCAACGACACCTTCCCCACCGCCACGCATGTCGCAGCCGCCGAAGCAGCGGTCACCGATCTTGTTCCGGCACTGGAACATCTGCATGCTGCGCTTGCCACGAAGGCGACCGAGTGGAAGACCGTCGTCAAATCCGGACGCACCCATCTGATGGACGCTGTGCCGGTCACGCTCGGTCAGGAGTTCGGCGGCTACGCACGTCAGATCGAGGCCGGCATCGAGCGCGTCAACGCAACACTCCCCCGCCTCGGCGAGCTGCCGATCGGCGGAACAGCAGTCGGCACCGGCCTCAATGCTCCGGATGGATTCGGCCCCAAAGTTGTTGCCGAACTGGTCAAGTCGACCGGCGTCGACGCGCTGACTCCGGCGAAGAACAGCTTCGAAGCGCAGGCCGCGCGTGACGGACTGGTCGAGGCATCGGGCGCGCTGCGGACCATCGCCGTCTCACTGACGAAGATTGCCAACGACATTCGGTGGATGGGATCGGGTCCGCTGACCGGACTCGGCGAGATCGCACTCCCTGATCTGCAGCCGGGAAGCTCGATCATGCCCGGAAAGGTGAACCCGGTCCTGCCCGAGGCAACCACTCAGGTTGCGGCTCAGGTGATCGGAAACGACGCCGCCATCGCGTGGGGTGGCGCCGCCGGAGCTTTCGAACTCAACGTCTACATCCCGGTCATGGCCCGCAACCTGCTGGAGTCGTTCACCTTGCTGGCCAACGTCTCTCGACTGTTCGCCGACAAGTGCGTCAGCGGACTGGTCGCGCACGAGGAGCACCTCAAGACACTCGCCGAATCGTCGCCGTCGATCGTGACGCCCCTCAACTCGGCAATCGGTTACGAGGAAGCCGCAGCCGTCGCGAAGCAGGCACTCAAGGAGAAGAAGACGATCCGTCAGGTCGTCATCGAGCGCGGACTCGTCCCGGACAAGCTGAGCGAGGAAGAACTCGACAAGCGTCTCGACGTTCTGGCGATGGCGAAGGTCAAGGACTGAACAAACAAAAGAGTGGCGGTTTCCACTTCGGAAACCGCCACCCTTGCACTCACACCGCAGCGGTTGCCCGCCACTCGTCGGTGCGATCGGGACTCGCCTCGGCCAATGCTTTCAGCGTCGCTTCGCGATCGAAATCCTTGCCGTACACGGGAGTTCCCGGCTGCTGACGCCAGGAATCGTCGATCGTTCCCGCATCGACGGGATCGAAGCCCAACTGATTGATCAGATCGAAGACGACCTGCTTGTTCGCGTCGTCGTCGCCGGCGATGGGTAGCGCAATGCGCCCCTCTGCACCTTCGGGAAGGCCCTTCTCGAGGAGATGCTTCCACCAGATTCCGTTGAACGCCTTGAATACCGGTACACCCAGGTGTTCCTGCACCCATCCGCTTTCGGTCTGTCCGTCCTCGATGGCCGAGATCAGACCGTCACGCTGTTGCGGGTAGTAGTTGTTGGTCTCGATGACGGGGGCACCGGCGACCGCACCGCTGAGGATCCCCGCCGGTAGATCGACCACGTTCTTCTGCGGAATGCTCACGATGACCAGCTCGGCACCCTCGGCGGCCTCGGTGCTGCGGACTGCCTTCGCGCCCGTCTCCGCTTCCAGTTCTGCAAGGGTGTCCGGTGTCCGCGAGTTCGAGACGCGCACGTCGTGACCGAGCGCAGCGAGCCTACGTGTGAGCGTGCCACCGATCTGACCGGCTCCGATGATTCCGATGCGCATGATCCTGCTCCTTCGTCGTGTGGAGTGGCGATCGCGCCACCGCTGCATTCGTCAACGACGAGAACGCACCGGGTCATTCCGCACCGGCCATTTCAACTCCCGTTGATTCAATCGGTTGACGGATCGAGTTCAAGTCTGATGCGAACACTGACCGGGTCGGTCTGCAATCCGCGAAAGGCAGAGGCCGTCAGCGCCGATCTGATCTTCCCCGACGCAAATGTCTTCACCCGTGCCGGCACGTCGTCGTCCGGCATGATCTGGGCCTGTCCGTCCACCCACTCGCCGCGGCGACGGATCCGAACCTTCGGCGTCGCAGAGATATTGGCACCCCACCCCGTGCCGGTGCCATGCTGCGCAATGACCCACGCCTCGTCACCGTCGTAGGTGATCGCAACGGGCACTCGGCGGGTCAGACCGGTTCGGCGTCCAACCGTCTCGATCTCGGTCATCAACGACGGCATCAAACCGATCCGATTCAATCCGGTGACCAGCGGATTGGCGAAATACTTCCCGACTGCGACTTCGATTCTTCGTTTTCGTGCAACTGACGTCGGTACCGGCATGTCGTTTCCTCTCCTCCGAAGCTGGTGCTCGAAACAACAGCTCTATACCGCACGATATAACCACTGTTCGGGGAGTTTTGCCACCAAGAATCTCCGTCGATACCCACCACCTGCACACAACACTTGACTGTGTCTGTCGGTTACATCTAGTCTCAGATTCGTTCCTATACCGATCGACATACTGGGAGGCAGTGATGAACACACCTCGAGACGCCTCGTTGCCATGACCGGCCCGCAGACGCGTTGTCCGATCGCCGCAGCGCGTCGCAAGTGGGGAGTACCAAGAGAATCAGCGGCACCAGATGATTCGAACAGCACTGCGATTGCATACGATGGCGGGATGGCCGACTCCGATTCCCGCACTCTGATGCTGGTCGGCGCCATCAATGCCTTCCGTGAACACGGGATCGCGACGACCTCGCTCACCGAGATCGTCGAACGCTCGGGAGCTCCCCGCGGGTCGGTGTACCACTACTTTCCCGAGGGCAAAGGACAGCTGGCCGGCGAAGCAGTTGCCTACTTCGGCCGGGGCGTCAGTGCCGCCATCAGTTCGATGATCGCTCAGTCTTCCCCACCGGAGATCATCGACGCGGTTGTCACGATATTTCGAAACAGCTTGGTAGAGAGCGATTTCACCTCCTCCTGTCCGGTCGCAGCCGCGGCAGTGGAGGGCGCGTCGACGCCGGCGGCATTAACTGCTGCGGGCGAATCCTTCACCTCGTGGGAATCGCTTCTCACATCGTTCTTCTGGCAGCAGGGACAGCCGTCCGAGACTGCAGCACAGTGGGCAACCGTCGTGATCGCGTCAATCGAAGGCGCGACGCTGATGGCAAAAGCTCAGCACACCACGGCGCCTCTCGATCGCATCGGCGCTCACCTCAAGGCTCTGGTCTCGGCCCCGAGCTGACCAACCCTCTTTCTTCCAACCGCTGCTGCCGTCCGCGCAGGAGCAGAGATGGCGTACAAACATGTCTCACACACTTGCACCGGCGCCCTCGGCGCCCATGATGACCAAGTCCCGTCGATTCACTGCGCTGATCTTTATCTGCCTCGCCGAACTCCTTGTCGTGCTGGACAACACAGTGGTCAACGTCGCACTGCCGACGATGAGCGTCGACTTGTTCGCCAGCGTCAGCGACCTGCAGTGGATCGTCGACGCGTACACGTTGACCTTCGCCGGGTTCCTACTCACTTTCGGCCACCTGGGTGACCGCTTCGGACGCCGCCGAGTGATGATCATCGGCTTGATCGGCGTCGGTGCGATGTCGCTCGTCGGCGCTTTGGCTTCCAACCTCGAACAGGTGATCATGGCGCGAGCCGCCATGGGTGTCTTTGCCGCAGCTGTCTTTCCGGCTACGTTGGCCATGATCACCAACATCTTCACCGACGCCAGAGAACGAGCCATCGCCATCGCGGCCTGGACCGCAATGGCCGGCTTCGCGATTGCCATCGGCCCGACTGCGGGCGGCTGGCTTCTCGAGCACTTCTCCTGGCACTCGGTGTTCTGGATGAACGTTCCGGCAGCATTGTTGGTCATCGTGGGTGTGCTGCTGGTTGTTCCGGAATCGAAGGCGCTCCACGTCGGCCGATTCGATTTCGTCGGAACAATCTTGTCGCTACTGGGCATCGTCATTCTGGTGTGGACCATCATCGACGCACCACATCGCGGATGGGTGTCGACATTCAGCATCACGGGATACCTCTCTGCGACAGTGTTTTTGGCCGCATTCGTCGCATGGGAACTGCGCACCGACGCGCCGATCCTGAACATGAATCTCTTCCGAATCCGGCGGTTTTCTTTCCCCGCCTTGGCTATTGCTGTCAGCTACTTCAGCATGTTCGGATTCTTGTTCCTGATCACGCAGTACTTCCAGGGCGTTCGGGAGTACTCGCCGCTCGAATTCGGCATCCACTCTTTGCCTTTCGCTGCAGCTGTCGCCGTGGGCGCCCCAGTCGCCACCTTGGCGGCACAGAGACTCGGCACGACTGCAGTGATGGTGTTCGGCCTCCTGGTACTCAGCGGCGGGATGTTCCTGGCGGGTCGGACGACCGTCGAGACGCCCTACCTCGGACCCGTCGTGATCTCGATGGTCCTCATGGGTCTGGGCCTCGCAATTGTCCAGGGACCGGCGACCGACTCCATCATGTCCTCGGTGCCCCTCGACGAAGCGGGCGCAGGTTCGGCAGTCAACGACACGACGCGTGAGCTCGGCGGGACCCTGGGCGTCGCCGTCATCGGTTCGATCGTCGCCTCGTACTACACGTCCAAGGTGGCTCCGATCGTCGACGCCATTCCCGACGCCGTGATGTCGGCGCAGGAGAAAGGCTTCGCTCGTGAGTCCGTGCTCAGCGTCATCGAAATCCGCTCCCGCGACATCAGTCCGCTCTTCGAGCAGCAGAAGGACAGTCTGATCTACACGATGAAGACCGCATGCCTGGAAGGCTTCGCCATCGCGTCGTACTTCACGGTCGGAGCAGCATTGATCACCGCTCTGCTGGTCGCGTTGTTGCTCCCTTGGAAGCCGGTCACGGAAGGCTCCATTCTCGGCAGTCTGACAACCAAGACCCCGAAGTAGCTACAAGGTTTCCCGATTTGTCCCAATATCAGCCCGCCGTTCCCCGATACTGGATTGACCGAGTGGTACCGACGACAACCCTGCTAGGGAGAATCTCGTGTCCATCACCAGTAGAAACAGCTCGCGACTGTCGGCAGCGGCGGTTCCGGTAGTACTGACGGTCGCCCTGCTCGCCGGATGCTCGTCCGATTCAGACACCACCTCGGCGCCCGGGCCGGTCGTCAGCGACGCCAGCCCGGGTCTCGACGCCGGGGTGCCGATCCCGGACGGGCAAATCGACGACGCGGTCGGGAAGCTCGACGGCCTCGCGAACGACCTCATGGCAAGTTCCGGTGTTCCCGGCATGGCGGTGGCCGTGGTGCACGGAGGTAAGACTGTGTACGCAAAGGGATTCGGGGTTCGCGAGTTGGGTAAGAGCGCCACCGTCGATGCCGACACCGTGTTCCAACTGGCATCGGTGTCGAAATCGGTCGGGGCCACGGTGGTCGCCCACGAAGTCGGAATCGGGACCGTCGACTGGGACACTCCGGTGATCTCGAAACTGCCGGGGTTTGCGCTTGCCGATCCGTGGGTGACCGACCACCTCACGATCTCCGATCTCTACACGCATCGGTCGGGGTTACCGGACCACGCCGGCGACGGGCTGGAGGACCTGGGCTACAACCGGGCTCAGGTACTCGAAAAACTTCGCCAACTACCGCTCAATCCATTCCGAATCACATACGAGTACACGAACTTCGGCGTCACAGCCGGTGCAGAGGCCGTTGCAGCCGCGGCGGGCACCGATTGGGAAACGCTGTCGCAAAACACGATCTACGGTCCGCTCGGTATGACTTCGACGTCTTCGCGGTTCGCCGATTACCAAGCCCGAGAAAATCGAACAGTCGGCCACATCCTCGAAGACGGAAAGTACAAGGTAGGGCCGGTTCGGGACGCCGACGCCCAATCCCCCGCCGGTGGAGTCAGCTCCTCGGTGAACGACATGGCCAAGTGGTTGGACATGGTGCTGGCGGGCGGTCGGTATCAGGGGCAGCAGGTCGTTCAGACGGAGGCGCTCGTGCCCGCAGTCAACCCGGAAATCGTCTCGCGCCATGCGCAGGAAATCGGGGAACGCTCCGGCTTCTACGGCTACGGGTTCAACGTTTCCGACAGCGCGGCAGGCCGTGTGACCGCCAGCCACTCCGGCGCCTTCCTGCTCGGTGCCGGGACCAATTTCGTGACGATTCCCTCCGCTGACGTCGGCATAGTCGTTCTGACCAACGGCACGCCCACCGGCGTCGCAGAGACTTTGACCGCCGAATTCGCCGATCTGGTGCAGTTCGGGAAGATCACCCGCGAGTGGCGCCCGCTGTACGAAGCGTCCTTTGCCTCACAGGCCGACCCTGAGGGCGAACTTGCCGGGAGGACGCCGCCGGCCTCCCCCGCTCCCGCGCCACCGACAGACCAATTGACCGGCGACTACGGCAATCCGTACTGGGGTCCCGCGCTCGTGACGCAGCAGAACGGTGCGCTGACCTTGACCATGGGTCCCGCGGCCGCGACGTACCCTCTGACCCACTGGGACGGAAACACCTTCACGTTCCCGCTCAGCGGCGAGAACGCACCGGCCGGGACGGTCTCGAAGGCCACCTTCGACGGAAACTCGCTAACCTTGGAGTACTTCGATCACGATCATCTCGGTACCTTCATCCGGGCAACACCGGCCGAATAATCAGCCAAGGACACCCCATGAGTAGTTCGACAGCCACGGTGAACGCAATGTTCGCGGCCCTCACCGATTTCGACGTGGACGCCGCAGCCGAATTGATGACAGACGACATCGTCTGGCAGAACGTCTCGCTCCCCACCCTGCGAGGCAAGAAGACCGTCGTGCGAGCGCTACGTCTGGTCACCAAGCCTTCACTGAAATTCGAGGCGGAGATGCACCACATCGTCGGCGACGAGTCCACGGTGCTCACCGAACGCACCGACATCCTCACCGTCGGACCGCTGCGCATCGAGTTCTGGGTATGCGGAACTTTCGAACTGCGCGACGGCAAGGTCTGCGTCTGGCGGGACTACTTCAGTCTGCGAGACGTCGCGTGGGGCGTGGTGACCGCGGTCGGCCGCGCAGTCGTCGGGACCGGGACACGAAGTAGGCTTGCTCCGGCCTGAAATCACCTGCCGAAAGCGAGCGAACCTGCCATGTCCGAAAACACCACGCCTGACTCCTTCGACGCCGGATTGGCTGTGCGCACCGAAGTCATGGGGGCCGATTTCGTCGACGCCGCCTTCGAGCGCACCCGGGGAACGGACAGCGAAGAACTGCAGAACTTCGTGACGGCCAACGTCTGGGGTTCGGTATGGACGCGTCCCGGACTCGATCGCCGCAGTCGCAGTCTGATCAATCTGGGGATGCTGATCGCGCTGCGCGCCGAGAACGAACTCAAAGGCCACGTACGTGGGGCATTGCGAAACGGCTTGACGCGCACCGAGATCGTCGAAACCGTGATCCACGCGAGCGCGTATTGCGGCGCTCCGGCGGGGCTGGCGGCGATGCGTGTCGTGCAGGAAGTTCTCGACAACGAACTGGGACCGCTGCAAAACTGAACAACTTCAAACCCAGGCATCTCCCCGTGCAGACCGAAGTCCGCACGGGGAGATCACTTCTCAGGAAGTGGGGCCGAACTCCTCGAGCATGTCGGTCACCAACTCGGCGATCGGCGAACGCTCACTGCGCGTGAGTGTGATGTGCGCAAAAAGCGGGTGCCCCTTGAGCTTTTCGATGACGGCCGCAACTCCGTCGTGCCTGCCCACTCGCAGGTTGTCACGCTGCGCGACGTCGTGCGTGAGGACCACTCGCGAGCCGGTTCCCAGACGAGAAAGCACTGTCAGCAGAACATTTCGTTCGAGCGACTGCGCTTCGTCGACGATCACGAACGAATCGTGCAGCGACCGACCGCGAATGTGCGTCAGCGGCAACACTTCCAGCATTCCGCGGGCGAGAACCTCTTCGAGAACCTCTGGCGAGGCCAACCCGTCGAGAGTGTCGAAAACGGCCTGAGCCCACGGGCCCATCTTCTCGCTCTCACTACCGGGAAGGTAGCCGAGTTCTTGTCCGCCAACGGCATACAACGGACGGAAGACGACAACCTTGCGCTGAGTGCGGCGCTCGAGAACGGCTTCCAAACCTGCTGTCAGAGCCAAGGCCGACTTACCGGTGCCCGCCTTACCACCGAGAGAGATGATGCCGATGCTCTCGTCCATGAGGAGATCGAGCGCAATGCGCTGCTCGGCGGAGCGGCCGTGCAACCCGAACGCCTCGCGCTCACCGCGCACCAACTGGATGCGCTTGTCGGGAGTCACCCGACCGAGGGCGCTCGACGAACCACCGAGCAGGCGAAGACCCGTGTGACACGGTAGATCTCGCGCTTCGTCGAGGTCCAGGAAACCCTCGTTGAACAGCTCGTCGATGTCCGTCGAGGCGACGTCCAGCTCAGTCATGCCCGTCCATCCGGATGGCACGACGTCGTGAGCGTGGTACTCGTCGGCAGGTAGTCCCACCGCGCCTGCCTTCACACGAAGCGGAATGTCCTTGCTGACGAGGACTACATCCTTGCCCTCCGCAGCAAGATTCAGCGCACACGCCAGAATCCTCGAATCGTTACTGTCCGTGCGGAATCCGACGGGCAGGACCGCAGGGTCGGTGTGATTGAGTTCGACCTGCAGTGTCCCGTTCTCGGTGCCGATCGGCACCGGACGGTCGAGGCGGCTGTATTCGATCCGTAGATCGTCGAGCATGCGGAGCGATTCTCGGGCGAACCATCCCAGTTCGTGGTGGTGCCGTTTGCCTTCGAGTTCACTGATCACGACCAGTGGGAGTACCACGTGGTGTTCGGCGAATCGAGTGACAGCCCATGGATCGGACAGTAGTACCGAGGTATCCAAGACGTACGTGCGAAGTGCATCTCCCGAATGATTCCCGGCTGATAGATCAGCCCGGGCCGAGTGGGCAGAGACGGAGCGTGATGCAGTCACGTTGGGCTCCTAGGTCTGCGCGGCACCCGCGCAAACTCAGCTCGCTGGGCCGGACGGCTCTGGTGTCAGGTGACGCTGTGTCAGCTGAAACAAGGGCCGGGCGCCGGCCCTCTCGTACTGAGTGTTTCAGTCACGATCAGAACCTCCCGCACAAGTAACTTCTGGTTACTCGTTACTGCCGACGGTACTGCGGATCGGACACTCGCGCCACGGAACGAGCCGCACATCTGGTGAACGCCAGGTAACAAAATGCCACTCGTGTGATTCGGCGTCACTCAGGACTCGATCAGACCCCACTTCGCGGCGCGCACCGCTGCCTGAACCCGCGAATTGGTTCCGGTCTTGACGAAGATGTTCTCGAGATGGGTGGCGACGGTGCGACGGCTGACGAACAACTCCTCGGCGATCTCTACATTGCCCGCGCCCCTGGCCACCAATTGCAGTACTTGGATCTCCCGTGGGCTCAGATGGACACGATCGAGCGCCACCTGGTCCCCCACGACGCGCGAGCAGGCTGCGCTGGACGCCGCCACCACCTCCCGTACGCGATCGACGACGCCGGAATCCGCGAAGCTCATGTGCAGCAATCCGGTCACCTCACGGCCGGAGAACCCCAATGCGACCGACGCACCCTCGGCGTACCCGGACGGCCGCAGAACATCGGTGACCATCTCGACCTGCTCGAATCGTGGCACGTCCTGCCAGAACACGGGCACGCCCGAAGCCTCGCGAATGATGCCGAAGAGATTGCGATCGGCGACGAAGTCCTCGAGCAGGAACTCGAGCACCCTGGCGTCGTATCCGGAACTCGCCAGAGCCCGATGTCTTCCGCTCGACGGGTCTCGGTACGTGACCGCCGCAGCCGAGTACGCGAGTCCACGTGCGCGGAGTTCTTCGGCGCACAGGCCGAGAATGCCGTACGCCCCGGCCGCCGGCGATCGCGGCGCGAACATGTCAGGTCCAGCGCCGCGATCAGGCAGTACAGACGTCATCACACCAATCTAGCCAATTGTGTGAGCTAGGCCACGACCAGTGAATCGGCCGGCTTCTTGTCCGCCCACGGACGCACCGCTTCGAAGTTCGCGGCAGTCCGCAAGACCAGTGCGTCCCGGCGGTGACGTGCGGCGATCTGCAGCCCCACCGGTCGACCGTCGGCGGTGAATCCGGCGGGCACGGTGATCGCCGGATTGTTGAGCATGTTGTACGGGTAGGTGAAGAGCCAATCGAGCAACTGCTCACGCAGCGACGCACCTTCGAGCCACGACGGCGCGAACTGACTGAGCGGGAACGTGGCCGAAGCCAGGGTCGGCGAGACCAACACGTCGTAGTCGTTCATGAACGTCGTCCACGTGTCCCACATGACGCCGCGGAATGCGTCGGCCCGCCCGACGTCGACACCGGTGAGCCGCTCGGCCTCGTGCATGATCTCGATCAGGTTGTCGTCGACCTCGCCGCGCTGGTTCTCCCAGTCGAGCAAGTCGTATTCGGAAGCGAAACCGGGAACCCAGATGCCGTTCCACATCGACTCCGACGGATTTCCCCACTGCGGGGTCGCCTCGGTGATCTGGGCACCCAATTCCTCGAATGCCGCCAGCGCGTCGAGGCACACTGCCAGCACCTCCGGATCAACATGGCCGAGACCGAGATTCGGCGACCACGCCACGCGAAGGCCCTTCACGTCGCCCTTCGAGGCTTCGACGTACGAGGTCTCGGCACGCTCGATCGAGAGCGGGTCCGCATTGTCCGGCCCGGCCATGATGTCGAGCATCAGCGCGTTGTCGGCAACAGTCCGGGTGATCGGACCGTGATACGCCCAGTTGTAGAAGCGCCCGGCCAGGATGGTCTGCGGGATGACGCCGGTGGTCGGCTTCAACCCGACGACCCCGCAGAGCGCCGACGGGATACGCACCGATCCCGCGCCGTCACTGCCCTCGGCGAGTGGCCCGAGGCCTGCAGCCACGGCAGCCGACGCACCGCCACTGGACCCGCCCGCGCTGTTGCCGAGCTTCCACGGGTTGTGCGTCGGCCCGTACAGGTGGTTGTCCGTGCCACCGTAGTAACCACTTTCGGGAGTGTTCGTCTTTCCCAGGAACAGTCCGCCGGCGCCTCGCAGCCTGTCCACGACGACGGCATTTCCCGTCGCGATGTTGTCGGCCATCGGCTTCATCCCGAACGTGGTCGGCAGCCCGTCGACTGCCGTCAGATCTTTGATCGTGAACGGAACGCCGTGCAGCGGGCCGAGCTTCTCGCCCGCTTCCTGTTGCCGTGAGAGTTCGGCCGCATCGCGCGTCACCTGCTCGCGATCGAACTGCACTATCGCGTTGATCGACGGATTGACGGCGTCGACGCGCTGGATCATCGCTTCGGCAATCTCGTTGGGCGAGAGATTGTTCGACGCGACCGACGCCGCCATCTCGGTAGCGGAGAGCCAATGCAGATTCTGTTCGGTCATGGGGTTTCCTTCGCCGGAGGGGTGATGCTCTCAGGCTAGGAAGCACCGAACTCAGCCACCATCGGTCATGTGACCGATGCCACAATCCGCGACTGGCAAAAAACCAGCGGCCCGGCCCCTAAAAAGGGACCGGGCCGTCGGT
The DNA here is from genome assembly GCF_027854095.1 of Rhodococcus sp. C-2. Lineage (NCBI taxonomy): Bacteria > Bacillati > Actinomycetota > Actinomycetes > Mycobacteriales > Nocardiaceae > Rhodococcus > Rhodococcus sp. C-2. Next base: position 32,408 of record NZ_JAQGFI010000013.1, on the reverse strand, counting down.
GAAGGAATTCCTAGACGTTCTTGCTGAGCAGGCCCCAGTTCTCGAGACCGTCGTACAGCGGAAGGTCGAGAGCGAGCTTGGCGACGCGCGCACGCAGCGCCGGCAGATCCGCGTTGCCGGCCAGAGCGGTACCGATGATGTCGGCGACCTCGGTGAACTCGGCATCGCCGAATCCGCGAGTGGCCAACGCTGCGGTACCGATACGCAGACCGGAGGTGGTCATCGGCGGGCGGGGATCGAACGGAACAGCGTTGCGGTTGACCGTGATGCCGATTTCGTGCAGAAGGTCCTCACCCTGCTGGCCGTCGAGCTGCGAGTTACGCAGGTCCACGAGCACGAGGTGGACGTCAGTGCCGCCGGTCAGGACGCTGATGCCCTGGTCTGCGACGTCCTTGTTGCCCAGACGCTCGGCAAGGATGCGCGCACCGGAAAGGGTGCGTGCCTGACGATCCTTGAACTCTTCACCGGCAGCGATCTTGAAGGTGACTGCCTTGGCCGCGATGGCGTGCATGAGCGGTCCACCCTGCTGACCGGGGAAGACAGCGGAGTTGAGCTTCTTGGCCCACTCTTTCTTCGCCAGGATCAGGCCCGAACGCGGACCACCGAGGGTCTTGTGGACGGTCGAGGAGACGACGTCTGCGTACGGGACGGGCGACGGGTGCAGGCCTGCGGCAACCAGTCCGGCGAAGTGAGCCATGTCCACCCACAGGTACGCGCCGACCTCGTCGGCGATCGCACGGAACGCCGCGAAGTCCTGCTGACGCGGGTATGCGGACCAACCGGCAACGATGACCTTCGGCTTCTCGGCGAGGGCGATCGAGCGCACCTCGTCCATGTCGATGCGGTGATCTTCCTTGCTGACGCCGTAGGACGCGACGTCGTACAACTTGCCGGAGAAGTTGAGCTTCATGCCGTGCGTGAGGTGACCGCCGTGTGCAAGGTCGAGGCCGAGCAGCTTCTCACCCGGGTTCATCAGTGCCATCAGAACAGCAGCGTTGGCCTGTGCGCCCGAGTGCGGCTGAACGTTCGCGAACTCTGCACCGAAGAGTTCCTTCGCACGGTTGCGCGCCAGATCCTCGATGACGTCGACGTGCTCGCAACCGCCGTAGTAACGACGTCCCGGGTAGCCCTCGGCGTACTTGTTGGTCAGGACGCTGCCCTGAGCCTGCAGAACCGAGCGGGGAACGAAGTTCTCCGACGCGATCATCTCGAGCGTGTCGCGCTGACGAGCCAATTCACCAGCCATCGCCTCGGCGACTTCGGGGTCGAGTTCGGCGAGTGATGCAGAGTTGACGTCGGAGCCGGGCACAGCGGTCATCGAGGAATCTCCAAGCTGGATGCGGAAACGAATGCGTCCAGTCTACGAAGTTCGCTCCCGCCGTCTCCACCCGGCACTAGGCAGCACGCAGAGAGCTGGGGACCAGCGGCTCGTCGAGCAGCCTGCGGAAGCGTTCGGTGCGCTCCGCGCCCACCGGCACCTCGTCCAGCCAGCCCCCGAGCAGCCGGTATCCCTCGACATACGTGCTGGTGTATGCCCGCCACAGCGGCGAAGACAGGAACTTGAGCGATTGGCGAGCGCGTTCCGGCGTCGACAGCGACCACCGTTCGAGGAACAGCGCCACGTCGTCGAGGCTGCGCCCCTCGTCGTGCAACATCAGCGCCGCATCCTGCCGGACACTCAGCAGTTGCCCCGACGCGGCGGAGAGCCGTTGCGCCTTTTCCCCGTCGAAAGACAAGCCGAGATCGGCGTAGATGTCCTGCGCCCACAAACCCCAGTCCGGGCCGACAATCGCTTCCAGCGCCAAATCCGCGAGGCCTTCGGCCATGATGCACTGCGGCGTGTTGACCAGGAACAGTGTCTGCTCGAGCTGGCCCGAACCGACCAGACCGGCTTCCTTACGGCAATGCTCGGTGTGATGGCCGGGGTAGGACTCGTGCGCGATCAGCCGCGGCAGGTTGGCCATGAACTGCGGCAGATCCGAATTGATCGCAACCTTGGAGCGGTAGTCACCGAGGTAGTAGTTGAAGCCGGACCACGGCTTGTCCCCCACCACTTCGTATTCGACGGTTTCCGACGCGGGAAGCCCGAACGTGCCGCGGACCAGATCGCGCAGCGCACTCGACATTGCCTCGACGCATTCGTTCAGTTTCGCCGCGGGGATCTCGTCGGCCTTGCGATGGGCCTGCACCCGCTCGGCCAACGGTCCCGGACCGGGCAGAACTTCACCCATCAACCGGTGAGCGTCGCTGTAGGCGTCCTCGTTTCCCTTCTCGATTCGGACGTCGAAGTACGCCTCGACCTCGTCCACGAAGCCGATGTCCTCACCCGCGAACTTGCGCCCGGAGCATTCCAGGGCGCGAAGGTGTACGTCGACGAAGTGGGAGCGTTCGGCATTTAGACCACTTCCGGCCAACTCGCCCCGCAATTCACGTGCCGTGCGGGCAAGTTCACGCGGATCGGGCTTCGGGGCGCTCTCGATCTGCTTTCGCAGCGCCGGGTCACCGGTGAACGCGTCGACGAACCCGTCTTCGAGACGGTCGAAACCCAGTCCGAGCAGCAGGTATTGGCGAACAAGTGTGTCTGGATCCATAACGACCGAGCCTAGTCGCTCGCTCCGGAATGCCACCCGGCGAAAGTCCCGGACGTGGCACCGAGCACAATCCGACTATGCACTCGGATCGTGCGCACACGCGCCTGGCTTGCTCGCATAGCTGTTTCGTCCGCCGGGCCCCGGGTTCACTACGTGCCGGTGAGCTGGGCTGATGGCGCGCACCAACGAATCGAGTCCCTACGTCGAGTTCGACCGCAAGCAGTGGCGGACACTGCGTAAGTCGACGCCACTGGTGTTGACCGAGGACGAGTTGTACGGCCTGCGTGGTCTCGGCGAGCAGATCGATCTCGAAGAAGTTGCCGAGGTTTATCTCCCCCTCGCACGTCTGATCCACCTACAGGTAGCGGCACGCCAACGACTGTTCGCGGCCACCGCGACCTTCCTCGGCGAGAAGCATCCCGACCGTCAGGTGCCCTTCGTCATCGGCGTCGCCGGTTCGGTCGCGGTCGGAAAATCCACGACTGCTCGTGTGCTGCAAGCTCTCCTGGCCCGCTGGGATCACCATCCGCGCGTCGACCTCGTCACCACGGACGGATTCCTCTATCCGACCAGGGAACTCCAGCGTCGGGGCATCATGCACCGCAAGGGTTTTCCCGAAAGCTACGATCGCCGCAAGCTGTTGCGCTTCGTCACCGAAGTCAAGTCCGGGGCGGAAGAGGTAGCGGCACCGGTCTATTCGCACACGTCGTACGACATCATCCCGGGCCAGTACCACCTGATCCGCCAGCCCGACATCCTCATCATCGAGGGCCTCAACGTCCTGCAGACCGGCCCGCGTCTGATGGTCTCCGATCTGTTCGACTTCTCGATCTACGTCGACGCCCGCATCGAGGACATCGAAGCCTGGTACATCCAGCGGTTCCTCGCGCTACGCAACACGTCGTTCGCCGATCCGAACGCCCACTTTCACCACTACTCCGGCCTCTCCGACCGTGACGCGACCATCGCGGCGAAGGAGATCTGGAACTCGATCAATCACCCGAACCTGGTGGAGAACATTCTCCCCACCCGTCCCCGCGCAACCCTGGTGCTGCGCAAGGACGCCGACCACACGATCAACCGGCTGCGGCTGCGCAAGCTCTGAGACGGCTCAGGCGCCGAACCGGCGGTGGCGCGCCGCGTAATCGCGCAAGGCTCGAAGAAAGTCGACTCGACGGAACTCGGGCCAGTACGCCTCGGTGAACCAGATCTCCGAATAGGCGCTCTGCCACAACAGGAATCCGGAGAGCCGCTGCTCGCCGGAGGTTCGGATCACCAGATCCGGATCGGGCTGTCCCGACGTGTACAGATGCCCGTCGATGCCGTCGACCGTGACGGCCTGGATCAGTTCGTCTCCGCTCAGACCCGCACCGATCTTGTCGCGCAGGAGCGATTGGACGGCGTCGGCGATCTCCTGACGCCCGCCGTATCCGATCGCGACGTTGACATGTGTCCCGGTTCGGCCGCTCGTCCCCGCCGCCGCTTCCCGCAAGCGCCTGGACTGCTCGGGAGGCAGAAGATCGAGAGCACCGACGATCTGCACACTCCAGTTCTTGCCGGGCCCGGAGATCTCTTCGACGACGTCGGTGATGATTTCGAGGAGGGTGTCGAGCTCTTCCGGCTCGCGGCGCAGGTTCTCGGTCGAGAGCAGGTAGATGGTTGCCATCTCGATTCCGGCGGCGTCGCACCACTCGAGCAATTCGGCAATTTTGAGCGCGCCCATGCGGTGCCCGTGACTGACATCGGTGAAGCCGTTCTCGCGAGCCCATCGCCGATTTCCGTCACACATCACGGCTACGTGCCGTGGGTGCGCGAGACCGTCGAGATGACTGAGGAGTCGTCGCTCGTAGATGCTGTACAGCAGTCCGCGCAGATTCACCGTGACATCACCATGGTGTCAAAGACTACGCCCGGCAGTGACAGCCACATGCGAGCGCCGTCACGGTTTTTGTACGCGTCGAAAACCCGCAGGTAGGTTATGCTACTGATGCGTAACCTACGGTACCGTAGGTTACGCGGTTCGCAACAGTACGGAACGAGAGGGGTTGCACATGACGGCATTCGGGCTCGACGAGCTTCCGGTCAAACCACGCATGCGCGGTTGGATCCATCTGTGGGCGCTCGGTGTCTCCGTCGTCGCGGGCATCGTTCTCGTCTCCGTAGCCGGCGCTCAGGTCGGCGCCAAAGCGGCTTGGGCAACCGCGATCTACAGCGTCACGATCTGCGGCCTCTTCGGCATCAGTGCGACGTATCACCGCATCCAGTGGCAGACGGTCAAGGGCCGTACGTGGATGAAGCGTGCGGACCATTCGATGATCTTTCTCTTCATCGCCGGCAGCTACACACCGTTCGCCATGCTCGGCCTCCCGACTCACACCGGCAAGATCATCCTCGCGATCGTGTGGGCAGGCGCGCTCGCCGGCGTCGCACTCAAGATGCTCTGGCCCACCGCCCCGAAATGGGTGGGCGTCCCGCTCTACCTGCTCCTCGGTTGGGCGATCGTTCCCGTGGTCGGTGAACTGACGCACCAGGTCGGTGTGGCGCCGATGGTGCTGCTGCTCGTCGGCGGAATCTTCTACAGCGTCGGCGCAATTCTGTACGCGACGAAATGGCCAAACCCGTGGCCCACGACGTTCGGGCATCACGAGTTCTTCCACGCCGCGACGGTCGTCGCAGCGATCTGCCACTACATCGCGGTATGGCTCGTCGTGTTCAACTGACTCGCCAGTTCCACCACCGTCGTCACCGGCCGATCACACACGAATCCCCGACAGATGTACGCGGCTTCACCACCGTCGACGAGGGGTCGATCTGCAAGCAGCGGTGAAGAATCCGGGGCACCCCCGACAACCACTGCACCACCCGGGGCAAGCCGTCGGGCATAGGCCAACAGCGAACCTTCCCCGACGACGGCCACCTGTATCGGACCACGCAACGACGCTTCCGCCACCGCGAGCCAGTGCCCCGCCGACCGAGGCGCACGCTCGAGCGGCAGCGTGGCCCTCGCCAACGCGTCCGCCGCGGCCTGGGCGTAACGAGACGATCGATCGGCATCGGTCAACGCCGCCGCGGTCAACAGCGCCTCCGCGACGCTCGACGCACCGGACGGCGTCGCGCCGTCCAACGGGTCTCGGGGCCGAGTCACGAGCGACTCGGCGAAATCGGCCGTGTCGAACCAGCTTCCCGGCTCGGCCGGATCAGCGAAGTGGTCGACAGTGACGTCGAGCAACTGCTGCGCCGCATCGAGCCACCGCGCCAATCCCGTTGCCTGGTATAGAGCCAGGAGGCCGGTGGCCAACATTGCGTAATCCTCGAGCACGCCCGTCGGGGCGCCGACAGCCCCGCCGAGGGAAGCGCGACGCAAGTGACCGTCCACCAGGTGAAGGTCGAGAAGAGCGCCTGCGCACTCGGCCGCCGCGGTGATCCAGTCGGGTCGGTCCAGGGCAAGTCCGGCTTCCGTCAAGGCCGTGACGGTCAACCCGTTCCAGGCCGTCACCACCTTGTCGTCGCGGCCAGGCTGTGGACGCTGAGCCCGGGCGGCACGGAGAGCGTCGGAGACCGTCTGCCAGCGCGACCAGTCGTCGGGGTCACGGAGCAACTGCAGTACCGACGCACCCTCTTCGAAGGTTCCGGTATCGGTGACCCGGAACAACTCCGACGCCCACTGCCCGTCCTCCGCGCCGAGAATCTCGACCAGCTGCGTCGGCGTCCATACGTACGTGAGGCCTTCGACGCCGTCGGTGTCGGCATCGAGAGCCGAAGCGAAGCAACCGTTCTCGGTCAGCAGATCGGAGAGCAGGAACCTTGCGGTCTCCTCGGTGACGCGAGTGGCGAGGTCCGATCCGGTGCGCCGCGCCCAGTGCGCGTAGAACCGCAGGAGCAGCGCATTGTCGTAGAGCATCTTCTCGAAGTGCGGAACCACCCACTCGGCATCGACCGAGTACCGCGAGAAACCGCCACCCAACTGGTCGTAGATCCCGCCACGTGCCATTGCTTCGGCGGTGCGCTCGATGCCGCCGAGGATCTCGCCCGAACCCGTTCGCTCGTACTGTCGGAGCAGCCCCTCCAGTAGTGCCGACGGTGGAAACTTCGGTGCCCCACCGAATCCCCCGCGCGGGACGTCCTCGTCGCCGAGGATCGACCGGCCCGCCGCGTTCAGCAGCTCGGCGTCGATGGGTGCTCCGCCGTACGGAATCCCGCCCGACGCGCGCTGAAGTTCCGTGACGATCGACTGCGCCGCGTTGTCGACCTCGTCGCGCCGATTCGTGAAGGTGTCGACTATCGCTTCGAGAAGCTGTGTGAACGAAGGCATTCCGCCGCGAGGCGTCGGCGGGTAGTACGTGCCGCAGTAGAACGGTGAACCGTCGGGAGTCAGGAAACAGGTCATGGGCCAGCCGCCCTGGCCGGTCATCGCAACTGTCGCATTCATGTAGACGGCGTCGATGTCGGGACGTTCTTCTCGGTCCACCTTCACACAGACGAAGTTCGCGTTCATGACGGCCGCGATCTCGTCGTTCTCGAACGACTCGTGCGCCATGACGTGGCACCAGTGGCACGCCGAGTATCCGATCGAGAGGAGAATCGGCACGTTGCGCTCGCGCGCCCACTCCATCGCTTCTTCGCCCCACTGTTGCCAGTGGACCGGATTGTCGGCGTGCTGACGCAGGTAAGGGCTCGAGGACCCACCCAGGTTGTTCCGCATCCGTGGGTCCATCGCCGCTACCTCGTTCGTCTCAGGATTCTTGCTTGGGCTTCTTCTCGGTAGAGACGTTGGGTTCCGCCGGGCTCGGAGCAGTGATAGCTCCCCGGTCGGTGCCTTCGTCTGCCTGCTGATCGAGTTCGGGATGATCCGGTTCGAACGTCTCCGGCAGCTTCTTGAGCTGGCGGTTCATTGACCGAACCAGGAGGATCACACCGATGAGCAGCGCAAGAATCACCAGCAGGCCGACCGGAGACGACTTTCCGAACTCCGGGCCGGATGGGTTACTGGGCGTCTGAGCAAGAAATTGTGTGGTGCCGAGAACTACCTCGGCGGACAGAGCATTCACTTCTGAGCGTCCTCTTCGAGACCTGCGAACAGGTCGGTTTCCGGAATGGACGTGGTGACCCGCGTCTTGGCGAGCTCGAATTCCTCGGTGGGCCAGATCTTCTGCTGAATGTCGAGCGGCACAGCGAAGAACGAACCGTTGGGATCGATCTGCGTCGCGTGTGCGCGCAGAGCATCGTCACGCTGGGGAAAGTAGTCGCCGCACGTGACCTGAGTGGTCACCCGGACCATCATGTCGCCGCGTTCGGTCTTCCACTTCTTGAGCCAGTCCGCCATCGGGAACGGCTCTCCGCGACGCTCGTACTCCTCCTGGAAGAGTTCGAGGCGCTTACGGATGAATCCGTGCGAGTAGTAGACCTTCTTGATTTCCCACGGCTGACCGTCCTCGGGGAAGTACTCGGGATCGGCGGCGGCTTCGTAGGCTGCCATCGTCACCTCGTGGCACCGGATGTGATCCGGGTGCGGGTATCCGCCGTTCTCGTCGTACGTCGTGACGACGTGGGGACGGAACTCGCGAATCACCTTCACCAGAGCGCGCGTCGACTCTTCGAGCGGAACGAGGGCGAAGCACCCTTCGGGCAGCGGCGGAAGAGGGTCGCCCTCGGGAAGCCCGGAATCGACGAAACCGAGCCAGCGCTGCTTCACGCCCAGGATGCGAGCGGCCTCGGCCATCTCCTCCTGGCGAACTTCGCTGATTCGATCGCGGACACCGGGAACGTCCATGGCCGGGTTGAGAATGTCGCCACGCTCACCCCCGGTGAGCGTCAGGACCATCACTTCGTGGCCTTCGGCTGCATAACGGGCGGTGGTGGCCGCACCCTTGCTCGACTCGTCGTCGGGATGGGCATGGACGGCCATGAGCCGGAATCCGCTCACGTGTTCGTTCACCTCAACTTCACCTGTAGCCGTTGCCGGCAGTTCACCTGTAGCCGTCACCGGCAGTTCACCTGTAGCCGTCACCGGCAGTCTTCGAATCACACGCTGTGCACCGCTCGGATTACTCCGGGCCGTTGCCGTCAAACGTACCGACTGCCGACAAACCTACCGACGGCGCGACGGGATACGTCCTCTATAGTTCCACCCGAGAGTTCCTGGCGCAGCCGTGACCCCTTCGGTAATCCGGCGGGACACAGTCAGTTGCTGCACGACACGCGAACTCGAGTCTTCGAGAGCAGAGTGATGAGCAAACCGCTTCCCCAAGATCGGTACCCGAGCACAACTCGCACGGGCAGTCCCCGCAAGTGGATGGTGTGGGCTCTGACCGCTCTCGTCATCGTCGTAGGCGGCGGAATCGCGTACTACGCGTACGGAAAATTTGCGGTCAAGGAAATCGAGACCGAGACCATCTCGTTCGACATCGCCAACGACTCCACGGTGAAGATCCGTTTCACCGTCACACGCGACGACTCGTCGCGTGAAGCGATGTGCATCGTGCGCGCACGCTCGAAGGACGGCTCCGAAACCGGTCGACGTGAGGTCTACGTCCCGTCGTCGGAACATCAGACCCTCGAGTTCAACACCGAGGTCAAGACGTCCCAGCCGCCAGGCATGGCCGACGTCTACGGCTGCAGCTTCGACGTTCCGGAGTACCTGACCAAGAGCTGACCTCGGAACGCACCCACCCTGCCGGACGTTTGACGCCGGACAGGGCGGGTAGTCATGCGTGATAGAATTGCCCGATACACGGTTCCGGGTGGAACCGTGTATTGCTGCATTGACGCAAGGTTTGACGGCAAGGTTGCATCCCTGGTGGTGCTTCTGTTGTCGTTGTTCGCTGCTGTTGCAGCGATCGTCGAGGGAGCCCCCGGCTCCGACTACTAGGGAGTGATCGAGATGACCGAGACCCAGGTGACCTGGCTTACCCAGGAATCACATGACAGGCTCAAGAACGAACTCGACCAGCTCATCGCCAATCGCCCGGTCATCGCCGCCGAGATCAACGAGCGTCGCGAAGAGGGCGACCTGAAGGAGAACGGCGGCTACCACGCTGCCCGCGAAGAGCAGGGTCAGCAGGAAGCCCGCATTCGCCAGCTCCAGGAGCTGCTGAACAGCGCAAAGGTCGGCGAGGCCCCCACTCAGTCCGGTGTCGCACTGCCCGGATCCGTAGTCAAGGTCTACTACGACGGCGACGAGAGTGACACCGAGACGTTCCTGATCGCTACCCGCGAAGAAGGCGCACGTGACGCCAAGCTCGAGGTCTACTCGCCGAACTCACCGCTGGGCGGCGCGCTGCTCGAAGCCAAGGTCGGCGACACGCGTGAGTACAACCTGCCCAACGGCAGCACCATGAAGGTCACGCTGCTGAGCGCGGAGCCTTACCACAGCTGATCGGCTGTACCAGCTCTGAAAAGAAGCGCCACCCGACTCGGTCGGGTGGCGCTTCTTGCTCTGTCGACGCTCGCCGTTTCCTGCCCACTCACACCACGCGGCGAGCCTTCATGCCGGCGAAGATCGGGCCGACCTTCACCACGTCGCCGAACGTGGGTGCGTGAAGCATCTGACCGTTGCCGACGTAGATCGCCACGTGGCCGGGGCCGCCTGCCTGCCAGTTGCCGAACAACAGGTCACCGGGCTGCGCCTGATCCAGCGGGATCTCGACGCCGACACCCCACTGCGTCTCCGAGGTCCGGGGCAGAGTCACCCCGGTGGCCGCGTGGATCGCGTACGACGTCAGCCCCGAGCAGTCGAACCCGCCCATCGACGGCCCGTTGATGTTTCCGCCACCCCACACGTACGGCAATCCGAGAAACTTCAGACCGGCCTCGACGACGCCGCCCACCGCTGCGGCGAGGTTGTTGTAGTCGAAGGGCGCAAGCATCAGGGCGAACGAGTCCTGCAACGATTTGATCTGGGCGACGAACGGAGCGGCGACCGCCTGCTCCGCAGGAACCTCGCCCGACTTGTCTGCCGGAACGCCGCCCGCTTCGCGAACTGCGTCCGGCCCGACGTCGTAGGCAGCGAGCGCGAGGTCGACGGTATCGCCCTCGACCTCACCGGACTTCTGCCAGGACTGCGCTTGCTTCACGAGATCGCACAACCGGTATCCGGTTGTCATCACCGGATCGGCAACGCCCAGGATGTCCATCTTTCCGTCGCCGTCACCGTCCTTGCCGTATGCCGTCCACGCTGCGGTGGTGAAGCGGCCAGGCCCGCGCCCACCTTCCGGTGAGATGTCGGTATCGGGTCCGTACTTGAATCCGTTCTCGACCGAGTACAGCGAGGCGATCACCGCGGGCGTGATCTCCGAGCACAGAGCACCGGCCTTTTTGATCCACGGCGCGAACACTGCCACCGCTCCCACGGGCGCCAATGTCGCTCCCGGAAAGTTGGAGGGTACGGAAGGCACGATTCCCTCAGGTGTGTCCTGAGTTCGTGCCGGTCCGTTCCAGGCTGCAAGTGAGACTGCAGCATTCGAAGACTCGTTCTTCTCGACTTGTGCGGGCGCTCCGAGAGTTCCACTCATCACGCCCAGTGCGGTGCCGATCGACACAGCGATCGCCAGGACACCGACTGCCATCCGAACCTCCGATAAACCTCTGAAAATCCACGTACGTGGTCGTACCCGAAACTTGTCGGTGCGAACATCTACTCTTTCGAACATGCATTCGACACGGCTCAGTCTCGCGACTCCTGTAACCAATGTCTCATTTATCTCGGCGGGCGTTACGCAAATGACTACAGACGCCAAGGCTTTTCTCAGGTTCGGCGTGCAAGCTGAGTCCATGAGCGACGATCGGCCACGACCCGCCCGGGGACGCACTACGGTGTATCGACCCGTTCGCCTCGCCCTCGCAGCCACGGCTGTGGCGGGAGCACTCGCAAGCGGCGGACTTTCACTCGTTTCTTCTCCCACTGCCACGGCACTCGCACCGGACACGTCGGCTTCTCACACCAAGAATCCCGTAGCGAAGCGGCCCGTCGTGGTCGCCGGATTCGGAACCCCGGACGCCGTCTCCAACGGTTCGTGAGTACTCCGCGCTCGGCCTCCGAGTGGCTCACGTGGGGGGTTCAGGCCCGGGTCGTCGTCACCGACCCTGAAGTCCTTCCCTCCGCGGCCAGCCTGGTTCGCGGGTACCTCACCGCTGCCGACGCCGCCACCAATCGAGATCGTGCCGACTCCGAGATTCGTACCTATGTCAGCGCCGCGAGCAACGTCGACGGCGTCGCCGTGACCCCGATGTTCGCGCACTTCCTCGAAGACGCGTTGGCTGTCGCACGACTGACCGACGGCAAACTCACGCCGACGGCCGGGTCGGCAGACCCTCACTCCTGGTGGAAGATTCGCGTCGAGAACAACCGCGTGTACAGCCCGGACGACGTCGTTCTCGATCTGTCCGCGACGGCCCGCGCCAGTTCAGCGGACCACTGTGCCGCGTCCACTGCGACTCTTCTCGGGTGTGGCGTGCTGGTCGGCCTCGGCGGGGACATCGCGGTTGCCGGCCCGGCGCCGGAAGACGGCTGGCAGATTCAGGTGCAAGACCTGCCCGGCGACCCGACCTGCCAGGTAGCACTTCCGTCCGACTGCGGGATCGCCACGGCCAGCACCGTCAAGCCACTGCACCGCGAATCGACGGCGACGCCGATGTGGCGCACGGTGTCGGTGATTGCATCCTCCTGCGCTCAGGCCGCCGCATTCAGTCGGGTTGCGGTCGGCATGGGCGGTTCGGCCATCGACTGGCTACATCAACTCGACGTACCCGCCAGGCTGGTCGACCAGGAGTACCGCGTGACGGTTCTGGGCGGCTGGCCTGACGAGTAACTCGCCTCAGTTCTGCAGTCGTACTGCGTAACCGGCGCGGTCGAAGGCCGTCAGAAGTTCCGCCTTGTTGTCCGGACCACGCGTCTCGACGGTGAGGAAGACTTCCACTTCGTCGAGTGCAAGTTCGCCACCGGTACGGGAATGGATGACATCGACCACGCTGGCGCCGTTCGCTCGAACCACTTCGAGCAACGAGACCAGTGCGCCCGGCCGATCGTCGATGGTGATGTGAACTCCGAGGAACCGTCCGGCCGCTCGCAGACCGTGCGAGATGACGTGCGTGAGAAGTAGCGGATCGATGTTGCCGCCGGAAAGCACGGCGCACACCGGCCCTGTCAGTCCCAGCTCCTCCGGAGTACAGGTCATCAAGGCCGCGACGGCCGCGACGCCGGCCGGTTCGACGATGAGCTTGGCGCGTTCGAGGCACAGCAGGAGCGCTTTGGACAGCGCTTCCTCGCTGACCGTCACCACGGCGTCGACATGGGCGGCAACTTCGGCGAACGGAACCTCGCCCGGGCAGCCAACGGCGATACCGTCTGCCATCGTGGACATCGACGCCAAGGCGGTCGGCTTCCCGGCTGCCAACGACGCCGGCCAGGCAGCCGCGGTCTCGGCTTGCACTCCGACGATGCGGACCTGCGGGCGCACAGCTTTGACGGCTGCAGCCACTCCGGCGATCAAACCGCCGCCGCCGGTGGGAACGAGGATCGTGCCGACCTCAGGCAGTTGCTCGAGGATTTCGAGCCCCACAGTCCCCTGCCCCGCCACGACGTCCTCGTGGTCGAACGGGTGGACCAGAACTGCTCCGGTTCGGTCCGCGAATTCGCGAGCGGCCACGAGCGCTTCGTCGACAGTCGAACCGTGCAGGTGGACCTGAGCTCCATATGCCTTGGTGGCCACCAACTTCGGCAGCGGCGCACCCGTCGGCATGAAGACGGTCGACTTGATTCCCAATTCTGTTGCAGACCAGGCAACTCCCTGCGCATGGTTACCGGCACTGGCCGCCACCACGCCCGCTGCCCGTTCCTCTGCGGAAAGATTGGCAATGCGGTTGTACGCACCGCGCGGTTTGAAAGAGCCGGTGCGCTGCAGATTTTCACATTTCAAACTCACGGCGAAGCCGGTGGTTTCGGACAACACTCGCGAGGCCACGACCGGGGTGCGTCGCATGACCGGGGCGAGCAGTTGCTGTGCAGCCTTTATCTGTTCGAGATTCACGCATGCCTCCAGAAAGTGCGCCTCCACACCCTCGTGAGGTGTGAAGGCGCACTGCAGATTCGAAGTCGAATTACTGTAGAGCGAAGATCAGGACAGCGCTTGCTCGATGTCGCCGACCAGATCGGAGGCGTCTTCGATGCCGACCGACAGGCGAACCAGATCGTCGGGAACCTCGAGAGCGGAACCGGCCGTCGAGGCGTGGGTCATCGCACCGGGGAATTCGATGAGGGATTCGACTCCGCCGAGAGATTCTGCCAGCGTGAAGATCTCGGTGCGCGAGCACAGGTCGAGAGCTGCCGCCTTGCCGCCCTTGAGGCGGACGGAGATCATGCCGCCGAAGCGTCGCATCTGCTTGGCCGCGACCTTGTGCGACGGATGCGAAGCCAGTCCGGGGTAGATGACGCCGGCAACCGCGGGGTGGCCGTCGAGCAATTCGACGACCTTCTCCGCGTTGTCACTGTGACGCTCCATGCGCAGCGCCAGTGTCTTGATTCCGCGCAACGTCAGGAACGCGTCGAAGGGGCCGGGAACGCCGCCGGATCCGTTCTGCAGGAAGGCAAACGCGGTGTCCAGTTCTTCGTCGTTGCAGACGAGAGCGCCACCGACCACGTCGGAGTGTCCGCCGATGTACTTGGTCGTGGAGTGCAGCGCGATGTCGGCACCGAGCTGCAGCGGCTGCTGCAGGTACGGCGAGGCGAAGGTGTTGTCCACCACGATCTTTGCGTTGCCCTCGTGGGCGACCTCGGCAAGGAGCTCGATGTCACCGATATTGAGCAGCGGGTTCGTGGGCGTCTCGACCCAGACCAGCTTGGTGTTGGACTTCATCGCCGCGCGCACCGCATCGACGTCGGACACCGGAGCCGGGGTGTACTCGATCCCCCACTGCGTGAACACCTTGTCGATGAGACGGAAGGTTCCGCCGTACGCGTCGTCGGGGATGACCAGGTGATCGCCGGGTCGAAGTACCGAACGGAGCAGGCAGTCGGTGGCCGCCATTCCCGAACTGAACGCTCGGCCGTAGGTTCCAGATTCGAGCGCGGCGAGGTTCGCCTCGAGTGGGCGACGGGTGGGGTTACCCGTTCGCGCGTACTCGAAGCCACTGCGCATTCCACCGACGCCGTCCTGGGCGAAGGTGGAACTCGCGTAGATCGGCACGTTGACCGCACCGGTCAGCGGATCGGGTTCGTAACCCGCATGCACCGCTTTCGTGGAGAAACCCTGCCAGCTGATGTTGTCGGCCTTGCTGCGTTGCTCACTCATGGTCCCCAGCCTAATGGCGCCGGTGCCGGCGCAGGAATCCGAACTCAGGAATCCGAACTCAGGAAACCCAGGAGATCGTGGCGCGTGATGACACCGACCGGCTTGCCGTCGTCGACGACCATGAGTGCGTCGGTGTCCCCGAGCGCCTTCGTGGCAGCCGAGACCGGCTCGCCGGAACCGATGAGCGGGAACGGCTTGCTCATGTGCTTCTCGACGGAATCCGCAAGGTGCGCACGGCCTTCGAAGACCGCGCTCAGCAGATCCCGCTCGGACACACTTCCGGCGACCTCGCCTGCCATGACCGGCGGTTCCGCACCCACGACGGGCATCTGGGACACGCCGTACTCGCGCAGGATCTCGATCGCGTCGCGCAGGGTCTCCGACGGGTGGGTGTGAACGAGGTCCGGCAGCTCGCCCGACTTACCACGCAGAACGTCGCCGACGGTGGGGACGTTGGTCTTGCCGTCGAGTGGGGTGCGCAGGAATCCGTACGACGCCATCCACTGATCGTTGAAGATCTTGGACAGGTAGCCGCGGCCACCGTCCGGGAGGAGGACGACGATCAGGGCGTCGGGGCCCTCACGCTTGGCTACTTCGAGGGCAGCGACGACGGCCATACCGCAGGAACCGCCGACCAGCAGTCCCTCCTCGCGGGCGAGGCGACGCGTCATCTCGAAGGAATCGGCATCCGAGACGGCGATGATCTCGTCCGGGATGGACGGGTCGTATGCCGACGGCCAGAAGTCTTCGCCGACGCCTTCGACCAGATACGGACGACCGGTGCCGCCGGAGTAGACGGAGCCCTCGGGGTCTGCGCCGATGACCTTGACCTTGCCGCCCGAAACTTCCTTGAGGTAGCGGCCGGTGCCGGTGATGGTGCCGCCGGTGCCGACGCCCGCGACGAAGTGCGTGATCTTGCCGTCGGTGTCGGCCCAGATCTCGGGGCCGGTGGTCTCGTAGTGGCTCTCCGGTCCGCCCGGGTTGGAGTACTGGTTGGGCTTCCAGGCGCCGGGGATCTCACGGGTGAGACGGTCGGAGACGCTGTAGTAGCTGTTCGGGTTGTCCGGCGCGACGGCCGTGGGGCACACGACCACCTCGGCGCCGTAGGCGCGCAGGACGTTGCGCTTGTCTTCGCTGACCTTGTCTGGGCAGACGAAAACGCACTTGTATCCACGCTTTTGCGCCACGAGCGCCAAGCCGATTCCGGTGTTGCCCGAGGTCGGCTCGACGATGGTGCCGCCCGGCTTCAGTTCACCCGAAGCCTCGGCTGCGTCGATCATCTTGACGGCGATGCGGTCCTTGGAGCTACCGCCAGGGTTGAGGTATTCGACCTTGGCTGCCACCGTGCCGAAGTTTTCGCCCGTGACGGACGTGAGCTTGACGAGTGGGGTGTTGCCGATGAGGTCGACGACGTGTTCCGCGATGCGCATTCGTCCATGTTCCCAGATGAAAGAAAACGGTGCGCGCGGACGTCGGGCGAAGGTGGTGCAATCCGGCTAGATTGGCAAGTGTGAGTCGAACCGGACTGAAAGCGTCGGTGGCCACGGTGGTGGCCGGATCGAGTGCAGGCACGCTCTCCTGGTTGGGCTACAACTATCTGATGTCGCAGGCGGGGGCGGCCCGCGGGGTGATCGGTCGCAATATCGCCAAGCCACCCGAGGCGGACGGGGTGTACGCGCCCGGCGCCGACAACCCGGAACTCTGGTGGCGGGCCGTGCCCTTCGATCTCCACTTGATGATCTTCGGCGATTCGTCTGCGGCCGGCGTGGGCGCGCTGACGGCCTCGGAAGTTCCGGGTGTTCAGGTCGCGAAGCTGCTTGCGAGTGAAACCGGGAAGCGAATCCGTTTGAGCACCAAGGCCATCGGGGGCGCCACCTCCCGCGGGTTGAGTGGGCAGGTCGACGCCATGTTCGTCGCCGGTCCTCCCCCGGACGCTGCGGTGATCCTGATCGGCGCCAACGACGTCACCGCCAAGAACGCGATTCACGCGTCGGCTAAACGCCTCGGCGACGCGGTTCGACGCTTACGCGAGAGCGGCGCCGTCGTTGTTGTCGGCACCTGCCCGGATCTGGGGGTGGTCACGGCGATCCCGCAACCTCTGCGCTCCGTGGTGCGCGAATGGGGCCATCGCCTCGCACTCGCCCAGGCGGCCGCGACCAGAAACGCCGGGGGTCATCCCGTTCCACTGGCCGACCTGCTGGCCAAGGAATTCCTGGCCTCGCCCGACACGATGTTCTCGGCCGACCGTTTCCATCCGTCCGCGGCCGGATACGAACTCGCGGCGAAGCAGATCGTCCCGGTTCTCGCGTCGGCTCTGGGTGAATGGCAGGGTGGCCCGCTACCCGAACTCCCCCACGTCTCGGAGGCGGCGCAAGCCCGCACCGTCGCGGCCCGACTGACGGCGGCGGCAACCCAGTGGAAAGCCTTCGCGAGACGCACCAAACCTGCAGGTCAGCGCCCCGACGTCAACTGAGTGAGACTGCGTGACCACCATCTGGGAGCGGCAACGTAAATTGTAAGTCGAAGCTGCATTCAACTTGCCCTGCTCGACGGCGTTTCAAGCCGCCCTCGAGCAGTACACAAAAGGAGTTTTCATGCCCGAGGCAGTAATCGTCTCAGCAGTACGGTCGCCCATCGGCCGCGCAATGAAGGGTTCGCTCAAGGACATCCGCCCGGATGACCTCGCAACTCAGATGGTTGCCGCCGCGTTGGCAAAGATCCCCGAGCTCGACCCCACCGAGATCGACGACCTCATGCTCGGTTGCGGCCAGCCCGCCGGTCAGTCGGGCTTCAACATCGCCCGCGTCGTCGCCGTCCAGCTCGGCTACGACTTCCTCCCCGGTGTCACGGTCAACCGTTACTGTTCCTCCTCGCTGCAGACCACCCGCATGGCGCTGCACGCCATCCGCGCAGGCGAGGGCGACGTCTTCATCTCCGCCGGCGTCGAGTCCGTCTCCAGCTTCATCACCGGCAACGCCGACGGCCTCCCCAACACCAAGAATCCGCTCTTCGACGCAGCGCAGGCCCGTAGCGCCAAGCTCGCCGAAGGTGGAGTCGCCTGGACCGATCCTCGCGAAGAGGGCCTGATCCCCGACGTGTACCTGGGCATGGGCCAGACCGCCGAGAACGTCGCTTCGGCCACCGGCATCACCCGCGAAGACCAGGACCGCTGGGCAGTTCGCAGCCAGAACCGCGCCGAGGAAGCCATCGCGCGCGGCTTCTTCGAGCGTGAGATCACGCCCGTCACGCTCGCCGACGGCACCGTCGTCTCCAAGGACGACGGCCCCCGCGCCGGCACCACCTACGAGGGCATCAGCGGCCTCAAGCCCGTCTTCCGCCCCGATGGCACCGTCACCGCCGGCAATGCCTGCCCGCTCAACGACGGCGCAGCCGCACTGGTGATCATGTCCGACACCAAGGCAAAGGCACTCGGCCTGACCCCGCTCGCTCGCATCGTCTCCACCGGCGTCTCGGGCCTGTCCCCCGAGATCATGGGCCTCGGCCCGATCCAGGCCGTCAAGAACGCCCTGAAGATCGCCGGCAAGTCGATCTCCGACATCGACCTGTTCGAGATCAACGAGGCATTCGCAGTGCAGGTCCTCGGATCCGCTCGCGAACTGGGCATCGAAGAGGACAAGCTCAACATCTCCGGTGGCGCGATCGCGCTGGGTCACCCCTTCGGTATGACCGGTGCCCGTATCACCAACACCCTGATCAACAACCTGCAGGAGCAGGACAAGACCTTCGGCGTCGAGACCATGTGTGTCGGCGGCGGACAGGGCATGGCAATGGTGATCGAGCGCCTCAGCTGATCCCCTGAGCACGTCGAAAGCGGCCGCCCGGCTTCTGCCGGGCGGCCGCTTTCGTGTGGTCGGGTTTCAGGTAGTCGTGAACTTCCGAGCAAAACTCCCCAACTCGCGAATCAACTCTCGCGCAGCGTCGTCCTCACGCTGCACGGCAGCGCGAGCTTCGTCCGCCCATCCGTGACGGAGCAGTCGTTTGGCGGCAAGAACTGCCGGTCCGACGTTGGCGGCAATCTGCTCGGCGCTCTCCCGAGCACGGATGTGAACCTCTTCGGCCGGTACGGCCACGTTCGCCAGTCCGTAGTCGGCCGCTTCGACGCCGCTGAGCCACCGGGCCGACAGGATCAGCTCGGCGGCTCGCTGCGTTCCGATCACCTTGGGCAGCAACCAACTACTGGCAGCTTCGGGAGCGGTACCCAGCGAAGTGAACGGTGCCCGCAGACGTGCGTCCTCGGCAACGTAGACGACGTCGCAGTAAAGCAGCATGGTCAGGCCGATGCCGACGGCAGCGCCGTGTACCGCGGCGATCAATGGCTTCGGGAACTCCACCAGCGCGACGATCAGCGGCGCGAATGCGTGGCCGAAGTCGGCGTTGTCTGCGCCTGGTTCGGCGAGTGCGCGTAGGTCGACGCCACTGGAAAATGCCTTGCCTGCGCCCTCGACGATCACCACGGCCACGGCTTCGTCCGACGCCGCGTCGTCGAGCGCTTTGGTGAACGCTCGAAAACCGGCTGCATCAAATGCGTTCAGGCGACTCGGATTATTGAAGGTCAGCGTTCGCACTGCTCCGGCATCCGCGACCAGGATGGGTTCAGAGGTGTTTGTCGACATTCGCTCCCCTTCGTTCCAAACCAAGCAGTTGCTAGGTATCCAAGCACCGTAACCGTCCACAGACGACAAAAGAAGGGCCCCTCGCGGGGCCCTTCTTCGTGTTACGGATCGACTCGAGAACTAGTCGTTGTTGAAGTAGCTCAGCAGACGCAGGATCTCGACGTACAGCCAGACCAAGGTGACGGTGAGGCCGAATGCGACGCCCCAGGCTGCCTTCTCGGGCGCCTGTGCGCGGAT
The DNA here is from genome assembly GCF_027854095.1 of Rhodococcus sp. C-2. Lineage (NCBI taxonomy): Bacteria > Bacillati > Actinomycetota > Actinomycetes > Mycobacteriales > Nocardiaceae > Rhodococcus > Rhodococcus sp. C-2. The sequence goes on along the minus strand of NZ_JAQGFI010000013.1, from coordinate 12,662 downwards.
CAGCTGATCAGCGGCGTCGAAGTCGAGCAGGAAGCTGAAGGCTGCGATGCCGATGCAGACGAGGCTGAAGATGATGGCGACGGTTCCACCGTCACGCAGTCCCAGTCCGCCCTCGGTGAAGAAGCTCGCGACGAGGTTACCGAGCGCCAGAACGACAACACCGATCAACGCACCGATGATCATTCGCGTCAGACGAGGTGTCACCCGAATCGCACCGGTCTTGTAGACGACCAACATGCCGAAGAACACGCCGAAGGTTCCGAGGACCGCCTGCGCAATCAGCATCGACGCGTCAGCGCCTTGGAGTTGGAAGGTGAACATGAACGACAGCGCACCGAGGAACAGGCCCTCGGCCGCGGCGTACGCCAACACGATTGCCGGGTTGTCCATCTTGCGGCCGAACGTAGCGACCAGAACCAGAACGAGGCCGACGAGACCGCCGCCGATGACCAGCGGGGCTGCGAGGTCGGCGTTGTTGTTGACCAGGAAGTACGACACCAGTGCCGAGATCGTCAGCACACCGAGCGTGATGCCCGTCTTGGTGACGACGTCGTCGATCGTCATGGCCCGCGAGGTGGGACCGGTCTGGTACGGCTCGGCCGGAGCGTACTGCGGCTGACCGAACTGCTGGGTTGCCTGCGAGGCGCCCGCCGTCGCAGATCCGAACGAGGCGTATCCGTTGCCCTCTTGCTTGGGCAGATTGCGGAACACCGGGTTGCTGGTGGTGCGCACCGTGATCATCCCTTCATCGTGGTGGCCTACGACGGGTGCGTCGCGGGTTCGCCGGACGGATCCGAGTTTCCGACACGGTCCGTGTACCTGACTAAAAGTAAAGCACTCGTAATTTACAACGTCGAAGCTTCGGTTGTAGTTCCCGGCGCATTTCCGGAAGATCAACACTCTTCGACACTCGTCCCTTTTCGATACTAGGACGGTTTGACCGACTTCATCACGATGAACTTCGCGTTCTTCGCCATCGCCTCGCTCGGACCCACCGCGGCTTTCAACGGTTCGCGATACCCCAGATGCGCGTTGTGAACAGTCCACAACTCGCCACCGGGACGCAGGACACGGCCGGCAGCTTCGAACATCTTGAGTGCTCCGCCGGTGTGGACCGCCGCGCCGACGTGGAACGGCGGGTTCAACAGAACCAGATCCGCGCTCGCACTGGGCAACGAACTCACGGCGTCGTCGCGCAGGCCGCTCACTCGATCGCCGACGCCATTTGCGGACGCGGTCGCCAGAGCCGAAGCGACGGCTGCCGAGGACTGATCCGTTGCGATCACGTGCACGTCCGGGAACTTCCGCGCGATCGCCGCCGCGAGAATGCCGCTGCCACAACCCAGATCGATCACGTCGCTCAGCGGATCGACCGCAATCTTTCCGAGGTTCTCCAGGAGCAACCGGGTGCCGATGTCCAGGCTCGCACCGGCAAACACTGCGCCGTGAGCAACGACGTCGAGGTCGAATTCGTCGAGGCGTTCGGTCACCGGGAACGTGATAGCAACATCGGGCTTCGGTTCCGAAGCCTTGAGTACGCGGGACTTCTGACGCCCACGCGAGGCGCTGACGTCGGAAAACGATTCGCCGAGAACCTTGTTCATCGCCGGGGTGATGTGCTTGTCACGCCCACCGGCGAAGACACGAACCGCCGGGTCGGCGTGAAGCGCGATCAGCTGGGCGATCTCGGCAAGTTCGGCGAGGCTACGCGGCAATTGCATAAGCACGACGCGGGCGCCGCTGAGCAACTCCTCGTCCAGTCCGTGCGAGGTGAAGGCGTCACTGAATCCGAGTTCGCGCGCATTGTTCGCGAGGGCCAGCTCTCCGGTGAGCGGATCCTGGTGAACGCGCACGGCGGCGATTCCGTGCACGAGCGCAACACCGGCAGTCAGCGCACCGTAGTGATCGCCGATCACGACGACGGTGCCCGCCGGTGCCGCGGCAAGAGCGTCGGCGGCCTCGTCGAGGATCAGACGATCAGCCGCATCGACGGCAAAGAGATTGGGTGCCTCGACATCGGGGAATCGGCGCAGACGATCGAACAGTTCGGGTGTGTCGGACATGCCACCAGTCTTTCAGGTGGAACTACGCAACACTCAATCCCCCGACCAGCAGGTGATCAGTTCGACATCCCTGTCAGTTCGACATCCACTGCACGACGTTGTCGACGGTTTCGCGTTCGGTGCGGAATCCGTTCACCGGGTGGTCGGCGTCGGGGTATCCGAACGAGATCGCGCAGACAACCTTGCGAGTGTCGTCGATACCGAAATGCTCGTGAATGAACTTGGAGCTGCCCGCGAGCGCCGCCTGCGGAATGGTGGCGACCCCCAGACTCTGGGCCGCGAGCAGGAAGCTGTTCACGTACAACCCGCAGTCGACTGCGCCGTAGGTGCCCAATGCCTCGTCGGTGGTGATGATCGCGACGTGGGGAGCGCCGAAGAGCTCGAAATTCTTCATCGTCTGTGCCGCGGATCCGGCGCGGTCACCGTGCTCGATTCCGACGCTCGAATACAGCGCCATCGCGCAGTCGAACCGACGCGACTTGTAGATGCCCTGGTACGCGCGCGGGAACTCGAAGTCCGACTCCTGGGCGTTGGCCATCACGTACTCACCGAGGCCGGCGCGGAATCGCTCGGTGCCCTCCCCTTCGGTGATCGCGACCTGCCACGGTTGCGTGTTGCACCACGACGGCGTCTTCTGCGCCAGGCGAAGGATCTCCTCGATCACCTCACGTGGCACCTGACGGTCCTCGTAGGCGCGGCAGCTGATCCGGGCGTCGAGCAACGCTTCCAGGCTCGTATCCACGACGATGCTCTCGGTCATGTGTTCTCTCCTCGATCAGGCTGCACTACAACACTTCGCACGATAGAACTACCGCCTCGACGCAATCGTCAGCGGGTCACCTTTGCGAAGGCCGCCACCAGCTCGCCGAACTCTGCCATCGCCGCATCCGGATCCGGATCTACTGCTGCCAGCGCAACCAGCACATCGGTGGCACCGGATTCGAGCAGCTGCTCGGCGCCGATCATCGTCGCCGGGAGGTCGATCGAACCGTCGGACCCGCGTACGACGGTCAGTCGCCCACGGACCTGCAATTCCGCTGGATCGCGTCCGAGATCCGCCATCGCTTTGCCGATGACGTCGATCCCTTCACGTAGGTCGTCGTCCGCGGCACCCATGATCGGAATCCACCCGTCACCCCAGGTTGCGACGCGTCGTACAACGGCCTTGGAGAGCGAACCGGACACCCAGATCGGGATTCCAGCGGCCGGACGGGGCGCGCAGTACACGTCGTCGAACTTCAGACGAGGGGTGTCGATGCTCGCCGGCGCCGAACTCCACAGGGCCCGGCACACTGCGAGAGCGTCGTCGAGCAGTGGTCCCCTTTTACCGAAGTCCATACCTGCCGCCTCGTATTCACGTTCCTGCCAACCTGTTCCGACGCCCAGGTCGAGTCGGCCCCCGGAGAGCAGATCGAGTGTCGCGGCCGTCTTGGCCAGTACCGCTCCCCCGCGCAGCGCCGCGATGACGATTCCGGTCCCCAAGCGAATTGTCTTCGTCTGTCCGGCAACAAAAGCCAGGACGGTCAGCGGCTCGAGCCAGTTGGCGTCGGGCTCGGTGGGGAACGCCGACCACGTGTACGCCGAGTTGTCCGAGCCCATCACCACGTGATCGGTGACGAGGACCCGGTCGAAGCCGGCAGCTTCCGCGTTCTGACAGACCTGCACGAGTTTCGCGTAGGAGTCCTCCGCGAGAGTGGTGCCGAAGTTGGGAACGTTCAGACTGAAAGTTGTCATGTGTCAAGCCTTTCGGGGCCGGTTGGTCCAGCCACCCTCTTCTGTGGGGAACCAGCCTCCGGCAGCGTGCGAGCCGCCGTCGACGTGGATCACGGTTCCGGTGATGTATCTCGCCAGGTCGGAAGCCAGGAACAGTGCGGGGCCGGCAATGTCGACCGGCTGGCCCGGTCCGCCCAACGGTGCCCACCCCGGCCACTTGTCCCAGTCGTCGGCGGGAACGATCGTGCGATACGGCACCTGTACCGACTCGATCAGATCCGGGGCAATGGCGTTGACGCGCACTCCGGTTCGACCGATCTCCACACCAAGGCTCCTGGTGAACTGTGTCAGCGCGGCCTTGTATGCCGAGTACATCGTGTGGCCCGGGATCGCTCGATGCGCCTCCACCGTCGTCAGGTTCACGATCGATCCACCCAAACCGCGGTCGATCAAGCCGGGAAGCAGGGCATGGGTCAGACGCACGACGTGATCGAAATTGATGCTGCCGGCCTCGGACCAAAAACCGGGATCCGTACCGGTGAACTCTGTCGGCGGGTTCAGGAAATGACCCACATTGTTCACAAGGACGTCCGGGGCGAACTCGGTCAACGCGGCGGGGACTTCCCGCGTCCGCACGTCGTACTCGAGATAGTTGATCGAACCACCTGCAGCCGAGTCGAATTCGACGTCGCCAAGAGGAGCCACGTCGACAACCAGAACTGACGCGCCATGCGATGCAAATGCTCGAACAATCGCTGCGCCGATTCCCTGGGAACCGCCTGTGACCACTGCCTTCTTACCCACCAACATCGGCCCTGGGGAGTACGCCGATCCGACCACCACGAAGACACCCTTCTGCAGTTCGATGTGAAGCACTTCGGCGTACCGTCACACATCGAACGGCAAAACGGGCGCAAAGTTCTCACTCAGTGGTAGCCGCGACACCCCACCTGCTCGAACCGCCGAGTCGCCCATTCAAATAGTGCGGAATCTCGGCTGCCCGTATCGGCATTCCCTCGAGGTACCCCTGGATCACGTCACATCCGCACTCGGTCACTATCGCGCGCTGCCTCTCCGTCTCCACGCCCTCGGCGACGGTGTCCAGCCCCAGAGACTTGGCAATCGCGATGACGGCTCGCAAGACAGCGAACCTCGAATTCGAGGGATCCGCGTCCAGCGGTGCGACGAACGCCCGATCGATCTTCAACCGATCGAGCGGCAGCCGGGCCAAGCTGGCAACCGAGGAGAACCCGGTGCCGAAGTCGTCCATCGCAATGGCGATGCCGAGCGCCGAGAGCTGTACCAACACATCTCGGTCGGCGTCGTCGATGACCAACGATTCGGTCACCTCGATCTCGAGTCGGCTGGGGTGGAGGTTCACCTCGATCAGTGTCCGGCGTACCGAGTCGACGTATCGACTCGAACGCAGTTGCACCTGAGAAACATTGACGGCAACCCGAATGTCCTCCGGCCACGTTGTCGCCGCCGTGCAGGCAGCCCTCAGAACACCTGCACCGATCGGCACGATCAAGCCGGTTTCCTCGGCGACCGAAATGAAGTCTCCCGGCGAGACGAGACCTGAAGTCGGATGGTTCCACCGCAGCAGAGCCTCGAACCCGACGACAACTCCCGTCGCGGCCGAGACCTGTGGCTGATAAACCAACTCGAACTCTTCGTCGATCAACGCACGACGAAGATCCAACAATGCCCTGGCCCTACCCGTCGCACGATCCCGCAAAGTCGCATCGAAGGCGCGAATCTGGTTCCGACCGCTCTCCTTTGCGTGGTAAAGCGCGAGGTCCGCGACAATCACCAGGTCTTCGAGGCTGTCGGCGTCGTCGGGCATCGAGCCGTACCCCAGACTGGCACGAATGCGAATCTGGTTGCCGACCAGTGAAAATGGTCGTTCGAATGAGTCGAGAATCGTTTGGAATCTCTTCTCCACCTCATCTGCACTCCCGATGTCGTCGAAGGCTAGGTCGTCGAAGGCGATGGCGAACTCGTCACCCCCCAGTCGGCCACAGATCTCGTTCGATCGCAGAACGCTGTGCAGTCTGCCGGCAACATCGCGAAGCACGTCGTCTCCGATGTGGTGTCCCAACCGGTCGTTGATCGACTTGAAGTTGTCCAGATCCAGAATTGCCAGCCACACCCTGTGTCCGTCCCGAATCCGCGAAGACAGTTGAGCGTTGAAGCTGTACCGATTTCTGAGCCCGGTCAACGAATCGATTTCTGCCAATCGCAAGATGTTCTGGCGCTGGTGATACGAGTGCGTGATATCGGATCCGACACCGCGCCACCCGTAGGTCGCCCCATCGCCACTGCCCGGGTGACCTGACATCGACCACCAGCGAGTATCGCCCCGTACGACGACCTGCATGGTGAGGTCCCGAAACGCCGTCCCGGCTTGAAAATTCGCGGCGAGGAGATCAAGGGACTTCCTGCCCACATCTGTTCGGGACGCGCCGATCCCGATCAGGATCTCGTGCATTGTGCGGCCCCGAATCTGTGCTGCCGGCAAACCGACCTGCTCGGCGAATCGATACGACACGGTACTGGCGATACCGCGCGAATCGGTTTCCCAGAGCCAATCCTGTGCTCCGTCTTCGAGATCGTTGAGCAACAACTCGACGAGATCTCGTTCGTCCTCGGCTATGAGTTCGGCGCGTAGCCGTCTCTCGAAAAGTTTGGCCAACAGCAAAGTTCCGCTGTAGAGCGAACCTACAAAGACGACCAGCACCCCGATCAGCACGAAACGCGATGTGCCCGGTTCCGTCCAGAACGCCCCGGCCAACCCGACTCCCACCAGGCTGATCCAGACCACAGTGATTCCGCGAAACATCATGGTGGGAAACACGCCGACCGCGATCCCACCGATCAAGGTCGAGCTCAGTACCAACTCGTCACGAGGATCGAGCATCGGGAAGAGAACGAGAGCCAAGCACGCCAGGAGCACTCCCCAGACAATGATTTCGACTGTGAGTACCACCAGTTCGGTGGTCTGGGACTCGGAGACGCCGAGACGCGAGCGCCGGAGCCAATACACACTGAATCCAGCGCTCGACAACAGCATGACGCTCGACCAGGCGAAGGTGAACCATCCGGCATCCACCGGCAGAAGCACCACGATCGCTGACAAGGCAACCGCCGCGGTCAGAAACGACCACGGCAGTACGCGCGCGGTGAACCGCAGTCGTCGATCGAGTAGGCGACGGCGATCGTAATCCGAGAGGTGTTGTTCCGTGCCGCTGCGACCGAGTTTGCGCACCGACGTCCCGACGCGACGCCTACGGAGTACTGCCGGGTCATCCACGTCGGCCTGCTACCGCCGCTGCGACCGCGTCGACCGACATGGCTCCGCCGGCGATGTATCCCTGAACAGTCCTCACCCTTGCAGCGGCCACGGACTTCAAGTCTTCCTCACCGTCGACTCCCGAGACGACGACCTCCATTCCCAACGCGTCGACCAGATCCACGACAGCTTCGAGGATCGACCGTCCACCAGGCACTGCACCCGAAATGGAGCGTTCTATCCGGACTCGGGTGAACGGAAGGCCGGACAGTGATGCGAGCGAGGAGAATCCGGCGCCGAACTCGTCCACGGTCAGCGCGATTCCCATGTCCGCGATGGCGTGCAACGCAAACTTGGACTCGTCGGTGATCGCCGATGATTCGTTGAGTTGGAGCTCGAGCTGATGTGCACTGACACCTGATCGTCGAAGCGAGTCCCCTATCGCGACGACAAAGGAATCCGATTCGAGCTGACGCGTCGATACCGCGACGGCTACCCGCAGGTGATCAGGAAGGCGGGACGCCGCCTCGCAGGCCAACTCGAAGACGGTAGTCCCCAGTGAGTACGCCAAACCGGTGTCGTCTGCGACGCTCATGAATTCGGCGGACGTAACGGCACCGAGGCGGGCGTTGTGCCAGATCACGCGGACTTCCACGGCCACGATCTCGCGGGAAACCACGTCGATCCTGGGCAACAGCTCGAGTTCGAGGTCCTTCTCCGCGACAGTGTTTCCCAGATCTTCGAGCAGGCGGGCCCGCCGATCGGCCACGGACTTCATCGAGTCTCGATATTCACGTACGGCCCCGCGCCCGGATTCCTTTGCCGCGAACAAAGCCAGGTCCGCAGCGCCCATCATCTCGTCGGCGGAGGACGGCAGCTCGTCGGGGAGGTAGTACCCGATGCTGCATCCGATCTCCAACCGCGTACCGGCCACTGTGATCGGCTCGTGCAGAGTTTCGATGTAGCGGCCGAGCAGAGTACGAACTTGTGAGCTGTCACCCACATCGGTGAAAAGAACCGCGAACTCGTCTCCCCCCAGACGTGCGAACAACTGTGACACTCCGCCGGCTTCGGACAGGCGATCCGCGACCTCTCGCAGAACCGCGTCGCCAACGGTGTGTCCCAGTGTGTCGTTGACCGACTTGAAGTTGTCGAGGTCGAGCATGGCCAACGCGAGACCACTTTCGCTTGTGTACGGCTCGCGCAGCAGTCGCTCGAGCTCGGTCCAGAAGCTGTGCCGGTTCGGCATACCGGTGAGTGCGTCCACACGACCCATCCGCACGATCTCGTCACTCTGCAGTTTTACTTCCGTGACGTCGGAACCGACTCCTCGCCAGACGAACTCGTCGGGTGTACGGCCGGGGCGCGGGCGTCCGGAGATCTGCCACCACCGAATTTCACCGTGAACTCGGACCGGAACGAGCACGTCGACGAATGCGGTCTTCGTGTGGCGGGCCTGCTGCAACTCCATGAGCGCATCGATCCCGCCGGGGATCCGTAGGGTGCCCAACTCCATGAACAGGTCCTGCCACGCCGTTCCCTGCAACTCGGTGGAGTCCAGCCCCGCTTCGACCGCGAGCCGCGTCGGGATTCGGTTGAACTTGCCTTTCTGGTCCGTCTCCCACACGAAGTCCCCGGCGTTGCCTTCGAAGTCTTCGAGAAGCATCTGCACGACCGATCGTTCCGACGCGGCGCTCAATTCAGCTCGATAGCGAGATTCCAGGTTGCCCGAGACCACTATCGTGCCGCCGATCAGAGCCGCGCCATAGGCGATCATTCCAATGAGAATTCGTTCGAACTCGGGTCCCGGCTGAAGCCAGAATGCCACCCCGAGGATTATCAGATTGGACAGGACCCAGGTGACCCCCACCACTCGCAACATCGCGGTGGCCACGGCTCCGGCACCGGTGATCGATGTGGTGACCGCTATCAGGATCAGATCGCCGGAATCGTCCAGGATCGGGTACAGGACCAGGGCGAGCGAGGAATACAGGATCCCGACTACAGCAAATTCGACGATGAGAAACGCGTAGGACATCCGGTACGTGGGTGTGATCAGGTTGAAATGAATGGCGAGACCCACGCACATCCCCACCAACCCGATCACGCCGGACAGCAATGGCCACACACGCGGCAGCGGTCCGCCGTCCGGGGGAATTACATACAACGTCAGCCCGAGTGTGACGACGAGGTGGACGGCAGCGGCCCATGGCAGCACGCCGAAGGTGACGGCTATCTGCTCACGAGTTACGTCATCACGTTGGGCGGGCGTCAGTCTTTCTCTCTGGCGGGGTTGCAGAAGCGACAGGACTGGCATCACTTACCTCCCGCTCCCACGACGCAATTGAATCGGACGTCCGACTCAGCAATTCTTCCGTAATTGGACGTTGCCGTGTCAACCAGTGCGTCCACCCTATTTCGGAGTCGCGTCTGCCCACAGACACAGTAATCAGCAAACTGCTGGTCTGCCGCAAGTTGGCGCCGCAAGTTTGATGCCCATGGGTTGAAATCAGCAATGAGGGACAATGGCCGGAGATCGCCGATCACGTCGGTGGAGATTCCTCGACGGGTAACACGATCGGACTCATTCGAGTTCAGACAAGGACTATCACGATGGCAATCGACTACACCCGACGTTCCGGCGAGTCCACTCCGTCGCAAGCACCGGTCAGCCTGAGCAAGATCACGCTCACCAAATCGGCACCGACGGTCAACCTCGCGAAGGCGGGTGAACGACAAGGCAATATGCGCGTGAACCTCAACTGGTCACAGGGGGCACCACCGAAGAAGACCGGTTTTCTCGCCAAGCTCGCCGGCGCAGGCTCTGGTGCGGTCGACCTGGACCTCGGATGCCTCTACGAACTTGCCGACGGGTCCAAGGGAGTAGTTCAGGCCTTGGGTAACAGTTTCGGTTCACTGACTTCTCCGCCCTACATCTCCCTCGACGGCGACGACCGCAGTGGTGCGAACACCGGCGGCGAGAACATGCACGTCAATCTTGGTGACCCAAGCGCTTTCCGGCGAATCCTGATCTTCGCGATGATCTACGACGGCGCTCCCAACTGGGCGGCGGTGGACGGCGTCGTCACCTTGTATCCCACCAACGGGCCGGAGGTGGAAGTGCGACTCGACTCCGCCAGCAACCAGGAGCGACTGTGCGCGATCGCTCTCATCCAGAGTTCAGGTCAAGGCGTGACGGTGACGCGCGAAGTTCAGTACATCAACGGCAGTCAGTCAGATCTCGATCGGGCCTACAACTGGGGAATGAAATGGGCTGCCGGACGAAAGTAGGGGCTGCGGACGGGATCTCCCCCATCCGAACGACAATGTCCGAATCATCCACAATGTCGCAAGTTACTGGATAGTGTCGAGAAGTGGGGTCGGACATGAGGGGTCACGCTCGACACCGATAGTGGGTCGGTGACGCTATGTGCTTGGCGGCGCCGACGTTCGACCGGAAAGGCCCTCGATTTCCCCCGAGATCGAGGGCCTTTTCGTATCTTGCGTCACTGTTCGCACCCTTTCATTAGTTGATCGTTAAACTAGGCGTTCGTCCAACATGCACCGATGGAGAACGTGAATGTCCACGAATTCAGATCGACGCCCGCGCCTGCCCGTGAGAATCGCCTACCTCGCCGCAGGAGTTCTCTTTGTCGCCGCCATGCTCCTGTTGGCAAGCGTCGTCAACCCTGATCGGGACCGCGATTTCTCGATGAACCACGTCCCCGCGGGGACGTCGACGACCGCCTTCGCCGCAACGTCCGACCTCGGCTAACGAAGGTACCGGTACGTAAGTGGCGCACGTCACGAACTGTGGGTAGTTTCAACGCCGATGGTTCGCCGTAGGTCGGTATTGAGAGGGACGGCCAACCACTGCCCTGCCTGGTTGCCCCACCCAAGCAGGCAGGGCACCCCAGATCAGGCAGGCCCCCCAGATCAGGCAGGCACCCCCGATAATTTAAGCCTCAAGTAACTGTTACTCGGGAAAGACTTGTATCAAACGGGGACGAATCGTACATTTCATCCGGCAGTCGGCCTTCGTCCGACGCCTTTACCGTCAATGTCGACGGAACTTCTCTGAACACCACCACAAGTCGGCCACTTGTCGCGACCGCATTCGTCCTCGCGAAAGGCTCGCCCATGTTCGATTTCTTCGGCGCAATCTCCGGCTTCTTCAGCCTACTGTTCGGCACCGGCTCGTCGAGCGGGAGCTCGGGAGGAAGCAGCGACGCACCCGTCGCCCCGCCTACCTGATCCACAAGCCTCACCCGGCACCGATCCGCCGGGTGAGGCTCTCGCGAATCTCTTTGAAACACAACGTAACAGCACTTCAACTCCACCGACTTTTCTGCGGATCCACGCCGACACACTCCGGAGTCCGGACAGTTTCACCACATCGCCTGCAGTAATGGGTCCTATGTCCGCCATTCTCCGTCGAGGCACACCCGCAGACCTCCCAACCGACAAGGCATGTGTTCGCCGTGAGCCGGTGTCCGTTGGGGCAGCAGTCCGGGGATTGCTCGGTCAACCGCATCTCCACATTTTCGCACACATGTTCGACAACTTGGTACTGCACGCTGCACATTCGATTACACCGGCCGCTTCCGGTCGGCCCGAGCGCAACTATCCCTTCCGTCACTTCGGTCTGCTTTAATACGAAGGCTTTGTCGGGGGTTTACCAATGTCCGAAGTTGTCGAGTTTCTGCGAGCACACGCAGGCGAACACGGGGTTGAACTATGGGTTTCTTCAAGAAGGCGGCTGTGACTGCTCTAGCGGTCGCTGCAGTCGGAGCATCAACAGGGATCGCATCAGCTGATCCGTCGACCGACGTGAATTACGAAGCGAAGGTCGTCGACAAGTCGATCGTCACCACCATCGACGCCGGGCTGTTCAAGGTGTCCGGCGACGGCAAGTCCGTCGTCTTGCAGGACAGCAAGGGAGCCGACCTTGTTTCCCTGCCTCTCGCATACAACCTCGGGGATCTACAGTTCCCCTTCGATCGCACGATCAGTGAAGACGGTAAGACCCTCACGCTGACACCGATCACCGATTCGGCGAAGGCAACACCTCGACCCGAGAGTGCGCCTGCGGCAAAGGAATGGACGCCCGTCGCCTCGCCCGAGGAGAATGATCGGGCGATTGCGCACTTCCAGAGCCAACTCGGACTCGGCACTCAGGTCGGCAGCCTGCTCGGCACCATCGTCGGCGCCGGAATCGGTTGCGCTGTCGGCGCTCCGCTGGGCTTGACCATCGTCGGACTCCCCGTCGCCGCGGCACTGTGCCTGGGTGGCCTCGCAACAGGCGCCGGAATCGGCGGTGTCGCCGGAACGATCCTCGGCGGCGGCGGCGCGGCTGTCGTAGCCGGCATCGATCTCGTCAACACGCTGAATGCTCCTGCAGGGACGACCGTCTGGGCTCAGTAGCCACTTGGTGGTCAGTCGCTGCTCCACGGAAAGCCCCGCCCGCCCGAAGAGGACGAGCGGGGTTTTTCGATTCAATGTGCAGGAGGATCTACGTGGTGCCCCCAGTCGGACTCGAACCGACACTTGACGGATTTTAAGTTTGCTCTTCTCGACGTTTGCTGCAACCGACA
>NZ_JAQGFI010000012.1:0-272059 GCF_027854095.1 Rhodococcus sp. C-2 | reverse complement strand
TGCCCGATCCACTGGCTGCCCTCGCCGCCCATTTGCGTCAGGCCGGTGACAGCGCTGTCCTCACGGCCGGACATGGTGACGAGTGTGTGGCAACCGATTCCGCCGCCGCCGATGGAACCCTCGGGAATAGCGGTGGAACGGTTGTGGGGGCACCCGCTGCAGAAGTACGCGGTTCGCTTGGCGGAGAGCACGTTGAGCGACAGCGGGGCCGGTAGGGTGCGCTTGAGTTCGACGTGCGGCTTCAGTACGCGGCGCAACGGGGCGAGCAGCCGGCCTGCGGTCAGTTCACCACTGGCAGGCATGAGCAGACGGCCCTGGCCGTCACGCTTGCCGATGATGCGAGGGGCATCGTCGGTGCCGTACAGGACTTCCCGGATCTGAGCTTCGATGAACGCGGTCTTGTCCTCGACCACGACGATCTGCTCGAGACCTTCGGCGAACTCCTTGATCTTCTCGCCCACGACGGGGTAGCACATTCCGATGCGAAGGAGACGGATCCCGGCGCGGTGCAGCGCGGCATCATCGACACCGAGGTCTGCCAGAGCTTGTCGGACGGAGTCGAAAGTTGTACCGGTGGCGGCGATACCGATCTTCGCACCGGAGGGGTTGACCTCGATCACATCGAGGTTGTTGGCAGTTCCGTACGCGTGCACAAGATCCCATCGCGGGCCGTACAGATCGGCCTCGGCTATGACACTGTCCGGCGGCGCGGCCATCTGACGCTGCTTGTAGACGAAGGGCTTGCCCTCGAACTGCACTTCCGGAACCACGATGTCGAAGTCCGCGATGCTGCCGTCGATCGTCCAGGCACCGTCTGCGACGTCGGCGACGATCTTCAGCGCTACGACGCAACCGGATACACGCGAGAGTGCAACGGCGTGCATACCCATCGTGATGATCTCTTCGGCATTGCGTGGGAAGAGAACCGGCACGCCCATCGCGGCAAGCGAGCGCTCGCTGACGGCCGGAACCGTGGAGGACTTCGACGCGGGGTCGTCGCCCACCAGGAGGACGACGCCGCCCTTGGGGTTCACGCCGTACATGTTGGCGTGGCGAATGGTGTCGGTAGCGCGGTCGACGCCGGGGCCCTTGCCGTACCAGACGCCGGTCACGCCGTCGTGGGTCGCGGTTCCGGCGGGGAGATCCGTCTGGCTTCCCCATACCGCCGTGGCGGCGAGCTCCTCGTTGAAGCCAGGGATGAAGGTGATGTCGTGCTCGGCGAGAACCTTGGGCATGCCGTGAAGCATCTTGTCGACGCCGCCGAGGGGGCTGCCCTGGTAACCGGAGACGAAGGTGGCAATACGCTTACCTGCCCGAATGTCGCGAACGTGCTGCTCGACGAAGCCTCGTGCAATTGCCTGAACACCGGTCAGCAACACCGGTCCCGATCCCGACCGGTACCGATCATCGAGGTCATAGGGCTTGGCCTGGGCTACGCCCGACACCAGTTCAGTCATCGTGGACCACCGTTCCGTCTGCAGTGCATTTCAACTACCGTGCATTTTCAACAACCGCGTAACTCGATCTGTTCAGATGATCGTGGTCGAGGTATGTGAAAGCGTCAACAGAGGCTTGTTCAACTATTCAAATTGACAATTTGTGAGCCAAATCACGTGACCTAGGTCATCGAATCAATCAGTTGGAGACCCGTTCGTGGCGATACGGCGAAACGGACATAAAACGTTCCCGACAATGCACACCGAGAACTTTCTTGACATTGACGCAACGTCAACTTGCATGCTGAATGAGCACAACCGATCCGAGAGTAGGAACTCCACGTGAGCGAATGGTCCATCCAAGAACTCGCCAAATCCGCAGGTACCACCAGCAGAACGCTGCGTCACTACGGCGATTTGGGACTCCTGGAACCGAGTCGCATCGGCGCCAACGGCTACCGCTTCTACGACGAAGACGCCCTGGTGCGACTGCAACGCATCCTTCTACTTCGGGAACTCGGACTCGGATTGCCGGCCATCGCCGAAGTCCTCACCGGCGAACGCGATACGGCCGCCGCACTGCGTACGCACCTCGAACTCCTCGAGCAAGAGCGCACGCGGATCTCGAGACAGATCGAATCGGTCAACAGGACCTTGAACAAGACGAAGAATGGTGAATCACTCATGCCGGAAGATGTTTTCGACGGGTTCGACCACACCCGATACAAGGACGAGGTCATCGAGCGTTGGGGCAAGGACGCCTACACCAGCGGCGACAACTGGTGGCGGTCGATGTCGGAGCAGGACCGTAAAGCTCATCTGCAAGCTCAAGCCGACATCGCAGCGGCATTCGGAAAAGCACTGACAGCGGGGCTGTCCGCGGAAAGCGACGACGTCCAGACGATTACCCGAAGACAGTTCGAGTGGATAAAGATCGGTTGGCAGGGAAGGACTCCCAGCGCCGACGCCTTCACCGGACTCGGCCAGATGTACGTCGACGATCCCCGCTTCACTGCAAACTACGACAGGTACGGAGAAGGCACCGCTTCACTGGTCCGTGACGCGATGAAGGTCTACGCCGAGCGCAATCTGCACTGACGCCGATCAGTCCTGCCCACTGCCGAGGAGGTTGTGTCGGTGCGCTGCCGCGACAGCCTCTTCCCGGGAATGCGCACCGAGTTTGCGATACAAGGCTCGGAGGTGACTCTTCAGCGTGTTGTTGGATACGAACAACCGCCGCGCGATCTCACCGATCGGAATGCCGAGACCCAGTTCCACGAGAACGTCCATCTCCCGTTTCGTCAATTGGACCCGAACGATGGCCGCCGGATATATCTGCGCCGCTTCGGATTCGAGAAAGGTCGCGACGGCACTGCTCGAGCCCTCGGCCCCATCTTCGAGTTGCCTGATCAGATCACGCGGTATCGTCGCCAGGGCCGACAGGACACCGGAGGTTTCGAGCAGTCCGCGAGCTTCCTCCCATGTACTCGCGGCAGCGGGGATCCTGCCCAGTTCACACAGAGCAGCGCATTCGATCAGCAGGGATTCGAGCCGAAACCTCGTGAGATACTGCCCGCTCCAATCGATTTCGCGGCACAATTCCAATGCCTGGGACGGCGACCCGGTCAGGAGATGCGTCCGCGCCACGGAGACCGTGACAACTGCAAACGTATGTGGCGCAGCGACTGATTCTTCCAGCGCCTTGGTACCCTCCCCGGACGCCAACAGAAGATCGATACGTGCCGCGGTGAGAAGCGCGTCACCGAGCGATCGTTCACACGGATTCACGTGCCCGTGCGTTGCCACTGCGCGCTGGAGGGAAATCAGCCCCGAGAACGGGTCCGATTGCAGCAGTGCAAATCTGGTGTAAGTGTAGGCCGCGAACGCCCACAGGTCGCCCGGCGGTGTGACCTCGGCGAGTGCGTCCATCGCGGCAGCGCCGGCGTGCAGGTCCACGCTGTCGCACGCCACCAGTGCCCGCGCGATCGCTCCCCCCATGTGCGAGGGCGGTCCCAACCATCCCGAAACGTCCGGGTGTGTGCATTCCAGGTGCAGCCAGTCCGTCGCGTGCGCGACGTCCCCGATCAGCGCGGAGTTGAGCGCGGCATTGCCTGCGGCGTGACGCAGGACGAACTCCGGACCATGTTGCACCGCACCTTGATAGGCGAGTCGCAATTCCACCGCGGCATCACCGAGGTCACCGGTCAATTGATGCGAGACCCCCCAGATCAACCGCAGGGCGGGCAGTTGAGACCCCAACGCACCCAACGACTCGTCGCCGAGTCCGTATACGACGTGCGCCAATTTGCGCGTGATCTCGGTAGAGCGTTGGTACTTACCGGACGTTCTCAGCACCACCGATTGGACAGTTCCGACGTTCAACAAGCTGTGCGCATGCGGACTACCACCTATCGCACGCAATTCCGCCGGTTCCGTCGGTAATGAATCGCCGTTGATCAACTGCGGCCGCAGACGTGATTCGAGCAGGTCACGACCCACCAGAATCGAAGGGTTCGAACTGAGTACGTCACCGGGTATGGATTGCAACGCAGTCCGGACCAATCCGGTGTGATCGACCAGAAGATCAGCCCAGTGGCGCTCGAGTATGTCGAGCACCCTGGTCCACTTGCGTCCGTCCAAGGCGTAGTGAACGGCACCGGCTATATCCGAAGTCCCGAGAGCGTGATCGACGAGTACCTGGAAGGGATCTTCGAATCCATCCCCTTGTTCGGCCCGTATCTGTATGAATGCCAGTCGAACTGACGGCGCGAAGTACCAGGACGGTTCTCCCTCGAAACCATTCCGGAAGATCAGACCGAAAGACTCGAGCAAGTCCAGTTTGCCCTCCACGTCAAGATCGTCGGACAAGACACGAGCGATCTCTGGTGTCACCGTGCGGGCAGCGGCGATCGTAGTCGCGAAGTCGAACAACTCGAGCGACTTGCCCGACCGAGGAGCGGTCCGACTGACGTACGCGTGGATCGCCTGGTCCACTCGCTGCTGAACGCGTTCGCGTCCACGGCTCGGTTCACTCAGCCCCGCAACCGCACTCAGAGCAACCTTCATCAGCACGGGAACGCCGGCGACGCGTTCACAGATCGAATGGACGATGCCCGAGGGAAGGTGAATCCCTGCCTCCGCGAACAGAACGGTGGACTCGTCGAGCGTGTATCTGAGGTCGTTCGCGCACAGGTACTCGTCCACGCGGACGTCTTCGAGCAAGTCCGTCGCAGACCGATCCTGCAGCGTGACGATTACTTTCAATCCGGGAAGCCGCACGATCAGATCCACGATTCGGCGTCCCACCTCGTCACCCTCAACCAGGTCGATGCGGTTGAACACCAACACGAATGGTGCGGGCGACGAGTCAAGGAGTGATTCGATCGCGCCCACTGGATCCTCGCGCATTCGTGGCGGGGCCTCGAGTGATTCCAGGGAATCCTGAATTACTGCGAGCGCGGTGTTCCAGTACTCGAGGGGGGTCATCCGATGCGATGGCGCCGGCACCCAGACTACCGGTCTGCTCGGCACCTGCCCGAGAGTCGTGAGCCACAACGCGGCGAGTTCCGTCTTGCCGAACCCAAGCGGCGAATCGATGACAGTCAATCCCGCCGAGCGTTCCATCAATCCGAGGAGGCGGGGACGAATCGCCGTGGCTCCACGCCCGGCAAGCCGCCTTTGCAGCGTGCCCCTTCCTCGAGGATTTCGCTTTGCTCGAGATAGCTGCGATCGATTCGAAGTGGACGTCATGATGGCCGACAAACGAGCAGTCGATCCCCGCCGAACTCGAGATTTCGTTCGAGCATCGAACTCCCAACCTGTCCACCCATAACGAACAACATAGACAGCTTCGCCGCGACACGCGAGCACTGGCCGTCTCACAAATACGCCCGATTTGTCTCATTATGTGGGCTCGGTCACTATTGACGTCTATTTGCGGGAGAGTGACTGCGACCTGCGGGATCTGACATATCATGCCCGCGTGTCGATGAATTCCGCCCGCATCCGCGTGTCGACCCGATCGGTCGATCCTGCGGACGCCGACGACTTCTGGCGCAGTGCCACACGTCCGTTCTTCGTCACCGACCGAATTGACCCTGACACATCTCTCGAAGGCTCGATCACAGCGCTTTCCATCGGAACCTCGTTGATCGGTCAAACTACCTTCAACGCACAGAAGTACACCCGAAACAATCGGTTGATCGCCGAGAGCGGACTCGACGATGAATACATGGTCCAGGTCGTCCTCGACGGGCAGTTGAGCGGCAACGCCGACGGAGTCGATTTCGTCGCACGTCCAGGCGATGTCACATTCTTCGACCTCGGGCGTACCTGGACCGCCGACGCGGAGGCGGAATCGACAGGGCGCACCATCACGCTCCTCGCACCGCGTTCCCTCGTCGAGGCCGAGTCGAAAGGTCGTTCTCTACACGGGACGGTACTGCGCGGAGTTCCTGCCGTCGTGCTCGCTCAGTGCATGCAATCGGTCGTACTCGCGCTACCGCATCTCGATCCCGATGCTGCGGCCGGCTACGAGGACGTCGTCGCTTCCCTCCTTCGTGTCAGCTTGGGTATCGCCGAACCTCATCTGTCGCCGCGGCCCGATCACTCTCTCCGCGATCGTGCGCACGCCTACATCGCCGAGCATCTCTCGGAGACCTGGCTCGGCCCGACGAGCATGTGCGCAGCATTGTCCGTCTCCCGGGCACAGCTCTATCGCGCATTCGCATCCGACGGCGGAATAGCTCTTGTCATTCGGCGGAAGCGTCTCGAACTCGTCTACCGCGAATTGACCAGAACCGAGATGCCGAACGAAACGATCGAAGCGTTGGCCCTGCGATGCGGCTTCACCTCGAAATCCCAGTTGGCGCGAGCGTTCAAGGACTTCTACGGGATGACCCCGAGCCAAGCCCGAACCGACGGCAGACGCACGATCGGGGACCCGTCGATCGCACGCCTGCACCGCCGACTCGAGTTCTTCAGCCCCTGAATCCGAGATACTCCACAGCCTCGCGAGCGTGCCTGTGTTCTAGTTGATCCATGAGCTGGGTCGACAAGGAACTGAGTCTGGCTGCACTCACAGGTGCGGTCACAGGTGTCGCCGTGATGATCCCGATAGTCGGCGATGGAGCCTGGTCCTGGGTAGGACTGTTCATACCCGCCTTCATCGGAGCGCTGGCAGGGCTGATTGTCGGCTCGAGCGCTGTTGCAGGTGGGCGCTGCGCCCTGAGAACAAGCCACACATGGCCGGCGCGCACAGTCTGCTGCTGGAAGCATCGGTTCGCTGCGTGCTCTGCCTTGGCGGTGACATTGCTGGTAATCGGAGTGTTCATGTCGGCTGTCGTCGCTACTGGTGACCCGGTGCGAGATGCCGGAGGATTCCCGACCTCCTTGATCGTACTGGCGGTCATCGCCGCAGTTACGTACGTGTTCTCCTACCTGCTCGCCCCCGCCCAGGCCTCCGAAACCCGTAAGAACCTCTGCTTCATCACGATTCGTCCTCCGAACCGCGGTGGAGATCAATAATTCCATGACAGGCAGCGAGCTCAGATCACTTCAGCTGGAAATGAACCGGAGAACAAACTGCTCGATGCCTTCCGATATGACCTTGGTCAGCGCGGTGAAGTCGTTCGACCAGCGTTGAATATCCAAGCTGCTCATCACTTTCCTCCGTTCTTCGTCCCGCTGCCCGTGACCGCACAACGTATGCGGGACGTTGGGGCGCGCTGGAACTATCTGCGAGAACGCGGTTTCCGTTACCAATTGACCGATCGAACAGCACAGCTTTTCGCTACCGCATCAGACGGTCACTTCTTCGACCGGTTTCTCCTCGTGGCTCGCCGCGCCGAAGACGGCCACGGCGACGGCGCCCGCGATTGCCCCGACGAAGCCGACCACGGCAAGCCATTCCAGGCCCGGTCTCGACGCGTCGCCGAGCACCACGACGCCAACGATTCCCGGAACCACCGTCTCGCCGACAACCAGAGCCGCTGTCGCTCCGTTGACGGATCCCAGTTGCAGCGCCACCGTGTGCAGATAGAAACCGCCCAGGCCCGAAACGAGGATCGCCCAGCCGGCCGGATCGCGGAGCATCGTACCGATTTCGAACGGATCGATTCCGTAGACCACGCGTACGGCAATGGCCAGACAGCCGAACAGCACACCCGAGATCAACCCGGCGACAACTGCTGCGCGTGAGCCCAACCATCGGATCAAACCGATGCCGATCAGCAAGATCAACGCCGAGCCCACGAGGACACCCCAATGGACGACGTCGTTGGAACTCCCACCGCCCGCGTGACCTGACGACAATCCGAGCAGCAGGAGCGATCCGATCACCGCAGCGATCGCGAACCAGTCGCGACGATGCAACTGGATGCCGAGGACCACGGTCCCCAGCACTGCCGTGATGACGAGATTGGCACTGACCACTGTCTGCGACAAGAACAGTGGAATGAGCCGCGCGGAGATGGCACTTCCGGCGAATCCGACCGCATCGAGCACGGTGCCCAGGATGAACGACGCCGTCAGCGCGGCCGCGAACGTCGAACGCAAGGTCGGGCCACCCGACGCCGTCACGTGTCCGGCCTCGCCACGCTGCTCGGCGGCAGCTGCCGACTTGCGCGCGCCGTAGGCTTGCAGCACGGATGCAACGCCGTACCCGACGCAAGCCACGATCGCGGCAATCAGTCCGATCAGCATCGAAATTCCACACGAAGTTCCTGGGCAATGGTCATGGAGATAGACCCTGCCCTATTTCCCCAGGCCTGACATCACCCTCAGGTATTCGAACAAGTGCTACCCGAGAAGTACACCGACCGCCCCTGACCGGTACCTGGGGACACCCCGACCCCTAGTGGAATTGCTTGAGAGCCCTGATCTTGTTCATGACGTCGAGCGCCGCCACCTTGTACGCCTCGGACAGTGTCGGATAGTTGAAGACGGCGTCGACAAGGTATTCGACGGTCCCGCCGCACCCCATCACCGCTTGGCCGATATGCACGAGATCCGTTGCACCCGAGCCGAAGATATGAACACCGAGCAGTTTCAGGTCATCCGTCGACACCAAGATCTTGAGCATCCCGTAGGTGTCGCCTGCGATCTGCCCGCGTGCGAGTTCGCGGTATCGGGAAACCCCGACCTCGTACGGCACCGATTCCTTGGTCAAATCGACCTCGGTGGCGCCCACGTACGACACCTCGGGAATCGAGTAGATGCCGATCGGCTGCAGATCCATCAGCTTCGCGCCTGGTTCGTCGAAGGCATGATAGGCCGCGAGTCGACCTTGATCCATCGACGTCGCCGCCAACGCCGGGAATCCGATGACGTCACCGACGGCGTAGATGTGTTCGACCTTGGTGCGGAAATTGTCGTCGACGTAGAGACGGCCACGTTCGTCGGCTTCGAGCCCGGCGTTCTCCAGCGCGAGTGGCGCCGTGAGGCCTTGCCGTCCAGCCGAGTACATCACGGTCTCGGCTGGAATCTGCTTGCCGCTGCGCAGCGTCGTAAGCGTTCCGTTCGCTCCGACGTCGACGGCCGTCACTTCTTCACCGAATCGGAAAGTGACCGCCAGATCGCGTAGATGGAATCGAAGCGATTCGATGACCTCGGGGTCGCAGAAGTCCAGCATCGACGTCCTCTTCTCGACGACGGTGACCTTGGTGCCGAGTGCCGCGAACATCGATGCGTACTCGATACCGATCACTCCCGCGCCCACGACGACCATGGTGGTCGGGATGGAGGTCAGATCGAGGATTCCGTCGGAGTCGAGCACCCGGTGACTGTCGAAGGACACCCCCGCCGGGCGAGCAGGCAACGTTCCGGTCGCGATCACGACGAACCTCGCCGTGATCGTCATCTTGTCTCCGCGCGAGGCGTCCTCGACGAGGATGGTGTGCTCGTCGACGAACGAGCCGACCCCTACCAACAATTCGACGCGGTTGCGCAGGAGCTGAGATCGAACGACTTCGATTTCTTTGGTGATGACATGCTGGGTTCGCGCCAGCAGGTCGGCCGGAGTGATGTTCTCCTTGACGCGGTAACTCGCGCCGTACAGTTCGCGTTGGTTCATCCCGGTGAGGTAGAGAACCGCCTCACGCAACGTCTTCGACGGAATGGTGCCGGTGTTGACGCACACTCCCCCGAGCATGTTGCCCTTCTCGACCATCGCTACCCGTTTACCCAGCTTGGCCGCCGCGATGGCAGCCTTCTGCCCACCCGGGCCGGAGCCGATCACAACCAGGTCGTATTCCATCGGATCAGTCATCGCTTACAAATACCGTCTGCATACGACCGGCAGATGCCGAGCATGTCAATACTCGGTGAACAATCCGCGCGCCGAAACGACACGACGGCAGTACACGAACCCTGTTGCAATTAAAAGAGATACAGCCGAATCCATACGAAACTTGCTACACATAAACATATTCCGACGTTCGCATGCGCACATGCTTCGTCGCCGACGGAATTCACAACGGTCTGTTGAAATTTGTTTCACCACAGAGTGATTGATCGATCAACTGACAGGTGACCAGAGCCGTAAACCGGATGTCCAGTATTCGAATTGTCCGAAATAACGAGCGGAATGTTCCTCGTCACATCCCGCACCGAAGCAGTTGCGCGGAGCCTCGGGCCGCGTTCTACTTGCCTTGACTAATCATCTGTCACTCTCGGTTACAAACATCCGCCCCGTTCACGATCCCCACCTTTCGCCATCTCGAGAGATCAGGTTTCCCAATGGAATTCACGGAACTTGCCGACTATCCCCTACCTCCAGGGACCGTCACCGAGTGGACTCCCGCCGCGGTGAATCCGCCCGAACTGTGGCCTGTCGACCAGCGTCCCGCCAGCTACATACACGAGGCACACTTGAAACATGCCCAGCAGGCGAAACGGCAGGTGCACCATCAGACCGACGTGTGCACTCCGTCGTGGCTGGGTACCTCGTTTCGCATCCACGACCGACTCGACCGAAGGATCTGGGCGGCCGCTCTCGATCACTGGATCGATCGCCACGAAGTGCTCCGAACACACGTCGCCGTGGAGGGCGAAACGATAGTCCGACGCACCGCGGCGTCTGGAGACGTCCGGATTCTGGGCACCGAGGTCGGACACCTTGCGTCCTCGATGTCTGTCTTCACGCATCTGCAGCAACTGCTCGACCGATCGACCGATCCACTTGTCTGGCCTGCGTATCAGTTCGCGACGATCGAAGGCCCCAACCACTTCACCGTGGTTTTTGCCGCTGATCATGCTCTGCTGGACGGATATTCGGTGGCGTTGACCGCGCACGAACTGCAGACGATCTACCGATCGTTGAGCGAGGGAAGCCCTCCCTCGCCGCCGGAGACCGGAAGCTACATCGACTTCGGCACCAAGGAACGAGATCTCGTGGGACACGCGGACCGCTCTCACCCGGCAGTGCAGACGTGGCGCGAGTTCTACGCGCAGGGCGAGGCTCCGTACTTTCCAGCGCTACCCGAACCGGTCACCGGACGCCGAGTCCCTCAGCAGAGCCTGTCCGCCTGGCTTCTGAGCGCCCGGGGAGCCGAACGCCTGGCAGAAGCGAGCAAGCGCAGCAACCAAGGATTCCTGGCCGCGATACTCGCGTGCGCGGCCAAGGTGACCGGCGATCTCACCGGTGCAGACGAATTCCGCGTCGTCGTGCCGCAACACACCCGTTCGGAGCTTCGATGGGCCGCGTCGCTGGGATGGTTCATCGGTGTTGTGCCGGTGAGGATTCCGATTGCCCCCGCCGCAACCCTGAGCGATCTGGCCAAGGTTGCCGGCACGGAGATACGGCGCGTCCGCCCCGCCGCGGCACTGCCGTATTCGAAAGTGTGCGAGCTGATCGACTCCCCGCAGCACCTGCCGTTCGTGCTCTCGTACATGGACGTTCGTCACGTTCCTGGTGCCGAGCAATGGACGAGCTGGCAGACCAGGGGCCTTCGTAGTCGAGATCATTCGGGAACCGACGTCTACATCTGGCTCACGCGGACTCCCGAAGGGCTCAATCTGGCCATACGCCACCCGGGCAACGCGCGCACGAGCCGCCACATCCATCAGTTCGCGGGACTCCTACGCCGCGAAATGGAGGACTTTGCCTTCTCGACCGACACTTTCGCACCTCCGACCAAAACCGCTGCACCGATCGAGGAGAACTCTCATGGAAATGACACCCATCGATCTCTGGGCACCGAAAGCCGGGACGCTCACCGAGTTCAGGCCTACTGAACAATCCCTGGCGGCGGCATCCGGGGCACCGCGGAGCGACCAACCGCTCTCGTTCCTACAGGAAGGACACATTCGTACCGCCGATCACAAGCGCGCACAAGGCGTCGACTGGTCACCGTGGATCGGATTCACGTTCACTCTGCCCGGTGATCTCGATCGGGAGGCACTGCGTCGGGCGGTCCAGGCGTTTGTCCTGCGGCACAACACACTGCACAGTTGGTTCGAGGTGAGATCATCCGAAGATCCCGACGGTAGCGGGGTCATCGACCGTCACGTGGTGGATGCGTCGACGATCGAACTCACGCCGCACAGCATCGGTTCTCTGAACACGACAGATGCGGTTCGCGAGCATGTGAGCCGAAGTTTCGCCGGCGATACCAGCCCATTGCAATGGCCCTCGTTCATCAGTGGCGTCGTCGAGCACGGCGCCGGCTTCACCGTCTACTACGGCGTCGATCACTCGCACACCGACGGCCTGTCGTTGATGCTGGGCGTCGAAGAACTTCGTGCGCTGTACATCGCCGAAAGCGCCGGCATCGACGCTCAACTTCCCTCTCCCGGCAGCTACGTCGAGTACAGCGGCGAGGAACGGACATCCGCGGGGAACCTCGACCTGGCCGCAGCGCCTGTGCAGCAGTGGATTTCGATTCTCGCCGCCAACGCCGGCCAACTCCCGACGTTCCCCCTCGACCTCGGTGTCGCGCGGGGCGAACAGACCCGGTCGACCCGCACACATATCGACGTTCTCGACAGCGACGAGTCAGCCGCGTTCGCAGCGCTGTGCAAGTCCAATGGCGTCGGCTTCTCCACGGGGATCTTCGCAGCCCTCGCCCTCACCGAGATCGAAGTTGCGGATCGAGCGAACTACTTCGCGCTCAACGCAGTCGGCACTCGCTCCGATCCGAGATACCTCTATTCCCAAGGCTGGTTCATCAATCTCGTCCCGGTCTCGTTCACGCTGAGCGGTGTCACGAACTTTACCGATGCACTCCCCCTTGCCCACGCTGCTCGCGCTGCGGTGAAGGGACTCGCGGACGTGTCCATTCACTCGGTGATCGCCCAGGTGTCGAAGTTGACCGGATCCGACATCGGTGGAACCTCGGTCCCGCCGATGGTGTCGTACATCGACATGCGCCTGATTCCAGGTGCCGAGCACCATGACGAACTCGAGGCGCGGGCACTGGGTGGGCCAGGAACGACGGGTGATCTGTCGATGTGGATCAACCGGAAGGAAGACCGTACGTACGTGATGGTCAGTTTTCCGGACACCGAGCAGGCGCACACATCGGTGAATCGGTACCTACGACACCTTCGCAACGTCCTGAGAACGGTCGCTGATACCGGCGACTACCGTGTCGTGCGTCAGGCGGATGCACGTCAGGAAGTGGAGACCGCCTGATGCACATCACGTTTCTCGACAGGTTCGAGGCACGGCCGGGCCGCATTCTGCAGTGGACGCCGAGTGAAATCTCCACCGGAACGACGTATCCGGTTCCTCCGACCTCCAATCAGCAGCTGCATCTTGCCGGCAGCCGCGGCGATACGACTTGGCTCGCTGCCACTTTCGACGTTCCCGGCCCCATCGACACGGACGCACTCAAGGCCAGCTTCGAGGAATGGACGTCCCGTCACGACGCCCTGTCGTGCTCGTTCTCCCAGGCCGAAGAATCGGGTGAATCCTCGGCACTGTTCGTCGACGTCGCCGACGTCGCCGATCTGCGCCTGCGTGAGGAAACAGTGGCTGACGCGCGAACACCGGAGCAGGTGCGAGAACTCTTGGGCGAGCGCTTGGATCGATGGTGCAATCCTTTCGCGTTTCCCGCGTACTTTCTCGGTGCCATCACCCGCGAGGACCAGTCGACAGTGGTCTGCGGGTTCGACCATGCCATCTGCGACGGCTGGTCCATGAGCATCGCAATTACCGAGATCAGCACTCTGTATCGCGAATACACGCGGGCGGACCGTGATCCGATCGCGTCTGATCTCCTTCCGGAGCCCGGGAGTTTCCTCAACTACTGCTTCCGGGAATCGGCAACCGCGGATCCAGAGCCCGGCGACCACCGGATTGCGGGTTGGCGGTCCTTCCTCCGAGCATGCGGGGGTGACACTCCCCATTTTCCCGTAGATCTGGGACTGCCCGCCGGGGCGATGTCGCCCCAGGGCACAGACACCCGAATGCTCCTCGACGCCGACGAAGCAGAGTTGTTCGACCAGAACTGCGCCGATCATCGGCACTCGTCGTTCGGTGCAATTCTTGCGTCGATCGGTTTGGCCACAACACAATTGACCGACAAGAGGGACACGCACCTACTGTTCCCTGTTCACACGCGTCGGGAACCGCGACACAACCACACCTTCGGATGGCTGGTAGCCAATGCGCCCATCACCGTGACGAGCATGGACAATCTTCACAGCACTGCCCGGGCAGTCAATCTCGCTTTCCACGAGTCACTTTCACTGTCGTCCGTCTCGTCGAGGCAGGTGTTGCGGAGCTTGGGGCCCGAGGTTTCGCCCACTCGCAGAGACATCTTCTCGGTGTCCTACGCCGACTACCGAACCATGCCCGGTGGATCTCGCCCCCGTAAATCAAAGTCCAGCGAATCACAGCCTGCGCCGATCAATCCGCAGCAACTCAGTCGCGTCTCGAACGCCGACGACGTTCAGTTCTGGTTCTCACGAACTCACGACGGATTGGCAGTGCGGACCAGGTTTCCTGCGCCCGCTGCCCGGACAGTGCACACCTTCCTCTCGCATGTCTCCGAGATCCTGTCGACGCCGTAGACGAACGGCCGCCTATCCGTAGATCTATTTGACACTTCTTTGTTGTGCACAACTTAACTGTGCGCTACAGTTGTTCTCGTGACCAACCCACTCGCCCTCGAACGCCAGGTCTGCTTCGCCCTCTATTCGGCGTCGCGGGCCACGACGGCCGCGTACCGGGCGATGCTCGACGACCTGGGAATCACGTATCCTCAGTACCTCGTCCTGTTGACACTCTGGGAACGAGACGGCCGGGGCGTGCGTGAGATCTGTGAGGCACTCGATCTCGATACCGGAACTCTGTCGCCGCTGCTCAAGAGGCTGGAGGGTCTGGGATTCATCGAGCGCCGACGCCTCACCACGGACGAGCGTCGCGTCGAGATTCACCTGACCGAGGCGGGTTCCACCTTGCGTAGCAAGGCCGAGGACATCCCGGCCAAGCTCGCAGGCGCCACTGGTCTGAGTAACGACGAACTCACCGAACTCCGAGACGTTCTCACTCGTCTCGGTGAGTCACTTCAAGCATCCAACGCCCACTCCGACGGAAAGAAGAAGTCATGAACATCGTCTACACCGCAGAAGCACTTGCCACCGGCGAAGGCCGCAACGGTCACGCTCGCACCTCGGACGGACGCCTCGATCTCGGCCTCGCCATTCCCAAGGAAATGGGTGGCAGCGGCGAAGGCACCAACCCCGAGCAGCTCTTTGCCGCCGGATACGCAGCATGCTTCCACTCCGCTCTGCAGATGGTCGCCCGTGCCGAGAAGGCCAACGTGGCTGATTCCGCAGTCGGCGCGCGGGTCGGCATCGGCCCCAACGGTGCAGGAGGCTTCGGACTCGCTGTGACGCTGGAGGTTTCACTCCCCCATCTACCCCATGATCAGGCCGTCGAGCTGACGGAGAAGGCACACCAGGTGTGCCCGTACTCCAATGCAACTCGCGGCAACATCGAGGTCACCCTCGAAGTAAGTAAGGACGACGAATGAGCACTACCACTGTCAGCCGGGAAATCCGTCTCGCTTCACGCCCGAACGGTTGGCCCACGTCGGAGAACTTCGCCACCGCCGAAGTAGAACTCCCCGAACTCGAAGACGGCCAGATCCTGGTCCGCAACATCGCCATCTCCGTCGACCCGTACATGCGCGGCCGAATGAACGACGTGAAGTCCTACCTTCCGCCGTTCCAGGTCGGTGCGCCGCTCGACGGTGGTGCCGTCGGCGAGGTCGTCGAATCCAAGTCGGCTGATCGCGCCGTGGGCGACGTTGTCGTCCACGGCCTCGGATGGCGTGAATACGCCATCCTCGACGGATCCGCAGTGACTCCGGCCGACACGTCCATCGCGCCGGCGACGGCCTACCTGGGTGCCCTCGGCATGACTGGCCTCACCGCGTATGCCGGCCTCACCGCGGTTGCGGAGTTCAAGGAAGGCGATACCGTATTCGTCTCCGGCGCAGCAGGTGCCGTCGGATCGCTCGTCGGTCAGATCGCCAAGTTGCTCGGAGCGAAGCGAGTAATCGGTAGCGCCGGTTCACCGGCGAAGGTTGCCCGACTTCTCGAACTCGGATTCGATGCGGCATTCGACTACCACGACGGCCCGATCACCGAACTACTCGCCGCTGCCGCCCCTGACGGCATCGACGTGTACTTCGACAACGTCGGTGGCGAGCATCTCGAAGCCGCAATCGATGCCATGAACCAGGGTGGCCGGATTGCCCTGTGCGGAGCCATCGCTCAGTACAACACCACCGAGAAGCCCACCGCTCCCCACAACCTGGCACTGGTGATCGGCAAGCAGCTCACACTGCGCGGATTCCTCGTGGGCGGCTACCGTCACCTCGGTGGCGAATTCCGCACCCACATGGCAGGGTGGCTCGCCGACAACAAGATTCAGTGGGACGAGACCATCGTCGAAGGCCTGGAGAATGCACCGCAAGCGTTCATCGACCTGATGCGCGGCGCGAACACCGGCAAGATGGTTGTCACGCTGTAACCCGAACAACATCTAGCTCGAACGGATATGAAAGTGGCCGCGAACTTCTCGAAGTTCGCGGCCACCTTCATATCTGAATCAAATCCCGAACGAGACTCCGGTCAACTTCTCCGACAGTGTCCACAAACCCGAGGCTGTCTTCGTATCGTGTGACTTCTTGTTCGACCCCACGACCTTCGGATACCCTCGCTGCTCGAACGGACCGTCCGGTCCGATGTAACTGCCGCCGAAGGCATCCGGCGCGGTTGCCGCCCACAGTTCGGGAAGGGCGCCCATCTCCGCGGACTGCGCGAAGATCGAATTGCCGATTCCCATCAGCTTGTCCTGGATCGACTCGGTGTGCCCCTGCAGGTTCGTCGACGCGTATCCCGGATGCGAAGCGAGCGCTTTGAGCGAAGATCCCGACGCCGCGAACCTGCGTTGAAGTTCGTACGTGAACAACAGATTGGCAAGCTTGGACTGCCCGTAGGCCAACCATCGGTTGTACTTCCGACGCTCGAAATTGAGATCGTCCAGATCGACAGTTCCGAGCTGATGCAGGGCACTGGACATCGTCACGACACGATCGGTGAGCTTGTCCTTCAGCAATCCGGTCAATGCGAAGTGTCCGAGATGGTTTGTGCCGATCTGCATTTCGAATCCGTCGACCGTCCGGCGGAACGGAACCGCCATCACGCCGGCGTTGTTCACCAGGACGTCGACCTTCTCCGTTGCGTCGGCGAAGGCTCGTACCGACGACAGATCCGAGAGGTCCAATTTGCGGACAACCGCGTTGGGCCCGATCTCGGCGGCTACGGCGTCGGCCTTCGTGGTGTCACGACAGGCGAGGACGACGTCGGCCCCGGCTTTGCCCAGCGCTCGTGCGACTACCTCACCCAGTCCGCTGTTCGCCCCCGTGACGACAAATGTGCGGCCGGTCTGATCGACTACGTCTTCTGCGGTCCATTTGGTCATGCTTTCCAGCGTACGTGCCTTACTCGCCGGTAGGGAGGGGTCGCTTTCCGTCATCGCCTGCGCTTGGCGCGGATGGGCTTGGCGCCCGGCAGCGGCGGTGCAGCCACTCTGGGCGACGGGGGCGCGGCCATTCCGGGAGTCGGCGACGATTCGGCTTCCTTCTGCTCCGCAGCGATGCGTCCGTACACAAAATGCTGTTGTCCCAGCGTCCAGCAGTTGTTACTCACGAAATACAGCAGGATCGCCACGGGCGCGAACGCACCGAAAGCGATCACCCCCACCGGAAACACCCACAATGCGAGCTTGTTCATGATCGCTGTTTGAGGGTTGACGGTTCCGGTGTCCACTTGGCGCGCGATGGATGCCCGCGATGTGAAATGTGTAGCGACGGCGGCAAATATCATCAGCGGTACCGCTACCAGAATGATGGAGATACGGCTGACGTCGCCGAATGCTTCCAGTTGTGCTGCCGGGCTCGAAATCATGGCGGACAACGGTGCGCCGAACAGTTTGGCGTCGAGAAAAGACTGCACGTCCGAGGCACTGAAGAAGTAGTTGGCCGTGTTCGCGTTGTCCGCCACCGACATCGGTTCGGTCGGGCTCAGAAACGGGACGTGCGATGCCGCTCCGGTCCGATTGAACGATCGCAGGACGTGATAAAGACCAATGAACACCGGTGCCTGAACCAGCATCGGCAGACAGCCGAGCAACGGACTGTAATTATGTTCTTTCTGCAGCTTGGCCATCTCTACAGTGAGTTTCTGCCGGTCACCCGAATACTTCTTCTGCAACGCCTTGATCTGAGGTTGCAGCTTCTGCATCACCAGTTGAGTGCGGACCTGCTTGACGAAGGGTTTGAACAGCAGGGCTTTGAGCGTGAAGACGAGAAATACGACCGACAACGCCCACACGACGCCGTTGTCGGGTGATCCGGAGACCAGTGAGAAGACCTTGTGCCAGAACCAGAGGATTCCGGACACGGGGTAGTAGACAAAATCGAGCATGACGAATGAACCTCACCGAAATGCACGCTCAGAGAGATGAGAGCGCGGGAATGGTCGTGGACGCAAGACGTCTGACCGACCTACGACGAGTTCACACCCGCCGACTGCCGATCTACAGACCGATTCCCGGAGCTCGAGGTTGCGGACGACCGGGCGCGTCCGGGCTGCTCTGCCTGCGGAAAGCACCACGCAGGCAGCGTTCGTCATCAGACGGGCCAGTGGCCGAAACCGCGCACAGTTGCAGAAGTTCGTACTTCGAGGAAGTTGCGAGCGCAGCGACCACGAAGACGGCAATCGCAGTTCCCAGCACCGCGGCGCTACCCGAGGAACCAAGCGGAGGCACCGCGAGAAGAGCGATGAACGGCAGCAGAAGCAGCAACAGTGACCGTGTCACCGTTCCTGTGCTCCGCTGTTGCATGACTGCGAGAGTACAGAACGTCCGCCGAATCCAGCCAGACGCTTGCCTCACGTACTTGTTCGCGCAGCCATTTGTGCGCAGGATCGTGGTCCATCCGACCGTGCCACTGTTGAGCGTTGGCGCTCCCGCTGCGAATCGCCTGACCGGAGCCGGGGTGAGGCCGGCCGCCGTGCCCTCCTTGATTCGGATCACGAAAGTCCGTCGAAGTTCTCGCGATCGATCAACAGGCCTTGCACCCACAATGCCGCTCGAAACAGGTATGCACCCCGTCCAACTGACCGATGCGAACACGTCGAGGCGCAACCAGGCTGAGTGTCGCAAGCCGAAGCCCGATCACACCCAGCTGGACACCTGCTTCGGGACGCATCGACGCAAAGGCAACACGAGAAATGTCGCACCACCGATTCACCGACCCCCGCACGAAGAAGCATGCACTCGGAAGAGCGCTTGTCGTCGGCGTTCTTTCCCTGACAACCCTTGCCGTGAGTATCGACACCGCGAACGCTCAGGCCCCCGTGCTTCGGGACTGGAACATCGCCGCAGTTTCCGTCGACACGAATCCGGCGAAGGTGTCAGCTTTCGCTTCCTCGGATACAGGCCGCGTATTGGCAGCCGCAGAGTCCAAGATCGGCGCTCCGTACGTCTGGGGCGCGACCGGGCCGGACTCGTTCGACTGCTCCGGTCTCGTTCAATGGGCCTATGCACAAGCGGGCGTTTCGATTCCGCGAACCAGCTACGACCAGGCGGTTGGCGGCACTCCAGTTTCCCGGGACGATCTACAGCCGGGTGACGTGGTCCTGTACTACGGCGGGGAGCATGTGGGGATCTACGCCGGAGGCGGTGAGATCGTTCACGCCCCGACGTCCGGGGAGTCGGTCGAACGCGCACCCGTGGACTCGATGCCGTACTACCTCGCCCGACGTTACTGACATGAATCCCGCAAGCTCGATGAAACAGCGTGTATCGCGGCGATATTCGAATCGCTCGTCGCGAGCCGAACGATTGACACTCCCCCATTGCGCGGAATGTGATGTCATCCTCTCGCCCGCGAGCGCGGTCTGCGCCAGGTGCCGTGGGGCGCGGTTGGACGTGACGCGGTGTTGCGGAGACGGCACTGTCGTGTCCTGGCGAACGGTTCACGGCGACCCCTCGACCGTTCTCGCCATCGTGGAATTGGACGAGGGGCCGTGGCTGTACACTTTCCTCACCGAATCCCCTCGCGCGGATGCGCCTGGACCGCTACGAGTGTCGTTTCAGGGGCGTGAAGAAGGTAAGCGCTACCCGGTGTTCTGCTTGTGCGGCGACGACCGTGGTGAACTGCTATCGGACGTCAACTCCGGCCTGCTGAGCCATTGACCTCACGCGAGTCACGCTCCTGCGCGGTCGAGACGTACCACGCTGCGATCTGCGCTCTGGAACTGAATCCCAGTTTTGTCAGTACGTGTTCCACGTGTCCCTGAGCGGTGCGCAGCGAGATTACCAAGTGCTCCGCAATCGCGCGATTGGTCAACCCTTGGGCAACCAGTTCCGCAACTTGCTGCTCACGAGGAGTGAGGTGAGGCCCTTCAGCCGACGACGCAGTCGTGACACTGGAGCGCTTGTCGAGCGCATATGCGACAGCTTCACCCTCGGACATCGCAAACCCGCTGCGAAACGACTTGTCGAAAGCATCGTCACCCATGGCTTTGCGAGCAGTCTCTGCAGCAGTGTCGTGATGAGCTGACAAACCCGGCAGGCCCGCCAGCCGTCCCCCGACCTTCTGCCAATACATGGCTGCCGCGCCGAGCAGAACCGCTGCATGCTTCCAATCACGTTGCGCTGCAGCAATCCACGCCAACGGCTCGATACACCACGCCGAGTTCATCGGGGCATCGAGAATTCTCAAACTTCGAGTCAAATAGTCACTTGCGGCCTCCAATTCACCTCGGAGCCAGCTCACGAGCCCGAGAGTTCCCAGCGCAAATGCCTGGAACATCATCTCGTCGGCGGGCACGGTGATCGCGAGAATCTCTTCGTTGCACTCCACAGAGCGATCAAGAGCGCCGGACAGGAAGTACGCGACTCCCAAGGTGTCCAGGCCGATCACAACATGCAGCAGATTCTTGTCGAGTCGAAACAGCGTCAACGCGGATTCCAGCTTGGCTGTAGCGGTATCGAAGTTACCTCTGAAGGTATCGACGTATCCGTCTCCCCACGTCGCCAAGCCGCGCGAGCGCACATCCCCCAAGTCGTTTGCCAGGCGCCAACTCTCGTCGACCAACTCTTCTGCCCGTTCGAGTTCCCCCTGCATCGCGTGATTCACGGCGTCGATGGCCAAGACATCCACTCGGAACGGATCCAGCTCTCGATCCTCTGCATTCAAGGCTCGATCCGTCCAGTAACGCGCCTGCACAAGTAATCCACCTGCAAGCCAGAATCTGTACAACGCACCGACCATTCGCGTTGCAGATCGCGCCTCTCCGGCAGTGGAAATCGAGTACTCCAACGCATCGTTGACGTTGCGCTGTTCACGACCGAGCCTTGCGATCCAGGCAGCTTGCCGGCCACTGATCCACTCGGCTTCCGCATGAACGACCAGTGCCTCGAACCAATCACGATGGCTTCGACGCAGAGCGGAATACTCACCGGCGGACTCCAACTTTTCATGTCCGTACTCCCGGAGTAGGTCGAGGAGGTGGTACCGAACATCCCCGTCGGTTTCCTCACGAATCAGGATGGACTTCTCGACCAACGCGGTGACGAGATCGAGCACTTCGGTCGAATTCATGTCCTGCCCACACACGCCCTCAGCGGCATCGAGATCGAACCCACCCGAGAACACCGACAACCTCCCCCACAACTGCTGTTCGGTTGGCGAGCAGAGGTCGTATTTCCAATCGATCGACAATCGCAGCGTCTGTTGACGACTCGGAACGTCGCGTCCACCCGTTGTAAGAAGTCGGTATCGATCCGAGAGCCTGTTCATGATCTGCTCAGCAGACATACCACGCAGGCGAGCTGCCGCCAGTTCGATCGGAAGTGGGAGTCCATCCAAGTCGTGACAGATATGCGCAACGGCGCGCTTGTTCTCCTCGGTGAGGGTGAAACCAGGTACGACGGAAGCCGCACGCTCGGTGAACAACGACACCGATTCGTACTGGGCAATTCCCTCGAATTCGGGCGGCTGTTGCTGCGGTGTGGTGAGTGAGGGAACGCGCATCGTCACCTCACCGCCCAGGCCCAGCGATTCGCGGCTCGTCGCCAGGATCTTGACGCCGGCACATCGCCGTAGGATCGCGCCTACGAACACAGCGACGGCATCGACCAGATGTTCACAGTTGTCGAGCACCAACAGCAGACTCCGATCGGCGCAGTAGTCGATCAATGCCTGCAGCGGGTCCGCCGACGAGACCGACCGGACACCAAGGGTCACGGCGACATGATCTTCGAGGAGATCCGAATCTGTCTGCTCCCCCAGTTCCACCAACCAGGCACCATCTCGAAACACCCGTTGCAACGCGCCCGCAAGTCGGATCGCGAGCCGTGTCTTGCCCACGCCACCGATCCCGGTGAGTGTCAACAAACGGGACGTCTCGAACAATCTCCTGGCGTCGGCCAACTCACGCCGACGACCGACGAAACTCGTCAGCTCCAAGGGCAGGTTGCCGACAACTCGCTGGTCGGCTTCTGAGCGCACAGCGGATGCCATCGACCGACTCGCTTTCTGCCATACCACTACACAACAACGCTACCCCCACGATCGGCCTCCCGAGCAGCACTCACGCGAGCATGTGATCGGAGCCCACTTGTTCTCCCCCGAGTGCGAGATGCACGACGGCCACACCGGTGTCACGCAGACGAAACAACGTATTCCTACTCTGGCAGACAGACGAAGGGAGAGCGACATGCCGCCGCGCCGTAGATCGGTACTGCTGACGCAACTGGTAATCGATGCTCCCGGAAGTCCACAACAAACGATCCTCGACGAACTGCGGCGAGTGATTCTGTCGGGTTCGGCGCCTCCGGGTACCCCGATTCCTCTCGGCGACGTGGCTGATGTGTTCGGTGTCAGTCGAATACCCGTGCGGGAATCACTGAAAACACTGGTCGGAGAGTCCTTGGTCGACCATCGACATCAATTCGGCTACACCGTTGCTCAGCTGACGCCGGCAGAACTGCGAGAGATGTACATCGTCCGCGAAACTCTCGAATCAGCTGCATTGGCCGTCGCTGTCGAGCAGGCAACCGAAGAGGATCACGAACACGCCGTCGAGGTGAACTCCCGTTTGGAGATCGCATTGCGCTACGACGACTCTCAGTCCTATCACTGCGAGAGCCGAAACTTTCATCTCGCACTGACCCGACCGTCTCAGATGCTTCGACTTCTGCACATGTTCGAAGCTGCCTGGAACATCACCGAACCAGTACAGCCGATGGTCCATGTTGCCGGCGTCGATCGCCGGGTTCTGCACTCGGATCACACCGCGATGCTGGACGCATTCCTGCGTCGGGACGCATCCGCACTTCTGAGCGCTTCCGAAATCCATCATCGCCGACTCGATACCGTGATCGCGACTCTACCGACAGACACCGGTCTATTGGCCGAAAAAGATATACCGATCACGCAATAGTCGTGCAACACAGCATCGATACCTTTCTCTCAACACAGTTTTCATCACTGACGCTGAGAGCTCGTGGCACCGTCCGCTGATTTCCTGCACTGATGCACAGGAGCTGTCATGACCGACATTCTTCCGTCCCGAACGACCACTACCCCCACTCCCCCAAAGGAAAGCGGATCGGGTGACCTTGTCGAAGCCGCGGGTCACCCTGTCGGAAGCGGCCTGATCAAGCCGGGCTACGACCCTCGTTTGACCAACGAGGACTTGGCGCCGCTTCGCAAGCAGACCTGGTCGTCGTACAACATCTTCGCCTTCTGGATGTCCGACGTACACAGCGTCGGCGGATATGTCACTGCCGGTAGTCTTTTCGCACTGGGATTGGCCAGCTGGCAAGTACTCGTCGCCCTGCTGGTCGGTATCACGATCGTCTACTTCTTCTGCAATCTCGTCGCCAAGCCCAGCCAAGTTACCGGCGTGCCGTATCCGGTGATCTGCCGCAGCGTGTTCGGCGTCCTCGGCGCGAACATCCCGGCAATCATTCGTGGCCTGATTGCCGTGGCTTGGTATGGAATTCAAACCTTCCTCGCTTCAGCAGCCCTCGATGTCGTACTGATCAAACTCTTTCCGTCACTCGCGCCCTATGCCGTCGTCGAAGACTACGGATTCGCCGGACTCTCCGCACTGGGCTGGGGAAGTTTCATGCTCCTGTGGGTACTTCAGGCCTGTGTCTTCTGGCGAGGCATGGAATCGATCCGCCGCTTCATCGACTTCTGCGGGCCGGCTGTGTATGTCGTGATGTTCATGCTGTGCGGCTACCTGATCTACAAGGCAGGCTGGAGCGCCATCGATCTCACGCTCGGCGACGTCAAGTACTCGGGGTTCGACGCCGTGCCGGTCATGCTCGGTGCGATCGCTCTGGTTGTCTCGTACTTCTCCGGACCGATGCTCAACTTCGGCGACTTCTCCCGCTACGGAAAGTCGTTCGCTGCCGTCAAGAAGGGCAACTTCCTCGGTTTGCCGTTGAACTTCCTCGTATTCTCGGTGTTGGTCGTCGTCACTGCATCGTTGACGCTGCCGGTGTACGGCGAACTGATCACCGATCCCGTTGCGACCGTTGCACGAATCGACAGCACCTTCGCCATCGTTCTCGGCGCACTCACCTTCACCATCGCCACGATCGGCATCAACATCGTGGCCAACTTCATTTCCCCGGCCTTCGACTTCTCCAACGTGAGTCCGCAGAAGATCAGCTGGCGCGCCGGCGGAATGATCGCAGCGATCGGCTCGATCCTCATCACGCCGTGGAACTTGTACAACAATCCGGACGTCATTCACTACACACTCGAAACCCTCGGAGCCTTCATCGGTCCGCTGTTCGGAATTCTGATTGCCGACTACTACCTCGTGCGCAAGCAGAAGGTCATCGTCGACGAACTGTTCAGCATGTCGCCGACCGGAACCTACTGGTACAGCAAGGGATACAACCCTGCTGCAGTGATCGCCACCGTGGTGGGAGCCGTCGTCGCGATGGTCCCGGTCCTGGGCAAGGACCTCACCGGGATGTACACCGCAGCGCAGTACAGCTGGTTCATCGGTTGTGGGCTCGGATTCACCGTCTATTACCTACTCGCCGCGCGCTCTTCCTCAGCTGTCCGGAATGCTTCCTCTCCCGACACTGTGACGGTCGACTGATCGTCATGAGAATCAAGGTGATCAACCCTAACACCACGTGGGCGATGACCGCCAAGATCGAGGAATGTGCCCGGACCGTCGCAGGCTCGGGCACATTCGTCGAGGCTGTCAGCCCTGCCATGGGTCCCGCGTCGATCGAAAGCCACTACGACGAAGCTCTCAGCGTCCCCGGAATCCTGACCGAGATCGCCGCCGGAGAAAAGAACGAAGTCGACGGCTACGTCATCGCTTGCTTCGGTGACCCAGGTCTTGATGCAGCCCGAGAGTTGGCCAAGGGCCCCGTCGTAGCTGTTGCCGAAGCGGCCATGAACTACGCAAGTTTCCTGGGTCGCGGATTCAGCATCGTGACCACTCTCGGTCGAACCCGCGGCCGCGCAGCCGATCTGGTGGACCGGTACGGCATGCAGGCTCGGTGCCGGGGTATCCACTCCTGCGAGATTCCGGTTCTGGAACTCGATCGTGATCCCGACGCGCGAAAGGTGATCTTGGAAGCCTGTTTCGACGCATTGGAGCAAGACGACTCGGACGTCCTCGTGCTGGGTTGCGCCGGCATGGCGGACCTGTGCCAGGACTTGTCCGACGAACTGGGTGTCCCGGTAGTCGACGGCGTTGCCGCTGGGGTCACGATGGTTCAGTCGTTGGTCACCCTCGGACTGTCGACCAGTTCACGCGGCGAGTTCGCACGGCCACTTCCCAAGAACTACACCGGTACACTGACACCGTTCTCGCTGTGAGCGTGCCTGAGCGAGAGTCGAACACCTGTCACCAGCAGCGCCAGGATCGCGAACAATACTCCAGCCCAGACTAATTGGCGGGTTTCGAAATGCGCGAGAAACAGTCCACCGACCGCAGTGCCGAGCGTAATCCCCAGGTTGGAGAACGAGATGAAAAGGCTGTTGCCGAATTCAGGCGCGTCGACTGCGTCTCGCCCCATCCAGCTCTGCGAAACCACCAGTCCACCGGAATGCACTACACCCCAAACCAACACGGCTACAACCATCGCGCCGAAGTACGGGCCCGCCAGATAGAGCATCACGTAGACGACGATGTACAGCAAGGGAAATGCCACAACCGTGCGCACCACCCCCTTGGCGAGCAGAGCCCCGAAGACGAAGTTGCCGAAGATCATCACGACACCGAAAGCCAAGAGCATCGCGCTGATCCACGATCCGCTCATGCCGGTCACTTCGCCGAGGTATTCGGCAAAGTATCCGTACACCGAGAACATGGCTGCGAAGACGAAGGTGACGGAAAGAATGGTCAACCACACGCGCGGCCGGCGAAGTATCCCGACCTGTGCACCGTACGACAGGCGTTGTGTCACAGGAGCCGAGGGCAGAAGTACGACAATCCCGAAAAACGCGAGAACGTTGACCACGGCGCCGAACACGAATGCTGTCGACACCGAAAAGTTCTCGGCCAAATAGGACGTCAAGGGCACGCCGAACGCGAATCCGACTGTGACGCCTGCAAATACCTTGGTCACCGCGGCGGTCGCCTGTTCCGGCGATACCAGACGAACCGCACTTGCAAGCGCGACAGCGAAGAAGACCGGATGAACCACGGCGGGGATGATCCGAAATGCAAACATCACCTCGAAACTCGATGTGGTCGCATACACCACATTGGAGACCGCAAAGACTGCAATCGCCACCAACAGAACGGTTCTCCTGTTGATTCCCGAGGTGATCAGCGTTGTGAACGGACCGGTCACCGCCACGACGAGTGCAAACACACCGACCAACCATCCGGCAGTCGACGCGGTGATACCGAACTTTTCGCTGATCTGAGGCAGAACCCCGATAATGCCCATCTCCGTAGTGATGATTCCGAATACACCCAACGCCAGAACCGGTATCAACAATTTCGACTTCACGACACACTCCTCACTACTACGTCACACAAGACAGTTACATATCTAGATATGTAGATATATTTGGTTGAACAAACCGGCCGACGAGGGCAATTCGGCCGCTACAGCTTTTCGCGAACGAATTCCCTGAACTCGCCGATCACGGATTCGTTTCGTCGGTAATACGTCCACTTCCCGATGCGCTCGGACTCGAGCAGACCCACATCTTTCATGCCCTGCAGGTACCCCGAGATCACCGACTGGGCAAGTCCCGATCGCCCCTGGATGTCACCCACACAGACTCCGATGTGAAACCCGAGATCCTGCTGCGTATACGAGTCCTCGTCGAAATACTTCGCCGGGTGCGCGAGCCACTCCATGATCTGCAGGCGAGTCGGGTTGGACAGCGCCTTGAAGATCGCCAAAGCATCCATGGACCACACCCCTCTGCACGACAACCGGAACGCATCTACTTTTATGGATATGTTTGGCGAAGTCAAGCCCGATCCGGACCGAAAGCCGTCTGCATCACATCGAAGCATTCGAAGTGAGCTGCGACACTTACGTTTCGACGACCTGCGGAAATCTCAGCGCCGACTTTCTATCTGTGACGACTTGTTTATAGTTATCGCCAACAACGAATTGCCGGAAGTTTTCGGTTCACCTCAGAACGTCCGTGGGTGAACACAATTCGCTCAACACCAGCCTTACCCGGCTTGTCATTCGGGAGTCGAACCATGAACACACCGCATCAGTTCAGGGTCGTCACCTCATGGTGATGTCGAAGCTCGCCAAATGGCAGCTGGTCGCCCTCGTCGTGGTTGCACTCCTGGGCTTGATCTATGTCGGAGCGAAATACGTACGGCTGGACAATCTTCTGGGATTCGGCCAATACACGGTCAAAACCGAACTGGCGACGTCCGGTGGCATCTTCACCAACGCCGAAGTGACCTATCGCGGTGTACCCGTCGGACGCGTCGGTGACATGTCGCTCACGTCCGACGGAATCGAAGTCGACCTGTTGATCGACAGCAGTGCTCCGCAGATTCCCGCATCCGCGCGGGCCGTGGTGGCCAATCGCTCAGCCATCGGCGAGCAGTACGTCGACCTTCAGCCCGATACCGACCAGGGCCCGTTCCTCGAAGACGGCTCGGTGATCGCCGTGGGCGACACCACCACGCCGATCCCGATCGAGAATGTCTTGACCAGCGCCAACGGTCTGGTGCACTCCGTTCCGGTCGACGCACTCCACACCGTCGCGAAAGAACTCGGCGCGGCATTCAACGGCAAGGGCGAAGATCTGCAGGTACTTGCCGACTCGCTGTCGGGGATCTCCCAGTCCGGCCTCGACACCCTTCCCCAGACCCTCGGACTGATCCGCGACAGCCAGACGGTGCTCACGACCCAGTCCGATCAATCGTC
This sequence comes from Rhodococcus sp. C-2, assembly GCF_027854095.1. Taxonomy (NCBI): domain Bacteria; kingdom Bacillati; phylum Actinomycetota; class Actinomycetes; order Mycobacteriales; family Nocardiaceae; genus Rhodococcus; species Rhodococcus sp. C-2. The sequence goes on along the minus strand of NZ_JAQGFI010000012.1, from coordinate 243,697 downwards.
GGCGATCAAGCAGTTCAGCACCGACCTCGACGCACTGACGGCGCAATTGCGCACCAGCGACCCCGACATCCGACGCGTGATCGACAACGGCATACCGGCCAGCGAACAAGTCGGCTCTCTCGTCACCGAAGCCGGCCCCGCGCTCACGACCAACCTCTCCAACCTCTCCGCCGTTGCAGCGGCAGCCGCACCGACACTGCCCTCGCTGCAGCCCTTCCTGCTCTTCCTGCCTGCGCTCGCCGGGGCGGCGCCCACCGTTGCACCGGGAGACGGCACAGTACATCTGGGCTTGGTACTCGAGACCAACAACCCGCTCTCGTGCACCGTCGGTTACGAAGGGACCATGGCGATCCTCGACGAGATGAAGCGCAAGGACCCGAACTTCGACGACACGACGCAGAACTTCCCGTTGAACACTGCCGCCAACTGCCAGGCACCTCAGGGCAGCGAAACGGGAGTTCGTAGCGCCAACCGCATCGCGTTCGCCGACCCGAACACCTCGCAACCGTGGGACAGCAAGCCCAAGGTGGACCCGGACAAGCTCAACCTGAACCCGATTGCCACTCAACTCGCACCGATGCTCGGCGCCACCCCGAAGTAGCCGTAAACAACTGGCACCGTCGACCCTCCGCGACGATGATGATGTGATGTCGGAAGGAACGCCTGAAGGCGAGTCACAGAGCATGTCACGAGGTTTCGACGAACTTGTCGCCGAAGCGGAATCCGCCTCCGTCGACGGGTGGGATTTCTCGTGGCTCGACGGACGCGCCACGGAGCAGCGTCCGTCGTGGGGGTACCAGAGGCTGATGGGTGAACGTCTCGGCCGCGCCGGCGCCGCATTGGACATCCAGACCGGCGGCGGCGAAGTCCTCGCCGCTGCACCGTCACTCCCGCCGGTGATGGCAGCAACCGAATCCTGGCCACCGAACATCGCCAAGGCCACCGCCCTTCTGCGTCCCCGAGGTGTGGTGGTGGTCGCCGATCCGGACGAGCCGCCGCTACCGTTCGCCGATTCGGCTTTCGACCTGGTGACCAGCCGACACCCAGCGACGGTGTGGTGGACCGAAATCGCGCGGGTACTCGAACCGGGAGGAACGTACTTCGCTCAACATGTGGGTCACGCCAGCGTGTTCGAACTGGTCGAGTACTTTCTTGGTCCTCAGCCGCAGGCTCGTCGCGGACGGCACCACGAGGACGAAACTGCCGACGCGATTGCGGCCGGGCTCACCCTCGTCGACCTTCGCTTCGAGCGTCTGCGCATGGAATTCTTCGACATCGGCGCCGTTGTCTACTTCTTACGCAAGGTGATCTGGATGGTTCCGGGATTCACCGTCGCGCAGTATCGGGACCGGCTCCGCGAACTCGATCAGCAGATCAGTCGCGACGGATCTTTTGTCGCCCACTCGAGTCGATTCCTGATCGAGGCACGCAAGAGCTGAGCGCACCGCGACGGGCCGCACATCCCGAACGTGATCGATGCTGCTAGTCGGACTCGTCGGCGTCGCTCCGCGAGCCGATCGCAGCGGCAAGATAGTCGCCGAGTTCACGCTGAAGGTTCGCGTCGAGTGCCCGGGCCAGTGCCGAATGTACCGACGCCACACCGAGTTCACGCATCGTCTGGAGCATCTCGGCTGTTCCGGCAACCTCGTCGCCCTCCGGGAGCCAACCGACCCCGTGCTGATCGACGATGCGATCCTTCGCCGCCTGAATCAGGTCTTTGGCGATCCCGTCCACAGCGTTGTGAAGCTTTTCGTGCACATCGACCAGTTGATCGAGAGTGAAACCGTAGTCGAGGAGACTCGAAAATCCGCTGAGCAAAGCAGGATCGGTGAAAACGCAGTTCTCTCCTTCGATCTGTACCAGTCCGAGATCTACGAGACGATCCAGTTGACCATCTGCATCTCCCCCGAGAAACTCGCGTACGACGGCCATCTCGATACTCACGGTGTCGCTGCGGGACCATGGTTCGGTGACCGCGTGCTGCAGACCCAGCACCTCTGTCAGGTCTTTCCCGCTTTCCCACCCGGTGATGAAGTCGTCGATATGCGCAGTGGTGAAACCTCGTTGAAGAAGCGTGTCGATCAGCTTGAGGCGTTCGAGGTGCGCGTCGCCGTAGATGCCTACCCGCCCACGCTTCTCCGGCGGAGGAAGCAATCCACGTTCCTGATATGCCCGTACATTCCGCGAGGTGGTGCCCGCAGCGCGCGCTAGATCGTCGATGCGGTACTCGGTCACCGCCTCGTCTCCTCTGCCGCGTCGGTCGTCACGATTCCAACTTAGTGGCAACACCAGGCCGATCAGAACCCGGGATCAGGTCTGCGCGGTGTCTTTCTCACGCACCGTGCTCGTGTAGTCCCGAAGATCCACCGATTTCAATTGGTTCACGTACTGGGTCGCGAAACCGGGAAACATAGTGGCATTGAATCCTTCGTCGGTGAGATACCAACTCGAACATCCCGAGTTCCACGTGGTCTTCGACAGCCGACGCTGCAACTCGACGTTGTACGCATCTTCGACATCTTGACGAACATCGAGTGCCTTGAGGTCGCGCTCGAGAACGATCTTGATCGCTTGGGCGAGATAGTCGAGTTGCGCTTCCATGTACACAAGGGCGGAGCTGTGCCCCGGACCCGAGTTGGGTCCGAAGGTGAAATACAGGTTGGGATAACCGGATACCGCAATGCTCTTGTACGCACGCGCCCCGGATTTCCACTCCTGAGCGAGCACACGTCCGTCCCGGCCGATGATCGGGACCGGTGTTCCGGTCTTGCAAACGTCGAAGCCGGTGGCGAAGACGATGCAGTCGAATTGATGCTCGATCCCTTCGACCGTGCGAATGCCATGTGGCGCCAATCTCGCGATCGGCCAGGTCACGAGTGTGCAATTGTCTTGCTGGAGAGCCGGGTAATACTCGCTGGTCATCAGCAACCGCTTGCACCCTGCCCGAAAGTCGGGAGTGAGTTGTCGCCGCAACCACGGGTCCTTCACCTGCATGCGCAGATGAAGACGCCCGACTGTTTCCACCACCCTCGTCAACGGGGATTCCCACACCACCCCGAGAGCTACCGATTCGTGTCCCCAGTACCAAGCCCGACGCGCCAGAGTCTGGACGACCGGATGACGACGGTACAGATCCTTCGTGCGAGATCGGGTGCGTAGGTTTGCTCGCGGCAATGCCCATCCCGGTGTTCGTTGGAAAACCTTCACTGATCGTGCAGTTTTCACGAGTTCAGGGACGATCTGGACGCCACTGGCCCCAGTTCCGATCACTGCGACCCGCTTGTCGGTGAAGTCGTAGTCATGGTCCCAGCGAGCACTGTGAATCTTGTGTCCTTCGTAGCTCTCCAAACCCGGAACAGCGGGAAAGCTGACGTTCGCCAGCGGACCGGACGCCATGACGACGGTCCGGGCAATGACCGCTTCACGGCCCTCGAGCGCGATCGCCCAGACACCTGTCTGCTCGTCCCACTCGACGCCCGTGACGTTGCACCGAAACCGAATCTTCGGCTCGAGGCCGAACTCTTTCACCATCGTTCGGATGTAGCCGAGGATCTCCGCGCTGGCCGAGTAGGTGTGCGACCAGTCCGGGTTCGGGGCGAAACTGTACGAGTACAGACGGGACGGAATGTCGCACGCAGCTCCCGGATACGTGTTGTCGCGCCACGTCCCGCCGACCTCCGTGCCGCGTTCGAGAACGACGAAGTTCTCGATACCGTTCTGCTTCAACCGAATCGCCGCTCCGATTCCTGCGAAACCTCCACCGATGATCGCCACTGACAGTGGCTCGGCAGTACTCATGCGAGTGGCTCGTACGTAAGTTCCTTGGCCCAGGTCGGCTCGGAATTGAGCCTGCTGCCGGAAAGTCGGCCAGTGACCTTGACCATCCGATCGGCAAGCAGATGGTAGGGATGGTTGCGATTGATGACCATGTTGCCGTGCCACTTCACCACCCGATACATCGGGACGCGGAGCGCGGCCGGACTCCGTTCGCCTACGTTCCTGAATCGCTTCATCGCGGTGTAGAGCCGTTCCTCGTTCACTCCCATGTCGACGATGTTGTCGCGCATCTTGTTCAGCAGCGGGATGTAGCGAAGTGTCCCGATGATCAACGCCGGATTCATCCAGGCGCCGACGGTTTCGACAACGAGCTTGCGCGTCGTCGAGTGCCCGAGCATCTCGATCACCGCAAAATCGACCGCCAGATGCCTGGACTCGTCTGCATTGATCTTCTTGAACACAGCCTGACAGACCGGATCCTCGATCTCGTCCATGATGAACTTGACCAGGGCTCCGTCGAGCGCCACCTCGAGCATCGGTATGACGGTCCCGAGAATCGAGAGCGACAAACCGTCGGAATGCTTGTCCAGCCAGTCGATGACGAGCTTGACGTTGATGTTGGGCTCGGGCATCTCGTCGCCGTCCAGCATTCCCCAACGACGCATCAGCGCGAGTTCGGCGTTGGCGTGCTTCTGTTCCTCGGCGTGAAAATGCCGATAGATGTCTCGGAGAGTTTCAGTCGGCGCCTTGAGAGCCATCGCAGCGAAGCCACGGGCACCGACGTTCTCGATCCACATCAGGTCCGACATGAACGGTTTCAGCTTCGCATGAAGCTCTGGACTGATCGTCTCGGCGCCCGGAGCATCCCAGTCGATGTCCACCAGAGCCCATTGGCGGTCCTTGATCTTGTGCAGCATGCCGTCGAAATCGAAGGACATGTCACGCTCCTTTCGTGCTCGGCGAGTTCGTCTCCGGCGCCGCCGAAGTTCCAGATGAACCCGACTTCTGTTTCGGTGCAAAGCGATTGAGAACTCCACAGCCCCAGGTGTATGCAACGGGTAGATACCGTTTGAGTCGCCAGATCACCTTCGCATCGAACTGCGGCACCACGTAGAGTCGACCCTTGTCGTAGGCGTCGAGAGTGGTGACGGCGATGCGCTCCGGCGAAAAGCCGGTTCGCCGCATCAACGCTTGCGCCAATTGTGTTGCTTCCGCGGTGATTCGGCCGTCGAGAGCAACATTTGTCTTGACGAAGGTCGGACACAGCACCGTCACCCGCACTCCCGTACCGGCAAGTTCAGCGGACAAGGTCTCCGAGAGCGACATCACGGCGGCTTTACCGACGTTGTAGGGCGCCATCAGTGGCGCAGCCGCAAACCCAGCAGCCGAGGCCACGTTGATGAATCCCCCGGCCCCGCTCGCACGCAGTTGTGGAGCGAATATCTCACAGCCGTGCACGACACCCCACAGATTGATCCCGAGTGCCCACTCCCAATCGTCGAAACCGATCTGGCCCACCGGTTTTCCACCGATACCGACCCCGGCGTTGTTGATCACCAGCGAAAGCGGACCCGCAAGTTCGAGTTCCGCGAACAACGCCAGGTCCTGAACCTGCTCACGAATTGACACATCGCATTTGACGGCGTGCGCGGTACCACCGATCTCATCGATGAGTGCCACTGTTTCCTTGGCCCGTTCCAGCGAGATATCCGCGCAGATCACCTCACCGCCTCTGCGCGCCAACTCCAACGAAAAGGCACGGCCGATTCCGCTGCCGGCGCCGGTCACCACTGCGCGGGCATTGTGGGACACCTTCGATCCGCGGTTCTTGGTCGGTTTCTTGGTCGGCACCGGTCGGCTCACCTTGAAGACGCTTCGACTGCTGTGTGTTTCTCCATCTCCAAAGAGTCATCCACAACCGTGCCAGTTGTCAATGGCCTAGAATTCGATGGCGGAATACGCGGCAGTCGAACCAGTACCCGGACTGCTCGAATGAAGTCTTTTGTCGACCGACCGTGATCTAAACGGGGTGCGCGGTCTTCCAGTGCTCGGCGATGTCGATGCGCCGCGCGATCCAGACCTTCTCGTGTGACTGCACGTGGTCCAGAAATCGCTCGAGAGCGGCCGCACGGGCAGGGCGGCCGACTATGCGGCAGTGCAACCCGATCGAGAGCATCTTGGGCGATCCGGCCGTCCCCTCCGCATACAGCACGTCGAAGGCATCGCGTAGGTGCGCAAAGAACTGATCACCGCTGGGAAATCCTGCGGGAGAGGCGAAACGCATGTCGTTGGTGTCAAGGGTGTACGGAACGACCAGGTGCTTCACCGATTCTGCGCCACGCGGAACGTCGACCCAGTACGGCAGATCGTCGGCGTACGAATCGGAGTCGTAGACGAAGCCGCCGTGCTCGACCACCAATTCGCGGGTGTTCGGTGAATCGCGCCCGGTGTACCAACCGAGGGGCGCCGAACCCGTCAGATCTCGCAGAATCTGCACTGCCTCGGCCATGTCTGCGCGTTCGCGCTCGATGTCCACGGATTGGTAAGACTTCCAACGTAATCCGTGGCACGCGATCTCGTGGCCCAACTCCTGAAAAGCACTGACTGCTTCGGGGTTCCGCTGCATCGCCCGCGCCACCGCAAAGACTGTGAGAGGCAGGTTTCGCCGCTCGAAGGTTCGCAGTACACGCCACAACCCGGCCCGGGAGCCGTACTCGTACAGCGATTCCATGCTCATGTGTCGATTCGGAAATGCCTCTGCCGGAGTCATTTCCGACAGAAATGTTTCCGAAGCCGCGTCCCCGTCCAGGACGTTGTTCTCGGCTCCCTCTTCGTAGTTGAGCACGAACTGAACCGCTATCCGCGCGTCGCCGGGCCAGTGCGGATGCGGCGGATGAGGGCCGTACCCCACCATGTCCCGGGGATAGTCGTCGCGCGGATAGTCGCTCATGCCAACAACTTTACCGTCAGCGCCCGGAGATCACAGCGCGAGCAGCGTCGGTGAGTACGCCGAAGACTCTCAGCCGCGCCAGGCCACCGTCCGGGAAGATGTCCAGACGAACATCGGTGACCTGGACTTCGGAATCGATCGGAAAGCGATGGCGCGTATCCGGACGCAGCGTCGTGCGCGGCAACAGTTCGATCCACTCCCCCTCCGACGTCCGCCCGGTCAGAGCACCCTCACCTGGACTGTTTCCGAGGAAGTACGAGGTGTCGATCTCGACGAAACTCAGTACGCCTTCACCCGCGAGTTGTACTTGCACCCAGTCGTTTCCGTTGTCGCGGCGCCTGGCGGTCTCCCACCCGTCACCCATCGAAGCAGCGCGTCCGGGAAACAGGATGTTCTGCGGTGAGCTGTAGAACATGTTGGAGCAATCGGTCACGCGGCCACCGTTTTCGAGTGCTGCGAGGTCCAACGGCCCGGCATCGAGGAAACGCGGGTCCGGCCGCGCTTCGCCGTGAACACGGAATCTCGCCACGCCGCCGTCCGGGTAAATGGTCAGCTTGACGTGCGTCCACCGCTGCTCCGACGCCACCGCGAACGGATTCTCCGAGTCACCATGCACGATCGAGCGCTCGACGATGGTTGTCCACTCACCGGATCCGGCCAGGTCGGCGGGATCCGGATACCCGTCGACCGAGATTGCTTCCACCGAGATCTCGGGCGGGTAATTGCCCTTGAACCACGCGGTGTCGACCACGACGCCTCGCACCACTCCGGGAACACCGAGTCGGACGATCGCCTCGTCATGGCCTGCCACCCGGCGGCGACGCGTCTCCCAACCGTCGTACACCTGCCCCTTGTGACCGAACGTCGCCGGCTGGTACCCGGCCTTGCCTGGGCGGATCAGGGCCTCACGCTCGGCAAACGCCTCGTCGTTCGCCCAGATGACGGCTCCGCCGAGGGTGCGCAGTGCGAGATCGGGCAGCAAGGTGAATTCGGTGGTGCTCATCGGTCAGTGTTCTCCTGTGATCGGTGTGGTGCGTCCTACGAGGTGACGGAGTGCGTTGGTGTCGGCGCTCGGGGCGAGCCGGAGAACTTCGGATTCCGGATAAGCCCCCGCGTCGAGCCCGCGCAGTACCACCGCTGCGAGCGCCTGGGCGGTTGCAGGTTCGTCCATCACGTCGCCACCTTGGCGCCCCAAGTACGACTGGATGCGCGGGGCAGCGGCGCCGAGCGCGTTGCGATAGAAGCCGAACGTGGCGAGCCAGCGGGTGACCAGATGCCCGGGGTGCATGTCCCACCCCTGGTAGTAACCGCGTTCCAGGGACCGCGTGACGAGGCGATGGTGCCGAGTGATCGCGTCGCGGATCGCCGTAACGCTCCCGACAGGCGCGACCTGAGTCGACCCGTCGCACACCCAGACACCGGTCTGCGCGGCAGCAGCCAACATGACAGCCTTTGCGTGGTCTGCCACCGGATGTTCGAGCGACTGATGACGCGATGCAATTCCGCAAGCTGCACTGTAATCGTAAGTGCCGTAATGCAAACCGGTCAGACGACCGGCACCGCGATGGATCGCCTGAGCAACTGCCACCGTTCCGTCGGCCGCGATGACCGCCTGCGGGCTCTCGATCTGCAACTCGAACCGAAGCGAACCGAGCTCGAGTCCGTGCGCCTTCTCCAGCTCTTCGCAGAGCAACACCGTCGCCGTGACCTGCTCCACCGCGCGCAGTTTGGGAACGGTGAAGACAAATCCGTCCGGCACTCCGCCGGCCGCGTCGAGCACAAGCTCGAGCGTCCTGATCGAGCGCCGACGCTCACCGGCCGGCAACCCCTTGAACCTGATGCCACTCCAGTTCGGCCCGGCAGGATCAGCGCTGAGCCCGGCAAGCGTCTGTCCGGCCGACGTCGCTGCATCGTCTTCTTCTTCGTCGCTGCGGCGTCCGTACCCGTCCTCGAAATCGATCCGAAAGTCTTGGACCGGCTTGCGGCCGAGTTGAACTCGCACATCAGCGAGCGCATTCTCCGTGTCGAGATCGGCGAACACATGAGCATGGGAATCGAGAAGCGCGATCGCCTGCTCACCCCAGAGTCGAGGGGTGTCGACGGTTGCATCCGCGGCACTGACGTAAATCGTGTGCACGGGTTGGATCTCGTCACGGTTTCCCGGGTACTGCGCCGCGAGCCGCTCGTCCACCGGATCCAGAAGTCCGTCCAGACGATCGTGGACGGCGGCGGAGAGTCGGGATTCTGTCATCGGACGATCTTCTCAGAACGTCCGCGAGCCCGCAGGTTCTCACGCCGCCGATCCAATCCGAGTCAGCGGCCCCCGACGAACGGAACGTTGACGAAGCTCGGCCGGTCTGCAGCCAACTCGATGTGCTGCGGTTTGAGTTGGCTGTCGGCGAGCATCGGGCCGAGCGCCAGGTATCGCGGCACGCTGGCAGCGTAGACGTCGACGCGGAGCCGGTGCCCCGGTTGCAGCACTGCGTCCGTCGGGAGCATGTTGATGTCGACGGTGGTGACCTCACCGGGAACCACCGGCTGACGCGTGTCGATCGTCAGATAGTGGTGCGGTTCACTGTAGTCACCGTTGGCCGAGCGAGTGCTCTTCGAATCGTCGACTGCCCGCAGCGACGCAGTCAGAGCGCCGTTCGTGATCGGTATCGATGTTCCGTCCGGTGCTACGTCGTTGACCGTCGCTGCCCAGAATCCGTCCGTCGCGTCCAGGACGGTCTCGAGGTGGACGTTGATCGGGCCCGAGAGTGAGGTCGGCTCCGTCACTGCCTCACCGGTGAACGTCAGGCCCTCCGCTTCCTGGAATCGGGAATCCTTGGAACACGTCGCACCGAGCACCACGGAGATCCCGGCAGTTCCCTGAGTTCCGTCACCGGAGCAGAAGCCTCGCAGTCCTGGTGCGACTGTCAATCGCGCTGCGGCACTGGGCGGGTCATTCGTCAGCGAACCGTCGTACGCTGCGTGGGCGGCAGTACCGCTGGGCGCAGAGTTCAGATACATACGTTCGTAGCTCGCACCGGCTCGCGGGAACTGATCGTCCGTGATCCATCCGCCGCCTTGCTGGAACATCGTCACCGGACCGTAACGATCGATTCCGTTGTCGATGCCCTTGAGCCACTTGTCGAACCACGCACGTTCGAGTACGTCGAGGCGCGGCGGCGCACCGTCCTTGCCGAATCCTCCACCGGGAGTGACGTGATAGCCGTTCCCCATGATCAACTGCTTCTGCCCGGGCGGCAGATCGATTCCGTTGTAGATCCGCGGCTCACTGTTGGCGAAGATGTCGTGCCAACCGCCGTAGACCATCGTCGGAACGGCGATGTTGCCGACGTCAGCGGCTCGGTCCTGATAGAACTGCCCGTCTTGCGCGACTTGCAGAGTCGACGGTGACACGTCCTCGATTCTCTGAGCCGTCATCGCTTGCACCAGTTCGGGAATCAGCGTTCCCGGATCCTCGAGGCGGCTCGCCAACCACAGGGGATCGAAGTTTCCTTGCAGGATGTCCTGAACGTTCGGGATGAGTTTGAGCCCGTTGACCGCGGTCAACCACAACGGCATGAACCCGACTCCGAGGCCGCCACCGGTTCCGACGATGTCGCGCAGCAGATCGTTGCCAGGTTCGACCGGGAAGATCGCCTTCAGTGCAGGTGGATTGTTGCTCGCCGCCTGCACCGAGTTGATCGCGGAGTACGAGATGCCCGCCATCCCTACTTTCCCGTCGGACCACCCCTGCTTGCTCATCCAGTCGATGACCTCGACCGAATCCTGTTGCTCGCGCTTACCGAGCACGTCCCAATTACCTTGGGAGAAGCCGGTTCCACGTGCGTCGACCACTACCTGCGTGTATCCGTTCTGGACCAGATCACGGTTGACGCCGAGAACCCTGGCGCCTCCGCCGGCGATGACGCCCGTCAACTCCGACACGCCGTCGAACGGCGCCGCGAGGTCGAGCGAGTTCGCAACGTCCATCAGCGTCTCACCGACCTGCGGGATCGACAGAGCTGAATCCACCAGTGTGTCCAGCAGTTTCGTGTACGGCGTGATGTTGAGGACCGATGGCGTCTTCGATTCCACGGCCACCCCGGATGCATCCGCCGGTCGGTACACATTCGCTTGCAGAACTGTGCCGTCACTCATCGTGATGGGCACGTCCCACTCGATCGAGACCCCCGGATACTGCGGCGTCGCCTCCGTTGCCGCGAGCCAGGCCTGCCCGTCCGACCCTCCCGTCGGATCCGCAGAAGCGACGGCGCTCGGCACCGTCAATCCCACGACGCACAGCCCCACCGCAATCGTTGTCGACCTTCGACGTAGAAGTCGTGTCCTCACGAAAACCCCAATTTTCTGTTGTGATGACCCAGCCCTGCCCCCACGACAGTGACCGGTGTCACGAACTTACCGGATAGTAACTTCCGTCCCATATGTCGTCAATAGGTCTGAATGCCGACCGGACGGCTAGCTTTGAAGATGTGTCACGATCACCGCTTCCCGTCCGCGACGGCCTGAACCCCAGTCGCATCCGTCAGCCAGACGACGGCATGTGGACGACGACGCTCGACTACCTGCTCGAACGGTTCCCCCAGGACGCCGTCCGATTGCGGGAGAAGGTCGCAGCCGGGGAGGTCGTCGACGAGAAGGGTGTCGGAATCACCGAGACGAGCGCTTTTGCTCCCCGGCGGTTCGTCTACCTGTACCGCGACGCTCCGGTCGAAGCGCGGGTGCCGTTCGAGATCGACATCCTCTACCGGGACGAAAACATCCTGGTCGTGGACAAGCCGCACTTTCTCGCGAGCACGCCCCGCGGGCGATACATCGCCGAATCGGCCTTGGTGCGGTTGCGTCGGGATCTCGATCTGCCGGAGTTGAGTCCAGCGCATCGCCTCGACCGCGTCACGGCAGGACTGCTGCTGTTCACCGTGCATCAGGCGGCCCGGCGCGGCTATCAGACCATGTTCGCCGACCGCCGCGTCACCAAGGAATACGAGGCCATCGCGCGTTACGACGCGCAGGTGAGCACTCCCGTGGTCGTGCGCAGTCGCATCGTGAAAGAACGCGGCGTGCTCAAGGCCGCGGAGATCGAGGGCGAACCCAACAGCGAGTCGCGGATCGAACTGATCGAGACGCGAGACAGCTTCGCGCGGTACCGGTTGACTCCCCATACCGGCAAGACCCATCAACTTCGGCTGCACATGACCTCGCTCGGGCTCCCGATCCACGGCGACAACTTCTATCCCGACTTCTACGACGTTGCCGCAGAAGATTATTCGAACCCGCTGCGCCTGCTGTCGAAGGTTCTCGAGTTCGAGGATCCCACGACCGGCCGGCTGCAACGGTTCGAAAGTCGGCGGACCCTGTCCTGGCCGGACGAATCAGGCCGTGGCGACTCGCCGTAGGGACCCCGGACCCTTCCACTGCGCCTCCGATACCGGGAGGATGGAAGCGCAGACCGCACCGCAAGAGGAGACCAGATGAGCAAGACCGCCGTCGTACCCGAAGCCGTACGGGAGATCGAGCGCAAGTACGAGGCGCCGGCCGAGCAGGAAGTTCCCGCCTTGGGCGGACTTCCCGGTGTTGTCGGCGAACCGGTCCACGACTCGATACAGCTCTCTGCCACCTACTTCGACACCGCGGACTACCGGTTGCTGGCCGAGAAGATCACGCTGCGCAAGCGTGAGGGTGGCGACGACGCGGGGTGGCACATGAAACTTCCCGCAGGCCAGGACACTCGAACCGAAATCCAACTTCCCCCGGACGAGAGCACCGATGTGCCCTCGCCGCTGTCGAGTCTGATCCGGGCGATCATTCGCGGTCACGATCTGGTGCCGGTCGCCCTGATCATCACCGATCGGGAGCGCACCAGGCTCAACGGCGAAAACGGTGTGCTGCTTGCCGAAGTGGTCTCCGACACCGTCATCGCCTGCAAGGCAGACGGTTCCGGAGAGTCCACGTGGCAGGAAGTCGAGGTCGAACAAGGCGCAGGCGGGCAAGAGCTGGCCGATGCAATCGAGTCGGTTCTACTGGACGCCGGGCTGGAGCGCTCTGCGAGTCCGTCCAAACTCAAACGAGCACTGGGCACGTCGGTCACACCGTACGCCGGTCACGAGGTCACCTCGAGCAAGGCGTCGAATCCGCGGATCTTGTTGCGTAATTACCTCATCGAACAATTGCGCGCACTGGTCGCCGCGGATCTCGGCACGCGTCGGGCCGACGACGAAGCCGTTCACGACTTCCGGGTTGCGGCACGTCGCATCCGCAGCGCTCTGCAGTCGTACGCCGGCCACTCCCCCAAGACCGACGATCTCATCACGGATCTGCGGTGGATCGGTGGAAAGTTCGGTGACGCCCGCGACGTCGAGGTCCAGTGGGAGCGTCTTGTGGAACGCCTCGGCGAAATCGACGAGATGCCCGAGCGAGAAGCTGTGCGAGCTCGAATCGACGAGTTCTTCTCTGCACGTGGTGAAACCGCCCAGGAAACAGCCCTCGAGGCGCTCGATTCCGAGCGATACACCACGCTGCTCGATCGCCTCGACGAGTACGTCGGCGACCTCGAATTCGACACCGCCACCCACCGCGTCGGAAAGAAGGCATCGGCACGAGAGTTGGCCCATACCCTGCGGCACCTGGCACACAAGGTCGGTAAGCGGGTCGATCACGTCTTCGATGCCGATAGCCGCACCGAGCGTGACGAGCGAATGCACCGCGCCCGCAAGGGAGCCAAGCGGATGAAGTACGCGATCGAGGTCATGGAACCCGTGTCGAAGAGCCGAGCGAAGCGTGCACTGAAGCATTTCAGCCACTTCCAGGATGTTCTCGGCGAGCACCAGGATTCCGTTGTCGCCCAACATCATCTACTTGCAATGGCAGCCGAGCAGGAGCATACCTCGCTCACCAGTTTCGGATTGGGCATGGCCTACCGACGAGAACTGGAAATAGCCGACGGGCAATCGACCCTGCTACGCAAGACGTGGAAGGAAGCCGTGAAGTCAGCATCGTCACTCTGGTGACGTCGCTGTAACCAGTCGACCGATCTCGATCATTTCAGAGGGAGTAGACATGAACACACTTGCAGGACACCAGGATGTCGTCGCCGGTATCGACGGATCCGAGGCCTCGACGGCGGCGGCCCGGTGGGCGGCCTCCGTCGCGAACGCGGTGAACTCACGACTGATTCTGGCGCACGCCCTGCCGCAAGAGGGCCCGATCTACAGTCCCGCTGCAGTGATGTTGCAGTCACAGTTCCTCAGTCAGATCCGCGAAGACGGCGAAGCGATCGTCGATGCCGCCGCCACGGTGATTTCGGCCGAATTCCCCGAACTGACCATCGAATCCGAGATCGCGCCAGGGCCGGCGTCGACGCATATCCTCGAATCCTCGGGTACCGCACGCCTGATCGTGATGGGGTCGACCGGATCGGGCGCACTGCGCTCACGGCTGCTCGGATCGACCGCACTGAAGGTGGCCAATCATGCAACCTGTCCGGTCACCGTGTGGCGTGGTTCGGCGGAGAATCCCGGTCCGGATCAGCGTCCCGTCATCGTCGGAGTGGACGGAAGCGCGTTGAGCAAGAAGGCCGTCGAGTACGCGTTTCGTTATGCCGATCAGTTCGACGCGCCGCTCATCGCGGTCCACACCTGGCAGGGCTCGTCCACCTTCCGCGAAGGCGGAGCGGGAATCCTGATCGACTGGGAGGCTGTCGAGCAGGAGGAATCGGCGCTACTGGCGGAAAATCTAGCCGGTATGGCCGACCAGTACCCGGACGTGCCGGTCACCCGCATCAGTGAACCCGGTGCCGCTGCTCCCGTCATGCTCAAATACGCCGACGACGCACAGTTGATAGTTGTCGGAAGTCACGGCCGCAGTGCGATGGCGGGCGCCGTGATGGGCTCCACCAGCCAGAATCTGCTGCACCATGCGCCAGGGCCGGTCATGATCTGTCGCGCCTGAATTGCTGTGCGCCTTTATTAACCCCCCGCGGTTAATAAAGGCGCACAGCAGGGGTCAGGCGAGACCCGTGCCCACCAACTGACCTACTCCGTACGTCACGGCCATCGCCAGCGCGCCACCGATCACCACGCGTAGCACCGCTCTGGTCTTGCGAGCTCCGCCGAGCGTCGCGCTGATCGTCCCGGTCAGCGCAAGTGCGATCAGCACCGCGAAAAATGCGATGGGGACGCGGATGCCTGTCGGCGGCACCAGAATTGCGACCAACGGGATCGCCGCGCCGATCGTGAACGAGATTGCCGACGAAATCGCTGCATGCCACGGATTGGTGAGATCGTCTGGATCGATACCCAATTCGACTTCTACGTGCGCCGCGAAGGCGTCGTGCTCGGTTAATTCTTCGGCGACGCGGCGGGCCGTCTCCGGACTCAATCCCTTGTTCTCGTAGATCTCGGTCAGTTCCTGAAGTTCAGCCTCCGGGGTCTCGAGGAGTTCCTTCTTCTCCTTCTGCAGGAGTGCGCGTTCGGTATCCCGCTGAGCGCTGACCGAGACGTACTCGCCCAACGCCATGGACACAGCGCCGGCAACCAGTCCAGCAAAACCGGCTGTGAAGATTGCTGAGCGCTCGGTTGTGGCTGCCGCAACACCGACCACGAGGCCTGCGGTCGAGACGATTCCGTCGTTTGCACCCAGAACACCTGCACGCAGCCAGTTCAGGCGATTGTTCAAACTCGGTGCGTGAGGTTCCGATTCCCCACCGGGCGCCCCGTCGGTCAACTGCACACTGTCTCCGGACATGGCAACAGATTAGGACGATCAGTCCGGTTGCGATAGCAATCTGAGCCTGTCCTTCGCGGACTGATATATTCCGATTGGCACCCCAACCAAGCATTTGTTCGGTTTGGAATCGGCAGACATCTGGAGGCATTGTGAGCGCAGTACGCACCGCTTTTGTCAGCGGCGGAACCGGTGGAATCGGGTCGGCGATCGCCCTGACCCTTGCCGAACGCGGACACGACGTCGCCTTCACCTACCGAAACAACAAGGGCGCTGCCGAGCAACTGAGCGAGCAGATTCGAGCGCATGGCGTGCGCGCCCACTCGTACTCTCTCGACTTGACCGACGAGTTGTCGATCAGCGCCGCCGTCAACGATGCGGTCGATGATCTGGGCACATTGACGACGCTGGTCCACGCTGCGGGACCGCACGTCCCGATGACGCACCTCTCACGTGTGACGCCGGCGTTCTTCACCGAACAACTCAACCAGGAGGCCGCGGCGTTCTTCACCCTCGTCCACACCGCCCTGCCTGCGCTGCGTGCATCCTCGGGTTCGGTGGTGGCGGTGACAACCGCGGCAACGGATCGCTTTCCCGTGCGCGACGGACTCTCCGCTGGCACCAAAGGGGCTGTCGAACAACTTGTTCGCGGATTCGCCGCAGAGGAAGGACGCTACGGCGTCCGGTTCAACGCTGTAGGACCAGGCATGTTGACGGACGGAATGGCGGAGCGCCTGATCAGCTCCGCCGAACTCGACCAAGGCGCGCTCGACGTGACGATGAGCCGAATCCCGTTGAAGCGCTTCGGATCAGCTGCCGACATCGCCGAAGCAGTATGTTTCCTCGCAAGCGACGCGGCCGGATTCATCAGCGGTCAGAAGCTCAACGTCGACGGTGGCTACACCGTCTGAGCGCTATCCGCCCAACTTGCGAAAGACCAGTCGCACGGCAAGTTCGAGGTGCGCCATCACCTCGTCCGTCGTCATCCGGCCCGCAACCCACGAGACGAGACTCGACATCCAGACGTCGTCGATCACCTTCACCGCGTCCAACTGCTGCTGCGAGACTTCCTCGACACCGATCGCCTTCGCGAACATCTCGGTCACGACCCCACCGAGCGCGTTGAGTTCCGGGGTCGCCGACGCGTCCGCGAACATGTACGCCCGAACCAACGCTTCGTAACGGAGGTGATCGGTCTCGAGGACCTCCGTATTCTTGCGCAGCACAAACAGAATCCGGTCCGACGGAGTCTCGCCCGGGATTACAAAGTCTTGGAATCTGTCACGCAAACCCTCGAACATCCACAACAATGCGACGACAAGCATGTGGTTCTTGGACGGGAAATACCGGTAAACAGTGCCGATCGCGACGCCGGCGCGATCGGCCACCGATCGCATCTGCACCGCGTCGTAGCCGCCTTCGGAGGCGGATTCCATTGCGGCGTCGACAATCCGGCGAAAACGCGCTCGCTGCGACGGCGTCGTACGACGTCCGGTCACCGAGCTACGTTCGACCACCGACTGGTCTGCCTTGTCGCCACCTGCCATGTCCACAACCCTTATTAGACGTCGTTTTGCCGACTCCCAATGTAGCCGCCCAACGCAATTGTCGGGTGCATGACTGCCCGCTTCCGAACTGCCCGCCAGTGGAACTGGCCCAGATCAGGAAGCGCGCCGCGGCCGATCGGATCGGCCGCGTCTACGTGGATCTTCCGACCAGTCGCGAGAGGGTGCGCGTCGGCCCGGAGCTGGCGTCCGGCGTCTGTCGGGTTGTGGTGCCCGTCGTTCCGGTCGGCGTTGCCCAGTTGGAGCAGGCTGGGCGCGGCGAGCTGGCGGCCTCCGTCGATCGGTCTGTGGCTTCTTGGCAATGCCGAACCGAGGCTTGCCGAAGACCAGCGGTATCCAACCGCGACCGCTGCTCTCGGCCGAGGCGACAGCCTCGGGCTCACGGAAGGCTGCGTGCGCGATGAGCCCGAACATCAGCAGGGTGGTGATCATCGACGTTCCGCCCGCCGAGATGAGCGGTAGTTGCAGACCGGTCACCGGAATCAGGCCGACGACGTAGGCGATGTTGATGAACGCCTGCACGACGATCAACGTCGTTGCTGTCGCCGTCATGACCTTGAGGAACGGATCGGTCGACCGCTTCGCGATTCGCAGTCCGACGATCAGAACCGCGGCGAAGAGAGCAACGACGATCAGCGCACCGACCAGACCCAACTCTTCACCGATCACGGCAAAAATGAAGTCGTTGTGCGCCTGCGGGAGGTAACTCCATTTGGCGTCGGACTGCCCCAGACCGCGACCGAAGATGCCGCCGTTCGCCAATGCGTACTTGGCCTGAGTGCTCTGGAAGTTCAAACCCTGCGGGTCGAGATCAGGATTGAGGAAAGCCTTGATGCGATCCGAGCGGTAACCAGCAGTAAGCCCGAGCACGAGAAATGCGACTGCGGAACCGAGCGTGAGGCTGATGAATGTCTTCATCCGGAACAGCCCGAACCACAGCACCGACATGAAGATGATGCCGATGGTGATGGTGGTTCCGAGGTCCTTCTCCAACACCACCAGAACCAGAACCAGCAACGTCGTACCGCCGATCACCGGCAGCGCGCGGTTGACGTCCATCCGCGCCTTCATGAACGACGCAACCGTCGCTGCGGACCAGATCGCCAGAGCAAGTTTGGCCAGCTCCGACGGCTGGAAGGAAATGCCCGCGATCACAAACCAGCTGCGAGCACCCATTTGTTCCGAGCCGATACCTGGAATCAGCACCAGGACAAGCAGAACAAGACACAGGATCAGCAGCCACGGGGACGCTCTACGCATCGTTTCGGTCGGCAACCGCACGACTGCCACGAACATCACCAAGCCGATCGCCGCGAACATGCACTGCGGCCAGAAGCGGGCGTAGGACGTCCCGGACAGAACATAGGATTCGACGCCCGAAGACGACAGCACCATCAGCAGTCCGAACGCGACGATCAGCACGACCAGACCGACGATCATATGGAAATCGAACAGTGGCCGATTCGTCCACATCGCCGTTCGAGCGCGGAAGGGTGTCGATGTGCGGTCACGTTTGTCCGACGCTCCACGGGGTGAGTTAACTGGCTCTCCACTCCCGCGACCGTTGGGCTTGTCTTCACTGCGACCGGTCACCACACAAGTATCGTCCCACGACTCCTAACCCATGGGTAACACAAGTCCCATGAGTCACACGGGCTCGGCCTCCCGAGGTCCATGTAGACCCACGAAATACCAGGTCACGTCCTTCGCCGGCGTCGGTCTGCCACCGCCCCCGCCAACGAGAGCGTCAACATGACCACGCAGACGGCAAGCGCGATCCCGAACGCACGTCCATATCCGTCGGGCGAGCATCCGAGCACACCGAGATACAACCCCGATACCGCGGCCAGCGAGATGGTCGCGGACAGTCGCTGCGACAGCTGAAGGAAACCCGCCGCAACTCCGTTCGCACCCGCCGGTGCATATTCGAGAGTCAGCACCCGATTGGGCGCGTCGACCAAGCCGCTGGCAACTCCCGACAACACCGCCAGGACTATCAGCACCGGGATCAGATGTTCCCGAGGAATCAGATTGACCGCCGCGATGTAGCCGAGGATGACAAGAATCTCGCCGACTATCGCAAAAACCACCGCACTTCGGCCGAACCTGGCAACGAGCCGCCATCCGAAAGCCGACGTCAGGGCCATCGCGAGTGAACTACCGGTCATGATCAACGCCGCACTCAGTGGGGCGAAGCCCAAACCTTCGATCAGATAGAGGCTGAGCACCGCGTTGACGGCGAGGATGGATCCGAACCAGAAGAGTGCAACCGTCGTACCCAGTCGGAAGCCCCGTGAGGCGATCAACGACGAAAGCAGTACCGGCGTCCCGCCGCGCTCGGCGTACCGACGTTCCCAGAACCAGAAGGCAACGGCAACGCCGAACGCACCGATCAGGAAAGCCGCGGCGACAGTAACACTGGTCCGGGTCACGATGGGCCACAACAGGAGCCCGGTCGTAGTCGCCAGCAGACACAGCCCAACCGGATCGATCGACGCGCCCGATCGGGTGGTTCGATCACGGCGCAGAAAGCGAAACGCCAGAATCAGTGTGATCAGAGCAAACGGCACGTTGAGAACGAGAAGCAACCGCCATCCGAAGTCGGCGTCGGAATACTTCAGCAGTACGCCACCGAGGATCGGTCCGGAAACGCCGGCCAGACCACCCGCGGTGCTGTACGCGCCCAACGCCTTCGCCCGAGCCTTTCCGGACACCCGGTCGGTGATGATGCCGAGCACCTGCGAACTGACGGTGCCTGCGCCGATCCCTTGCCCCAGCCGAGCCAACACGATCATCGACGGATCCGACGCACACGCTCCGAGGATTCCCATCACCGCGAAAATGCTCAGGCCTGCCAAGAACAAGCGTCGACGCCCGACGACGTCACCGAGTCGGCCCGCCGGCACCAGGGCCAAGCCGAAAGTCAGCGAATAGCTCGCAAGGATCCACTGCACCTCCGAGGTCGACGCGCCCAGCGACGCCCGGATCGACGGAACCCCGATTCCGAGCACCGCCGAATCGAGAAGGGTGGTGAAACCCGCAGCTACGCAGACGACGATTTCCCAGCGGACGGCCGAACCGAGCTTGGTGGATTCGGCCGTCGCTGTGACTGTGTGGGACAGGACCCGTTACCCCGCAGCTTCAGACGTGGCCCGACGCGTGAGCGGCGGTCGCAACCCCAAGTGCTCTCGCAGCGTCGACGTGGAGTACTCGGTGCGGTACGCCCCACGCTCCTGCAGTTCCGGGATCAACCAGTCGACGATCTCGTCGAGCCCGGTCGGCACCAGGTACGGCGAGATGTTGAAGCCGTCCGAAGCTCCATTGCGCACCCAATGGACCAACTGATCTGCGACCTGCCCCGGAGTGCCCGCAAAACCCGAACGCTGCGAGGTCTCGATAGCGACCTGACGTAGGGACAGATTCTTTGCCTCGGCAAGAGCACGCCATTCACGTGCGATCGCAATGGGGTCGTTGCCGTCCCGCGCGGAACCGCGCGTCTCCGAAACCGGGCGGGCAACCGGATCTTCCTCGGGGAGTGGACCGTCGGGGTCTCGATCGGAAAGGTCCTTACCCCACACCAGTCCGACGAGAGAGAGGGCAGTCTGACCGGTGAACTGGCCTTCGAGGACCCACCTTGCCTTCTCCTCGACTTCGGACTCGTTCTCCGCCAACACGATCTGCGTGCTGGGCAAGATCTTGACGTCGTCCTCCGGTCGCCCGGCTTCACGCAACCGAGCCCGAATGTCGTCGGCGAAGTCGAGCGCGCCGTCGAAATGAGTCCCGTGTCGCGAGAAGATGACGTCGGCATGGGTCGCCGCGAAATCGCGTCCACTCGGGGAATCACCCGCTTGGAAGATGACCGGATGCCCCTGGCGGCTTCGGGGAAGCGTCGGCGTCACGGAGATGTCGAACTGTGAAGTCTGCCTGCGCACGTCGCCGACGGCACCCGGAGTAGACCAGTTCTCGGACGTGCGAGAATCCGAGATCGCGTCGTCGGCCCACGAATCCCACAGTGCCCGCGCGGTTTCGATGAACTGCCCGGCACGCTCGTAGCGCAGGGAGTGGTCGAGGAAACCACCGCGACGGAAGTTCTCTCCCGTCCACGCGTTGTCGGTGGTCACCGCATTCCAGCCGGCCCGTCCGTCGGAAAGTAGGTCGAGGCCGGAGAGTCGACGCGCAAGGTCGGCCGGTTCGTTGTACGTGGTGTTCTGTGTCGCGACCAACCCGATCTTGTCGGTGATACCGGCGAGGGCGGCCAACTGCGCAATGGCGTCGGGGCGGCCGGCGATATCCAGATCGAGAATCTTGCCGTTCTGCTCGCGAAGCCGCAGGCCTTCACCGAGGAAGAAGGCGTCGAACAGACCTCGCTCGGCGGTGAGTACCAACCGCCTAAACGTCTCGAAGTCGATCTGGGATCCGCTCGCGGAATCGGACCAGATGGTGGTGTGGTTGACCCCCTGGAAGAAGACACCGAAGTGAACGTGAGCGTCGGGTCGAGGTACGGCGGAGCGTGATGCAGTCATGGCCGAAATATCCTTAGCACGAAGTCAAGTCAGGAGGAGTGGGCGAATCGATTTGAGGGCCGCTGCAGACCGAGGTTGCCCCTCAGGGTCGATCCCGGAACCGGGCGTCGCGTCAACCCGGCCTTGGACAGCGTCGGAAGCACGAATTTGGCCAGCACCGGAAGGTCCTCGTCGATCACGAGAGCATGGAAATGAACACCGTCGAGGTGTCCGGCCAATTCCTTCAGAACCACGGCCGCTTCCCCCGGATCTGCAGCCAGGAGCAGTCGGCCGGTGACGACGGCATTCCCGTACGAGTTCAGCTCGGTCCTCCGCTGCGCCGCAGACAGATTCGGCGTATCGAATGCCACATCGAGCTCGGCGACCACCAATGACGCGCCCTCATCGCGCGCCTTGGCAGCCGACTGTGCAATGGTCTCCACCGAATCACCGGAAACGAGAACAACATCCGGCTGGCGTGGATCGATTTCGCCGTAGCGGCCGAACACCACCAACTGGCCTTGAGGCGGCCGCGGAACGATTGCGGGCCCCTTCACCGAGAACGTGTCGCCCTCGAAATTGACGTAATGCAGACGATCACGCTCGAGGAAACGCCCACTGAGATAGTCACGAACGACGGCGTCGTCCTCCCACGAGTCCCAGAGATCGGTCACAACGGTGACCGAATCCCGCTGCTCTTGCTGACGCGCCGACTCCGTTGTTACTGGAGCCCTCCCCCACGCCCTCGCCGCGGCATCGTCTTCGACCGGAACAGCAAGCCAGCCGCCACGCCCACGCGAGGAGTAGTCCAACGTCGCCAATTGCGAGGACGTATGAAACGGTTCGGCGTACGTGGTCCCGACGACGGGGACCAGCCCGATCGTGCTGGTTGTCGCCGCCACGTACGACGCCCTCGAGACGGCATCGATGCGGCCGACGACGTCACCACTCGGGGGGAGGATGGAATCGTCGAACGTCGCGAACGTGAAGCCGGCATTCTCGGCAGCCGCGACGCGATCGCGCACGGCTTTGCCCGTGAGCAGCTGGTCCGGGCGGTGTGAGCTTCGGCGCCAGGCAGCGGGGTGAGTGCCCTCGCCGTCCAGTTCGATACCCACGGCAAATACAGTCATGTGTCCTCCATCGGTCCTGGCGGTAGCACCCACACTGCGGTTAGGTAGCGGGTTGCTGCGGCATCATCGAGCCAGGTCTCTCAGCCACTCTGGATGGTGGATGCAATCTATGCGGGCGACGCTGAACAAGTCAAATCACGATCGGCGAATCATATTGACCAACAACATATTTCAATACAATCATCCTGATCGAAAGGGTTGCGCAACGCTAGCCGACGTAGACACCAAAGAGCCCCGCCCGACTCGCGTCGGACGGGGCTCTCGGTGTGCGCTGGAACGCTACTTCGCGCCCATCCATGCCTGATCGAACAGCATGATTCCCGTGGCAGTGGGAACGACACCGTGAACATTCTTCTGCCAAGCCCAGAACGACGTCAGCCCGCCGATCGGCGCCGATGGAACCGTCTCGTTCCACAGCGTCTGAATTTTGCCGATGATCGCCAGGGTCGACGAATTGTCCTTGGCTTGTTGTAGATCTGCGATCAGCTGATCCATCGCCGGGTTCGCATATCCAGCAGTATTCGCCATCGAGGTGCTGTTGGTCGTGGAGAACAATCCGAGATCGAGAATCGACTCGTACATTCCGATGCCCGCGTGCGCGAGGTCGAAATCGTGCTTGACGTAGACGTTCTGCACGATGTCGCCGGCGTTGTTGGCCAAGATCAAGTTCACCTCGAACCCGACGGCCTGCAACAGTGACTGCACGGCGAGGCCGATCGCGTGGTCCTTCGGCTCACTGAGAACGACGTAGTCGAGGCTGCCGTCGTACCCGTCTGCCTTTGCCTGATTCAGAAGTTCCTTCGACTTTTCGGGGTCGTAGGCAATACCCGGTGTGTCTACATGCCATTGCGACGTCGGACCGAACAACTCCGAGCCCGGCAGTCCCTCACCGTTTTCCACTCGCTGATCGATCAACGTGGTGTCCAGCGCGTAGCCGATGGCCTGGCGAACGCGAACATCCGAGCCCGGTCGGCCTTCACGGTTGTTGACGATCTCGGCACTGCCGGCATTGAGCACGTCGATGTAGCCGGGGTAACCAGCGGACTTGGCAGAATTGATCGCCGACGTGAGGCCGCGAATGTAGGCGACATCGAGCTGACCGCTGTTCAATGATTCGAGATTGGCCTGCGGGCCGTTGAGCGCAACCATCCGCAACTTGTCCAGCTTGGGAGCGCCGCCGTAGTAGGACGGGTTGGCTTTGAAGATTCGCTCGACGCTCGGTGTGAAGACATCTTCGGTGAAAGGTCCGGCTCCGACGGCGGTGAACTTGTCGCCTTGCTGCGAACTCGGGGCGACGATCATCCCGTGCCCGAGTGCGAGCATCGACGGAAAACGCATCCACGGCGTCTTCAGCTTGAATTCCACTGTCGTCGGACCGCTTGCCTGCGCCGATTCCGCCGAAGCCAGCCACAGTTCGGCGCCATTGCCCTTGCCCGCGTTGTACCGATCGATGCTCGCGATCACGGCGTTGGCGTCGAGGGTGGTGCCGTCACTGAACTTCACACCGTCGCGAAGTTTCAGCGTCCAGGTGGCTCCGTCGTCAGCTGTCTCGAGCGATTCAGCCAACTTGGGCTCGAACTCGCCGCTCGCAGTGTCGTAACTCATCAGGACGTCGTACACAGCAGCGAAGGCCTCACCGCCGGAACCGCCGCGAGCGGCCGTCTTCGTCGGGTCGAGTGAGGGAACGAGCACCTGTACGCCGTACGTCATGGTCCCGCCGGCCACCGCAGTTCCCGGATCGGGCTGCTCGTTGACCATGCCGGTCACGATGTCTCCCGACGCGGTCGTCGTATCGGTACCGCTGTCGTCATTGCTGCTCGCGCAGCCCACCAACAGGACACCGGCACCGATCAGCGCCACGGCGACCCGGCTGACTTTCCCGATAGGCCAAGATCTCGAGTGCGACACGGAGATTCCACCTCACTTCCAGTAGACGCGGCCAGGGATCGGCCGCAACCGGCTAATAGTGAGGTTCTTGACGGAGTGACGCGCAGCACGTTCCCGGTCACCGGAATCATTCACGGAGACAAAGGATGCGTATAACTCAGATGATCGAGCCGAGCGGTTTATGGCGACTGACATCCGAACACGAAAAAGCTCCAACCTTATGTTCGAAGAACATGAGATTGGAGCTTGTCGATAAGAATTATGGTGGCCAGGGCCGGGATCGAACCGGCGACCTTCCGCTTTTCAGGCGGACGCTCGTACCAACTGAGCTACCTGGCCGGACGGCACCCGAACCGAATGCCTATCGCATTGCTTTGTTCTCAACCGATTGATTGAGAACAAAGCTTTGCGACCCTGACGGGACTCGAACCCGCGACCTCCGCCGTGACAGGGCGGCGCGCTAACCAACTGCGCCACAGGGCCTTGCTTTTTCCTTGCTGTGAAACCGTACTACATCTTCGAGCCGCTCCCAAACCACTGTCCTGGCCTGGCATTTGTGCATCTCAAAGCGTGTCGTGCGGGTCAAACCATACTGCATCGTTTCGCTTTCGCAAAACGTACCCCCTACGGGATTCGAACCCGCGCTACCGCCTTGAAAGGGCGGCGTCCTAGGCCGCTAGACGAAGGGGGCCCGCCGGATCTCTCCGAACTAGTACCCCAACGGCGTTCCGTTGGGAGCTTGGATAGCTTATGGCACGGCATTCGGAAATCACAAATCGCCTGTTCACGGGCAGAAAAGTGCACTATTCAGTGTCAGGGAACTCGACTTGGGGCCACCCGTCACGATGGAACGTCTCCAACCACTGCGGCGTAGCCATGGCTTCGAGGACTACTTCGAGAGACTCCTCGAACCACTCGCCCAGATCTCCACTGGAGGCAATCAGGTCTGCCATGTACCGCTGGCCGGCAAGGCTCGCTGCCAGTACACGCGTGAATTTGTCCGGGTCGGCGTCTTCTCGGAGCAAACCGTCGTCCTTGGCACGCAATGCCAACTCATAGGCGGTCTTTCCCCAGACCTGCCCACCACCGGACTGCACATCCTTGTAGAACTCGGGCTCGATGATCAGCCGGAATTCCGCCTGCACGATCACCTCGGCACGGAAGACCTCGGCAATGTCGAGCACGAGACCGTGCAAAGCGACGAATGGATCGAGGTCTGTTCTCTTGGCCCAACGATCAGTAATTCCAGTGAAGGTTTCGATAGCCGAGGTCAGAACCGCTCGCGCCAACTCTTCCTTGGACTGGAAATGGAAATACATGGCGCCTTTGGTGGCGCGGGAGCCCTCGAGGATCGTGTTCACCGACGCAGCTGCATAGCCGCGCTTGGCGAATTCGACTGCAGCCGCTTCGACCAGGGCGGCGCGGGTACGCCGCGCACGCTCTTGTTGACGTGCCATTTACGGTGTTGTGCCTCTCGCAGAGTTGGTACGCAGAGCCGCCGTGATCGGCGCCTGTCATCCCCCGAAACTTCACAATATCCCCTCCAACACACCCTACGTAAGGACTAGAGCCATACCCGCCAAAAGTACTAGACGCAATCGGCTGTTCAGGGGACAAGAACCGACTTTATGCCCAAAAGACACCAAGTGGTATGGTTTTGGCCGCTCGGGTGCGCCGCAGGGGGTGCGCATCCGAGCTTTTTCGTGCCCGAGATTCTGATAATTCGACCTCGCAGACGGAACTGCTTCGCCGACCGATGGACAGCAGTCCCAAGGTTTTAAACAACTAGTGCAATTGTTTATTCCCCCTTTTCCGTCGAAACCGTACTGGCAGCATCGAAACAACACAGTTAGACTGTCTAAATGAATGTTGGAGAGGGTCGCAGCAAGGCTCGAGACGAGATCGACGTACTTTGGGACGATCTGGGTGCCTTCGTCCGACGTCTACGCACCAAACGCAACGACCACAAGCTCACGCCGAGCCAGATCCAGGCCCTCGGCCACCTCGACCGACAAGGTCCGTCGACCGCCAAAGAATTGGCAAAATTCGAGCGCGTCACGCCGCAATCAATCGCAAAGACCGTGGCCGCGCTCGAAGAGCAGGGCATGGTGACGCGAAGGGCGGATCCATCGGACGGCCGCGCGGTCTTGGTCACGATGACCGAACTCGGCACATCGACCCTTCACGAAGACCGAACGAAACGAACAGAGTGGCTGGCCGAGGTCATCGACGCCGAGTGCACCGAAGCCGAGCGTGACTTGCTTCTGATCGCCGGCCGAATCCTGCGAAGACTCGGCCAGGGCGAGTCCCCAGCATCGACATCGATATCAGAGGAGTCACTGATGAACTCGTGACCACCGTCGTCGAAACGCCGACCCCCCAAACTCCCGTTCCACTGAAACTGAGTCTTGCTCTCGGCTCCGGAACCGTTCTTCAAGCGCTGAACTCGTCGATGATTGCGGTGGCAATCGTCCCGATCGCCACATACTTCGGTTCCAGTTCAGGCACAGCGTGGGTCATCTCGGCCCTCTACATCGCGACTGCGGTCACGGCGCCGGCGGCTGGTCGACTCGGATCGATCCTCGGCGCCAAACGCGTCTACCTCGCCGGATTGGGCCTGATCGCTGCCGGATCGATCCTCGGCTCGCTCGCCCCGTCGCTGGGCTGGCTGATCGCCGCACGAATCCTGCTCGGAATCGGCACGGCGACACAGTATCCGAACGCGATGACCGTCATCCGCGAATACGCTGACCGCCACCGGACTCAAACCCGTTCAGCTATAGCAACACTCACCATTTGCGCTCAATCGGTCGTCGCGCTGGGGCCCACTCTCGGCGGGTTGTTGGTCGGCACACTCGGTTGGCAATCGATCATGTGGGTGAACCTCCCGCTTGTCGTCGTCACTGCCGTATGGGTCTTCTTCGCCGCCCCGAGCGACTCCGCCCTGCCCGACCGGGCCGGCGCCGCTGCGTTGTTCAAATCTCTCGACCCACTCGGCATCACCCTGTTTCTCGCTCTGACGACATCGACGATGCTCTTTCTCCTCTCTCTCGCCGAGCACGCGAAGTGGTACCTCGTCCCGTCGACGGCCCTCTTCGCGTTCCTGTTCGTCTGGTGGGAACGTCGAACGGCCTCGGCGTTCATCGACGTCCGCGCCGTCGTCCGAAACCGCGCACTGAGCATGACTCTCGGCCGGACCCTGCTGACTTACACAGCGTTCTACTGCATCTTCTTCGGACTCCCCCAGTGGCTACAGGTAGCCCGCGGAATGTCACCGATCAGCGCCGGGCTCTTCATGCTGCCTGTCGCTGCGGTCGGGATCTTCGCGACCATGTCCGCGTCCAGGGTGTACGGGAAATTCGGCGCACGAATCACCCTCCTGATCGGCACCGCCGCGTTGGCTGTCGGCGGGATTCTGATTGCCTTTGTCGAATCGAGTTCGACTCCCCTTGTGGCACTCCTGCTGATTGCGGCGATCCTGGGCATTCCCAACGGCTTCAACAACATGGGAAACCAGAACCTGATCAACTCGGTGACCACCTCCGCCGACGTCGGAACTGCGATCGGTCTTTACCGAACAATCCAGTACATCGGCGCCAACCTTGCGGCCGTCGTCATCGAGCTGACCATGCGCGGAACCATCGACGACGCGGGTCTGCATCGCACTGGCGGGACCATCGCCGTCATCGGAATCGCCCTTCTGGTGGGGGTGGTGTTTTCACGGACTCTGCGGTCCCGTTAGACTCTGCGCCGCGCCCCTATAGCTCAGTTGGTAGAGCTACGGACTTTTAATCCGCAGGTCGTAGGTTCGAGTCCTACTGGGGGCACAAACACAGACCCGGCGCCTCATTCAGAGGCGCCGGGTCTTGTGCATTCGTGCCACATCGATTCGTGCCACATGAATGCAACAGCAGGTCATCGAAGCAGGAACTCGAGGGTCACGCGCTCGAATGCCTCCTTGGCTTCGATCATCACCCAGTGCCCGCAGTTCGGAAATACATGCAGTTCGGCGTTCGGAATCAGTCGCATCGGAATCATCGGCATGTCCGGCGGACACTGCCGATCATCGAGTCCCCATGTCAGCAAGGTCGGGCATTGCACCTTGTGCATCATCGACCAGTACGGCGGCACATCCGAGTTGGACATCATCTGCTGCTGAGCGGCAAAGGCTTTGGATCCGTACATCGCGGTCAATGCCTGGTGCGAGGCCGGATCGTTGGCCGTTTGCCATCGTTCCTCGATCCGCTCCTCGGTGATCACGGATCTGTCGTAAACCATGCACTCGAGCCAGCGAACCAACTTCTCACGGCTGGGAGCGTCGGCGAATTCCTGGAGGAGACGCGTACCTTCGCTCGGGTTCTGACTGAAGATGTTCGGGCCCACGCCTCCGATGGTGACCAATCTGCGGACGCGGTCAGGGAACCTCATCGCGACGTTGACCCCGACAACTCCGCCCATCGAATTGCCGATCATCGCAGCGGATTCGATTCCCAGCGCATCCATGAATCGAACCACCGCCGAGGTTGCCGTGAGAACTGGATGACCGTCGACGGCATCGCTCACGCCGAACCCCGGGAACTCCAGGAGGTAGCAGTGGAAGTGCTTTGCGAACACCTCGAGGTTCCCCCGGTAATTCCGCCATCCACTCACGCCGATCCCGGAGCCGTGCAACAGGATCAACGGCGGACCATCGCCCGCCTCGTGATAGCGCAAAGTCCCCCTGTCGGTAGCGACTTCGCGTTTGGTCCCTTCGTAAGTCACGTCCATACCGCAAGATTAGAACGTGTTACAGATTTGCGACGGCTGATTGCGGAACTTCGCAATCACTGTCAGAAGCATCCCCCGCTGCCTCGACGCCCACTGCGATTCGTGGACTTCTGCTCGCTCGGTTTCGACTTCCCCGTCCCGGCCTTCACACACCGGTTGGGGCGCCGCACCTGCTCGAAGTGCCCGGCGCTCACCACATGACCGGCCACGCTGACCTTGACCGGCGCGTCCGCGCGGGCGGTTCCGACTTGCGCCGATCCCAACGTCAGGGCGCAAGCAGCCACAACGACCAGCGCTACCTTCTTCGAGATCTTCATATGCACGGCCACTTCGACACGGGTCCACTCCAGATGCTGAACAGGTGCGCGCACCGAAGGAACACGCTCGGCGTCGACGATATTCAGTCAGGGTGGCCGGCCGCGATCCTTTTGCTCACCAGCATCTGAACAGTCGACGACAAAAGTTTTGGCGGCACGTCAACATCCCGAGGGCGTCAACGAGCCGACGCCCAACGTACGCACCGTTACTGAGAAATCCGTAAATCCGGGCAACCACACAGCGACGGGCGTGGACGTTCGCGTTTGGACTCGCTACGCCACAATCAAACGCCGAACCGCCTCGACTGCCGCCTCCCGACGTCGAGGGATGGAACGAGACGACTTGAGCGCGAGCATCCGGGCGATATCCGTGATCAGCAGGATCAACTCCGTGGGATTCCACGCGGGGTCGATGTGTCCCTCGAGCTGCCCCTTGCGGATTTCCGCAACTTTAGGCCGGAAGGTCTTGCTTCGTATGTCGTCCTCGCTCATGACGTCCGGCGCTTCGAGATCCGCCCATTGCTGCAATCGGGCGTTCTCGGGATGGGCAACGTAGTTGTCGAAGAGGCGACCTGCATAGCCCGGCAAGTCGTCACCTCGAAGTGCTGTCTCCGCTGTTGTTTCGGACGTCCACTGTTCGGTCACGGCAGCGAACAGCTCTTCCTTGCTTGCGAAGTACGCATAGAGACGGTCTTTGCTGGCACGCGCTTGCGCGGCGATCCGATTGATCCGCGCGCCGGCCAGCCCGTACGTGGCAAATTCGTCCTTTGCGGCCGCCAGAATGCGGTCCCTCGTAGCTTCCCCTGCTGAGCGCATGTTCACAGCCTAGAACGAATCGGCCGTTGCCGAACCATCCGGTTCGGCGTAGCGTGCAGAGTTGACGAACAATTTGGTTCGCGAACAAGTCGTGCCACTTACCGTCGACTCGAGGAGAGACATGAATCTCGATGACGCTCGAACCGCATTCACCCGGCTCCGTGGATCGGAAAGTAGTGTTTCACCAGCAGAACTCGACGAAGTGTGGGCCGCGCTGGAAACCGTCGCCGCCGAAGAAATCCTCGGCGAGTGGAAGGGTGACGACTTCGCCACCGGTCATCGTCTGCACGAAAAGCTGTCCGCGAGCCGCTGGTACGGCAAGACTTTCAATTCCGTCGAGGATGCCAAGCCGTTGATCTGCCGAGACGAAGACGGCAACCTCTATTCCGACGTCAAGGGCGGCAATGGCGAAGCAAGCCTGTGGAACATCGAGTTTCGTGGCGAAGTCACGGCAACGATGGTCTACGACGGTGCGCCGATCTTCGACCACTTCAAGAAGGTCGACGACTCGACACTGATGGGCATCATGAACGGAAAGTCGGCGTTGGTTCTCGACGGCGGGCAGCACTACTACTTCCTGCTCGAGCGAGCGTGATTCGCGCCGAACAGAATTCGAGATCCTCCATGCAGATGACAGCGGCGCTCTCACACGGCCCGCACTCCCCCTTCACGCTCGACACCGTCGAGATCGACGAACCCCGCACGGACGAGATTCTGGTTCGCATCGTCGCGACCGGCCTGTGCCACACAGATCTGTTCACGAAGTCGGTGCTACCGGAAAGGCTCGGCCCCTGCGTGTTCGGGCACGAAGGAGCGGGGGTGGTCGAGGCCGTCGGCTCGTCGATCGACAGCATTGCGCCCGGTGATCACGTGTTGCTGAGCTACCGCAGTTGCGGTGTGTGCAGGCAGTGCCTCAGCGGTCATCGGGCGTACTGCGAAAGCTCACACGGGCTCAACAGCTCTGGCGCACGCACCGACGGCTCGACGCCGGTCCGGCGAAGCGGAACTCCGATACGGTCCGCATTCTTCGGCCAGTCCAGCTTCGCGGAATACGTCATAGCCACTGCCGACAACACCGTCGTCGTCGATCCTGCGGTGGACCTGACCGTCGCGGCTCCGCTCGGCTGCGGGTTTCAAACCGGCGCGGGTGCCGTGCTGAATCTACTTCGCCCCGAGCCCGACTCGACGTTTGCCGTTTTCGGGGCAGGCAGCGTCGGACTCGCAGCGCTGCTGGCGGCGAGGGCTGCCGGCGTTTCCACCCTGGTCGCCGTGGAC
The DNA here is from genome assembly GCF_027854095.1 of Rhodococcus sp. C-2. Taxonomy (NCBI): domain Bacteria; kingdom Bacillati; phylum Actinomycetota; class Actinomycetes; order Mycobacteriales; family Nocardiaceae; genus Rhodococcus; species Rhodococcus sp. C-2. The sequence goes on along the minus strand of NZ_JAQGFI010000012.1, from coordinate 211,981 downwards.
CCCGTTGCGCAGCGGCGCGAACTCGCCGAGGAATTCGGCGCCGTCACTGTCGATCCGACCACCGAGGACGCGGTCGAAGCAGTACGCGCCGCCACCGACGGAGGTTCGACACATTCCCTCGACACCACCGGAATCGGCTCCGTGATCAATCAAGCCGTCACATCACTTCGAGCACGGGGAACACTGGCAGTAGTCGGACTCGGAGCATCCACGGTCGAGGTGAACATGGCCGACATCATGCTGAGCGGAAAGACAATTCGAGGATGCATCGAAGGAGAGTCGGAAGTCTCGACATTCATCCCCGAACTCGTCGAGCTCTTCACCGGTGGCCGGTTTCCGATCGACCGCTTGGTGACGCGCTACGCGTTCTCCGACATCAACAAAGCCGTCGAAGATCAGGCGTCGGGCCGAGTCGTCAAACCCGTTCTCGTGTGGTGAGGGGCGAAATGTCTCATTCGTCGACCCGACGGAATTCGCCCTAGACTGCGCTCCTGCACTAGACGTCGGAGCAAGGTGGGGACGATGACAGAACACACCAGTACGGGCGCGGGCCACGGCCGGGCCGTTATGCCGATCATCCGGATGCGCGCACGCAGCCGCGACGAGAACCATCGCGCATCGACGCCACTCGAACTGTTCTTCGACCTGTGTTTCGTGGTTGCAGCCGCACAGGCCGGAGTTCAACTGGTGCATGCTGTCGCCGAGGGCCACTACGCCGACGGCATCGCCGGCTATATGTTCGTCTTCTTCGCGCTGTGGTGGGCGTGGGTGAACTTCACCTGGTTCGCGTCTGCCTACGACACGGACGACGTCCCCTACCGGGTCGCGACCTTCGTACAGATTTGTGGCGTGCTCGTCTTCGCCGCCGGAATCCCCGACGCATTCGACGGAACCGACCGTACGACGGCCATCGTCGGCTACCTCATCATGCGAATTGCGCTCACCTGCCAATGGCTTCGAGCCGCCAGCGGTGAATCCGGTGCAGCGCGAACCACTGCTCTGCAATATGCCGCCGGGCTCGTGATCGTCCAGGCCGGCTGGATCGTGCTGCTCCTGATGCCGGCGTCGGCGTGGATTCCGGGCTTCTTCGTTCTCATGATCGCCGAACTCGCGGTGCCGGCGATCGCCGAACGCAACCACCAGACGCCGTGGCACCCGCATCACATCGCCGAACGCTACGGCCTCTTCACCATCATCATGCTCGGCGAAACCATCGCTGCCGCCACCATCGCGGTCCAATCCGGCATCCGGGATTTCGACGCCGCCGATCTACTGATTCCGATTGCCGTCGGCGGAGTTCTGATCGTGTTCTCCGCGTTGTGGATCTACTTCGCCGTCCCGATCCACGAGTACCTCGCAGACCAAGGCAATCGCGCCGTCCTGTTGTGGGGATACGGGCACTACTTCGTATTCGGATCCGCTGCGGCCATCGGCGCCGGCATCGAAGTAGCCGTCGAGGAAGCAGTTGGCGAAGCGCACATTTCGACGTTCACAGCATCTGCCGCGGTCACGATTCCGGCCGCGATGTTCCTGATCTTCGTGTGGCTCATGCATTCACGCCACTTCAAGCGCGACAGGATCGAGCAGGCTGTTCTACCGGTGAGTGCAATCCTGGTTCTCGCCTGCACATTTGCCGGACACTGGGCTGTCCCGCTCGCCGGACTGGTGGCGGCGGGAACCGTCGGAGTCGGTGTCGGACTGAGTACTCGGTCGAAGAGCTGACTCAGATTTCCGGAGCCGGAGCCTCGCCCTTGCTCTGCGGCTCGTGCTGCTTGAGCTCACCGCGCATCTTGTCGAGATCCTTTCCACGCTTTTTGTACATGTAGCCGAGCGCGACAAGTCCAAGGAACAACGCAACGCCCAGGACGGCACCGACAACGGATGCTCCGCGGAATCCGGGGCCGTCGACGTCGAGGATCCGCTCGCCCGCATGCGCAGCGTTGTTGTTGCCGAGAACAACTGTCAGAGAGAGCAGATTCGGCAGCGCGAAGATCACACCCAACGCGAGAGCCGTGATCTGCATGATTCGAGCATGCTTGCGCTTGCGCACCTGCCAGACCGCCCGGAAGAAGATGAGCGGGACCAGGGTGCACACGAGACCGAACAGCAGCCCCCACGCGATTCCGGCGCTGAAACTGCCGTTCGCCAACGACGCAATGCGCTGCGCCCACCAACGCGGAAGGAAGGCGGCAAGGATGAAGTAAGCGATGACCAGGACCACCGCCATCACTGCGATCCCGATGGCCTTCTTCGCCCACGGCGGCATGCCCGGTTTTGCGGTGGCCGGTGAAGTTTCCGGTGTCGTCATGACAATTCCTCGTCTAGTCGGCGTCTGTACTGACGAATCTATCCGTTACGGGCGTTCCTCATCCGCATCGAGAACGATCCGGGCAAGCCGCTTCGGCGCAACGAGGGTGAACGAGGTGTAGATCCACTCCTCCAGTTGCGACCATTTCTCCTCGGAAACGTCGGTGCCGATGTCGAGTGCAACCCACCCGTGTCGACCGAGTCCATAGCCCGCAGCACTTGCGCCTGGTTCGGTGGCCACCACCGCTTCGGCTTCCTCCTTGCTCAGCTTGACGGTCAAGGAGGTGGCTTCGACGTTGCAGAACACGAAGTTCTTGCCGCGGACCCGGAACGTCGGGTGGCCGTCCCACGCTTCGATGTCGACGCGCTCCGCTTCCGGCAGCGACAGCGAGATCTCTTCGAGTCGACGCATGTTGTCGGGCATGGAGACGATTCTGCACGCTCGATACCGAGCTTGACACCCGCGACACAGCTAGGCTCGGCGACGACCGCGTCACCGAACTCCGAACACAGGGAGACTGGCATGCGCACGTTAGTTCATCTCGTTCTGCTCATTTGTGGAATCGCCGTTGCCGTCGGCTCGTTCATGTACGTACTGGCCGGGGTCAAACCCGACAATGTTCGCCTCGAGGACCTGCGGGACGGCTTTCCGGCAGGGTGGGCAATCGAGCAACTCGGCGATCAGTCCGTGACCTTCTACCGGTCGATGGCGATACTTCTGCTCGCCGCCGCCGTATTGATTCTGATCGCCGCATTGTTCGGTTCTCGCATCGCAGCATGGATCGGAATTATCGTGGGATTGGGGACTCTTGGCACGTTCTACTACCGCGTGAACGATCAGTTCGACAATGTCATCAGGGAAAACTACTCCACGATCCTGACAAATCAGACAGGATTCATTCTGACGGCCGGCGGACTGATTCTCGCTCTCCTAGCGTGCCTGGTCCCCCGCGAGAAGACCCGAGCCTGACCGCTCGGCAACCGGAGGGTTACCGTCGACGCCGACATTCACTAGTGTCTGCAACAGCCGGGTACTGACGAGTAGTACCCCAGAAGAGGTAGGGCATCAATGGCATCGCTTGACGACCTTCTATCCCAGATCCCCATCGACCAGATCGCGCAGCAACTCGGCGTCGACCAGGCAACTGCCGAATCGGCGGTCAAGACTGCACTTCCGACCCTGGTCGGTGGCCTCGGCGCCAACGCGCAGGATCCCGCCGGTGCAGCCTCGCTGGAAAGCGCGTTGCAGTCTCACGCCGACACCAGCCTTCTCGACGACGGCGTCGACATCAGCAAAGTCGACACCGCTGACGGTCAGAAGATCGTCTCGAACATCTTCGGCGGCAACACCGATCAGGTCGCCAGCGCACTGGGCGGTGTCGGTGGCGGCGGTGGAAACGATCTGGTGAAGCAGTTGCTGCCGATCCTCGCTCCCATCGTCCTGGCCTACCTCGCCAAGCAGTTCACCGGTGGCGGTGCCGGCGCGCAGACTCAGGCCTCCGGTGGCGGCGGGCTCGGGGATCTCCTCGGCGGAATTCTCGGCGGCGGCGGCAATTCCGGCGGCGGCATCGGCGGCGCACTCGGCGGCATCCTGGGTGGATCCGGTGGCGGCGGCCTCGGAGACCTGCTCGGCGGCCTCCTCGGCGGAGGCAAGAAGTAAGACGCTCGACAGAACGCACTGCGGCGATCCCGTTCGGGGTCGCCGCAGTGCTCTGTTCAGTCAATCGTCGAAGATCGAAACATCCTCAGTGACAAGGCAAACGCAACCAACAGCAGCGCGCCCACAAAAGTACTGACCCCGACCCAACCGCCACCCGCGTATGCAAGACCCGCGAGGGCGCCCGCCACGGACGAACCCGCGTAGTAGGCAAACAGATACAACGCCGACGCCTCGGCCCGGTGATCGGTAGCGATCAGCCCCACCCAACCGCTGGCCACCGAATGTGCGGCGAAGAATCCTCCGGTGAAGAGCAGCATCCCCACGAGCGTCAACGCCAGATTGTCCGGAACGGTCAGTGCCAGGCCGATACCGATGACGACAACCGACCCGAGCAGCACGCTGCGCCTACCCAGTCGGTCAGAGGCCCCGCCGGCTACCGCCGAGGTGAAAGTTCCGGCAAGGTAGAAAAGGAACACCAGGCCCACAAGCGCTTCAGGAAGGCCGAAAGGTGCTGCCGTGAGCCGAAACCCGAGGAAGTTGTAAATCGACACGAAGCCGCCCATCAGGATGAATCCCAAAGCGAAGAGTGTTCGCAGCGACGGGTTCGCAAGGTGGCGTCGTAGATTCGACGCGATCGTGCGCGCCGATATCGGTTGCGGGCGAAAGAACTTCGACGCGGGAAGCCGCCGGATCATGTTGAGCGCGAACAATGCCGACAGCGCGGACGCAGTCAACAGCGCCCAACGCCACGTACTGAAATCGACGACGGCCGACGGCACGAGCCGTCCGATCAGCCCACCGATCGTCGTGCCGGCGACGTACCTTCCCATCGCTGCACCGAGGTCCTTCCGATCGACCTCCTCGGCCAGATAGGCCATCGCCACCGCCGGGACACCGGCCAGAGCCAATCCTTGTGCTGCGCGTCCGACCAGCAGAACCTCGATCGTCGGACTCAGCGGTAGAAGTAAACCGATCACACAGGACGCCGACGCCGACGCGATCATCACCCGTGTGCGACCGAACCGCTCGGAGAGCGCACTGGCCGGAATGATTGCCAACGCCAACATGCCCGTCGTCGCCGAGACGGACAGCGCAGACACCGCAGGCGAGACGTGGAAGTCTTCGGCGAACGCAGGCAGCAACGCCTGTGCCGCGTACATCGAGATGAACGTCGACAGCCCGGCCGCGAACAACGCAACGGTCACGGTTCGATATCCCGATGTTCCGCGGCGAAGCGGCATCACTTCGGATTCGATCACATTCTCGACAGTCACCACGTACCTCCAGGCATCACTTACCTCCGGTAAGAATCCTCCCGCCCAGACTCGGCAAAAGAAAATGCATAAAGTTGGTGTTCTATATGCTCCAGAGGTATATAGATTGGGTTCGTGATGCTGACCGAAGACCTCGAATGGTTTGTCGTGCTCGCCGAAACCCAACAGGTGACCGCTACCGCGGATCTGACTCACCTGTCGCAACCGACCCTTTCGCGCAAACTCGCACGCCTCGAACGACAGATCGGCGTGACACTCTTCGACCGTCAGGGACGCCGACTCGAACTGAACCGGTACGGCGAGATCCTCTATCGACATGCTCGCATCGCACTGCGTGCCCTCGACGCCGCGCAGACCGAAATCCAGTCGCTGGCGAGCCCCGAGAGCGGCACGGTCCGGCTCGACTTCCTCCACTCGTTCGGCACCTGGTTGGTGCCGCACATGCTGCGCGGATACCGCGTCGAGCATCCCGGAGTGCGATTCGAACTGCATCAGGACAGCGCGCAGTTCCTGGTCGACAGAATCGCCGCCGGCACGTCCGACCTGGCCGTCGTCTCGCCTCAGCCGCGCGATCCGCAGGTGGCGTGGATGCAGATCGCCCAGCAGTCACTGGCATTGGCTGTTCCGGCTGATCATCGCTTTGCGAAGTTGCATTCGGTCGAGCTTGCGGACGCGGCCGACGAACCGTTCATCGGTATGCATCCGAACTTCGGGATGCGAAGAATTCTCGATGAACTGTGCGCGGCCGCAGGATTCACTCCGAATTTCGTCTTCGAGAGCAGCGAGCTGGCAACGGTCGGCGGACTGGTCTCCGCGTCCTTCGGTGTCTCCATCATGCCGGTTCAGGATCCACCGATCTGGGCCGAAGGAGTCGTCTACGTACCGATCGAAGGAGCACAGCGAAAAATAGGGCTGATCTGGTCGAAGAGCCGCGAGCTGTCCGATCCCGCCCGGACTTTCCGCGACTACGTCGAAAGAACGACTTGGTAGTGAAAGTGCCCCCGGATAACTACGGATCGGTAACATCCCTCGAGGGGAGCAATTTTCATGCCATTCTTTTCAAACCTACGGTGCCGTAGGCTGGGGCGAAGTCGCGCATTCACTCAACATGGAGGCAAGAAATGACGAGGATTCTGACGCAGCTGGAGCTGCTACAAGAGCTGCAGCCGGTTGCCGAGGAGAACGTCAACCGCCACATCTCCATGGCCAAGGAATGGCATCCACACGACTACGTTCCGTGGGACGAGGGCCGTAACTTCGCAGCCATGGGTGGCGAAGACTGGAGTCTCGAACAGTCACAACTCGGCGAGGTAGCTCGCGCCGCGATGATCACCAACCTGCTCACCGAGGACAACCTGCCGTCGTACCACCGTGAGATCGCCGAGAACTTTTCGCAGGACGGTGCCTGGGGAACGTGGGTCGGCCGGTGGACCGCCGAGGAGAACCGCCACGGCATCGTGATGCGTGACTACCTCGTCGTCACGCGCGCAGTCGACCCCGTCGAGCTCGAGCGCTTCCGCATGGAACACATGACAAACGGTTACAGCGCACCCATCGACGAGGGCGACGCCGGCCTGCTGCACTCGGTCGCCTACGTGACCTTCCAGGAACTCGCGACGCGCGTCAGCCACCGCAACACCGGCAAGGCCTGCGACGAGCCGATTGCCGACAAGATGCTTCAGCGCATCGCCGCCGACGAGAACCTGCACATGATTTTCTACCGCAACATCTGCGCCGCCGCGCTCGATCTTGCTCCCGATCAGGCGCTCAAGGCTGTGGCGAACATCGTCCAGAACTTCCAGATGCCCGGTGCCGGCATGCCGAACTTCCGCCGCAACGGCGCCCTCATGGCCAAGCACGGCATCTACGACCTTCGCCAGCACCTCGACGAGGTCGTCTGGCCTGTCCTGCGTAAGTGGAACATCTTCGAGCGCAACGATTTCAGCGCCGAAGGCGAGAACACGCGCGAAGAGTTGGCGGCCTTCCTCGAGACACTCGCCGCCAACGCGACGAAGTTCGAGGAACAGCGCGATCGCATGCTCGCACGCGAAGCCGCCAAGCGCGAACAGCAGGCTTCTTAGTTTCACCAGCTATTCTGTGCCCGGTACCGGATTCGGTACCGGGCACTTCCAATTGTCACAAGTATTTGTTCAGAGGTAGACATGTCATCCCTTCGTATCGGTTCACTCGAGCTGCACAGCCCCGTGGTCCTCGCACCCATGGCGGGCGTCACCAACGTCGCCTTCCGCACGCTGTGCCGTGAACTCGAACTCGAACGTGCAGGCAGCACGTCCGGGCTCTACGTCTGCGAGATGGTCACCGCCCGCGCGCTCGTCGAACGCCAACCCGCCACGATGCACATGACCACGTTCGGTCCGACCGAAACGCCCAGGTCGCTGCAGCTGTACACCGTCGACCCGGATACGACTTACGCCGCGGCCAAGATGATCGTCGACGAGAACATGGCCGATCACATCGACATGAACTTCGGCTGCCCGGTACCCAAGGTGACCCGCAAGGGCGGCGGATCGGCGCTACCGTACAAGCGTCGACTGTTCGGTCAGATCGTCGCGGCAGCCGTGCGCGCCACCGAAGGCACCGACATTCCGGTCACCGTCAAGATGCGCGTCGGCATCGACCCCGAACATCACACGCACCTCGACGCAGGCCGGATCGCCGCAGCTGAAGGCGCCGCTGCCGTCGCACTTCACGCACGTACCGCGTCGCAGCGCTACTCCGGCACTGCTGACTGGAACGAGATCACGCGCCTCAAGGAACACGTCACCGACGTGCCGATCCTCGGCAACGGCGACATCTTCGACGCCTCGGATGCTGCCCGCATGATGAACGAGACCGGCTGCGACGGCGTCGTCGTCGGACGCGGCTGCCTCGGACGGCCATGGCTGTTCGCGGAACTCAGCGCAGCTCTCAACGGACAACAGATCGCCACGCCGCCGACGCTCGGCGAAGTCACCAAGATCATCGCCCGTCACGCCCAACTGCTCGCCGCACATCACGGTGAAATGAAGGGTCTGCGCGAACTTCGCAAGCACGTCTCCTGGTACATGCGTGGGTTCCCGGTCGGATCGGATCTGCGGGTCTCGATGGCTCTGGTCAGCACGTTGTCCGAACTGGACGATCTGCTCGGACAGCTCGACCACGACGTCCCGTTCCCCAAGGACGCCGAAGGCCCGCGCGGACGCCAAGGCTCACCCGGTCAGGTAGCACTCCCGGAAGGTTGGCTCGACGATCCCGAAGACGACCTTGTGCCGGTGGGAGCTGACATGATGCACTCGGGTGGCTAGCGAAAACACGCCGTCGGATTACTCACATCACTTTCTGAGTGAAGCACTCAGGATTCACCAGTAATATGGCTCCAGCTTCGTCGACAACCGGTTGACGCCGGCATCTGAATGACGAGTTACTGACAGTCGACGACGGGACAGGTTGCATCGGTGGGTGATGATCACGATTCGGGCCCACCTCCGCCCGAGAGCCGCGCCCCCTGGGAACGTCCGCTCGCAGACAAGCGCTTCCGCAACGCCCGACCGGACCAACCGGCAACGCCCCAGCGCCCTGCCACACCCCAGCGACCAACACCGCAACCACCCAGTCCCCCGGAGCGTCGCAGCAGTGGACGTACCGGGCGACGGGACTCGCCTCCGACCGACGACTCTGTTTCGGTCGCCGAGTTGGTCCGTCGGGTAGGCGACAAGAAGCCGCCACCAGCCCCGGCTACGCCGCCCAAGCTGGCGCCGAACAAATCCGTACCACCCAAGACTCAATCTTCAGCAGCGTCGTCGCCGCCCCCCGCCCGGCCGATTCCCGCCCGTCCGTCCGTTCCGCCCGCCGCTGCGGACTGGATCACCGAAGAACATCCCGTCACCTCCGCAGTGCCGCGGGTAGTCGGTGACACCGGCGCCACTCGTCTGGCGCAAAGCAAGATTCGCCGCCGCCATCGCGCAAAAGTGATCGGCCGATCGGCAGTAGCGTTCCTGGCCGTCATGTCTCTCGCATTGACCGGCGTCGTGTGGGGCTATCTGCGCTCGGTCGAAGGCGGATTCGATCAGATTGCGGCACTCGACACCGAGTCCGACGACATCATCGACGCCGGTGGTCAACTCGGCGACGAGACGTACCTGATCATCGGCACCGATACCCGCGCCGGTGCGAGCGGTGAGATCGGCGCCGGAACCGTCGAAGACGCCGAAGGCGCCCGAGCCGACACGGTCATGCTGGTGAACATTCCCGCCGACCGAAGCCGCGTCGTCGCCGTCTCCTTCCCGCGTGACCTCGACGTCGAACGTCCGATCTGTCAGGGATGGGACAACGACGCCGGCAAGTACACCAGCGAAACCTTCCCGGCAGCGAGCGGCGACAAACTCAATGCGACATACGCACTCGGTGGCCCCAAATGCCTGGTCAAGGTCATCCAGAAGATGTCCGGCCTGAAAATCGGGCACTTCGTCGGAATGGACTTCGCCGGTTTCGAGCGCATGGTCGACACCGTCGGCGGTGTGAACGTCTGCTCCCCCGGACCGATCGAAGACGGCATCCTCGGAACCGTCCTCGCCTCCGGCGGCACGCAGATGCTCGACGGCCGTACCGCCCTCAACTACGTGCGTGCTCGCCACGTCGAAGCCGAGGGCAACGGCGACTACGGGCGCATCACCCGTCAGCAGAAGTTCCTGTCGGCGCTGCTCCGCTCGGCCCTGTCCAACCAGGTCCTCCTGAATCCGAGCAAGCTCAACGGATTCATCAACGCCTTCACCAGCGACACGTTCGTCGAAAACATCGACACCAAGTCACTGGTCACCCTCGGTCGCTCGCTCCAGAACGTCGACGCAGGCGCGGTCACGTTCTTGACGGTCCCCACGGACGGCACCAACGACTGGGGCAACGAGATTCCTCGCACGGACGAGATCAAGTCCCTCTTCCAGGCGATCATCGACGACGATCCGCTTCCGGGCGAAGAGCGCGAGGACACCACACCGTCGTCGACCAGTTCCACGACAACCGCTCCTACGTCCAGCACGCCGCCGGCCGCCACTTCCGTCGAGGCAATGAGCGCCTACAACATCTCGGTCGACGTCTCCAACGCGTCGGGAATCGCCGGGCAGGCCGCGACGATCGCCGACAGCCTCGCGGCTTACGGTTTCCAGATCTCCACGGTCGGTAACTTCAGCGCAGCCACCGGCCTGGCGAATGCTCAAGCGTCGACCACCGTCGTGCGCTACGCCGCAGGTTACGAGGCTGAAGCGGTGACCGTCGCGTCCTCGATTCCCGGCGCGGTTCTGGTTCTCGCTCCGAGCATGGGAGACATGATCGAGGTCGTCGTCGGAAGCAATTTCGCCGGCACCGTCGTCGCCCCCGCGGACCCGGGAACCATCCTGGCGGCAAATCCGACGTCGGTCGACACCAGCACCTCGACGGCTCTGCCCGCCGACATCGCCAGCGTCAACGCCGGCGACACCACCTGCGACTGACACGCGTTCATTCACCTTGCGTTCACCTGGTGCTTGTGACTTGGTCTTTCACGGCACGTAGGCTCTGACCTCATGCGCGTGGCTTACAACGAACAGATGACCGAGCTTGCAGACACGCTCGGCGAGATGGCAGGACTGGCAGGTGCCGCTATGGAGCGCGCCACCCAGTCCCTGCTCCAGGCAGACCTGTCCCTGGCAGAACAAGTAATCGGCGAACACGACAAGATCACCGAACTCAGCACCATCTGCGAGGAGCGCGCGTTTGCGTTGCTCGCCCTGCAGGCTCCCGTTGCCGGAGATCTGCGCTCGGTGGTCAGCGGAATCCAGATCGTCGCCGACATCGACCGCATGGGCGCACTCGCCCTGCACGTCGCCAAGATCGCGCGCCGCCGACATCCCAACCACGTGCTTCCCGAAGAGGTCAACGGCTACTTCGCCGAGATGGGACGCATCGCTGTCTCCATCGGTGCGGCCGCCAAGGTCGTCCTCGAGACCCGCGACCCCGAGCGCGCTGCCCGTCTGCGCGAAGAAGACGAAGCGATGGACGACCTCCACCGCCACCTCTTCACCGTCCTCATGGACCGTGAGTGGAAGCACGGCGTTGCCGCCGCAGTCGACGTCACGCTGCTCGGCCGCTTCTACGAGCGATTCGCCGACCACGCCGTCGAGGTCGGCCGACGTGTCATCTTCCTGGTGACCGGCAAGCTGCCCGAAGAGCCCGAAACCACCGAGAAGGTCGACAACCTCACCTCGTACCCGGATCTCTGAACTACCCGGATCTCTGAACCCAACCGTCCACGTGAGTAAAAGGCGGCCGCGCACTTGCGCGGCCGCCTTTCCTATTCAGTTCTCGTGCAACCAGGTTTCCAACGTGGGTCCTGCAGTTGTGGATCCCGGCCCGGGCAGCAGCGCCCCACCCTTCATCGCCTTACCCGCTCCCGGCATCGAGATCGGGATCAGCCACTTACGTCGGCCACGGTATTTCAAGATCTCGCGCGTCATGGCCGGGATCTCGAGGAGCTCGGGCCCGGCCAGGTCCGGAGCCCTCCCGGTCGGACCGTTCTGAGCGCAGGTCACGAGCGCCTCGGCAACGGTCTTCGCTGCCACCGGTTGTGACCGCATCCGAGGAACCATAGCGATCGGCCCCAGTCCGAACAGCGCGATCGTCTTCTCGCCGAACTCGAACCACTGAGTGGATCGCAGGATCGTGAAGGGAATACTCGACGCTTCCACCGCGCGTTCCTGCGCAGCCTTCCCCTGGTAGTAACCGAAGGACTTCAATTGCGGATCGTCGCAGTTCACGATCGAGAGCAACACGTGGTGCTTCACGCTGGCCCTGGCTTCGGCCGCGGCGATGTTCTTCGCTGCCGTCTCGAAGAACTCGATTGCCTTCTTGGCACTGTTGGTGACGTGATCACTCACGTCGACGACCACGTCGGCACCGACAAATGCTTCGTCCAACCCCGCACCCGTGGAGATGTCGACTCCCGTCGATCGAGCGGCAGCGACCACGTCGTGGCCCCCTGCCTTTGCCTGCTCGACGACCAGCTTTCCCATCTGGCCGGTTCCGCCCAGAACAACAATTCGCATGATGCCTCCGTCAAACCTGTGCGCCCGGCTCTCTTCGGCCTGGTCACATACTGGACGACGCAGCCTCCCGAAGTGTGACGGTAGGGCGAATCAGTCGGTGTACTCCTGCGAAACTCGCCCACGCCACTGCGACCAGATCGGATCCAACGCTGCGCTCGCCTCATGTGCGTGATCGGCAACGGCCCGTGCCAGCATCCCTGCTCCCGCCAGCGGCGTCACGTGCCCTTCGACGTCGTCGGTAGTCTTCATCCCCAACAGCATGGTCGTACCGAGCACGCGATGGCCACCGAGAATTCCCGGCAGCGAACGGCCAGGAACGCTACGCAGGTCGAGAGTTTCCACGAGCAGCGCGTCACCGTCGACGGTAATGCGCTGATCCGAGCGAAGCGCACCGCCGGTTTCGCCGGTCCGGCCGAATACGATCATCTCGTCGAGCAGCGCAACGGCATCGGATTCCAGTGAAATATCCACGCGCCTGGTCACATCCGCGCCGCCGGCGACGACAAACGGTGCCGCACGCCAGATCAGCGCCGCACCGGCACCGACGCTCGCCGAAGCCGACCACGACGCCCGGCCACCGCGTGCGTTGTACGCGACGGTCCCGGACGGCTCGATCACCTCGAGACACGTACCGGGTGCGACCACGAACTCGATACGCAGGTCGTCGCCGGCCAGCAGCGTTGCACTGTGGCCTACCAAGGCAATTCGCACGGTGAGCCGGCGAGCGTCGACGAACCGCGGGGCCAGGAAGTCGCCCGAGATCAGCTCTCGCGCAACAGCGGTGTCACCCACTCTCTCGACGACGACCCGCGTAGCTCCAGTGCGCATCAGTGAGCGTGAGAGTGGCTGTGCCCGTGACCGTGACCGTGGTCTTCTTCATCGGCATGGAAGTGCGGCGCCATCGGCCCCGGATCCTGCGGGGTGTGACTACCCGCGCGATGAGATGCGATGACCTGGCGGAGCCACGCACTGAGCTGGTCGATCGTTGAGTGATCCTTCTGGCTGAGCGCGAGAACTGGAAGTCCGTCACGCGCGGCCGTGGCATCGACAACCATCTGGACCGCGTCGACGTCGACGTACGGGGCCAGGTCGATCTTGTTGACCACCAACAGATCTGCCCGCTCGATTCCGGGACCGCCCTTGCGGGCGACGTCTCCGCCGCCCGCGACGTCGATGCAGAAGATCTGGGCGTCGACCAGTGCCGGACTGAACGTGGCGGTCAGGTTGTCACCGCCGCTTTCCACGATCACCATGTCGAGGGGATGGAACTGACGCTCGAGGTCTTCGACCGCAATGAGGTTCGGCGTGACGTCGTCACGAATAGCCGTGTGCGGGCACGCACCGGTCTCGACTGCGACGATGCGCTCGATCGGCAGAACGTTGGCCGCGCGCAACAGTCGCGCGTCCTCGTCGGTGTAGATGTCGTTGGTGACCACCGCGATCTCGTACTCCGCCGCGAGTTCGCGGCAGATGGTGGCGATGAGGGTGCTTTTGCCGGTGCCGACGGGGCCGGCAACGCCGAGCCTCAAACCTCTTGCAGCAGTGGTGGTGTTGTTCAGGTTGTCAAGCACGGAAAATCCTCCTGGATCGAGCGTGGTGTTCGAGTGACCATTGTTCGACCAACGGCCCTGTTGTTGCGGGTATATCTGCGACGCCCTCGACGGCTACGGCAGCCGCGGCGACGGTTTCGATGGTCGGGGCTGCTCGGAGCAACCATTCGACCGGTTCTGCCGGATCCACCGGCAGTAGCTTCAATGCCGCCGACGCCACCGTTTGGGCGTCGTCGTACAAACAAGATCTGGCTGCCTGTAGGTCGTCCATCCCGGAGACCGCCGTGAAGACGCCCAACGCGAGCGGACGCATCGGATGCCCAGGCAGCGCCATGAGCATCTGCACCGCGGGGTGCTGCGGCCACAATCGCGACGCCAGTCTCGCCAGCCCACGGCCGAGCTGAATCGACGCCTCACGCAGCGGTGCGCTGGGAGTCCGAGCGAGCAGTTCCCTCGAGATGTCCTCGAGTTCGCCTGCACTACCCTCACTTACGGCCCAGCGGCGCGTGACCACCGTTGAAGCGGCCTCGACAAGTCCGACTGTTTCGAGTCGACCGCGAATGAAGTCAGGGACCTGACTCTGCAGGAGTCCGCCCGCCAGTGCCGGTTCCAACCCCGACGAGTGCGCGTGACCGCCGGTAGGCAGACGCCCGTCTGCCAAGAGCATCGATGCTATCTCGGCAGACGCCGTCTCGATCGACATGGTTTCAGAACAGCATGTAGCGCTGAGCCATCGGCACTACGTCAACGGGGTTGGGCGCGATCAGGTCGCCGTTGACCTTGATGGCAAACGTCTCCGGATCGACGTCGATGGACGGCAGCGCCGTGTTGTTCGGCATGTCCGCCTTGGTGAGGTGTCTCGTCGGACGAACACCGGTAAGGGTGCGGGTGAGACCGAGACGATCGGCCAGACCGTCCTCGATGGCCATCGGAGAGACGAACGTCGTGGACAGGTGCGGGGCCGATCCCGGAGTCGCCGCGATGGCCGGGCGAACGAACACCGGCTGCGGGGTCGGGATAGCAGCATTCGGATCACCAAGCGGCGCAGCAACTATCGCCCCGCCCTTGATCACGGCAGAAGGACGGACTCCGAAGAACGCGGGATCCCACAGCACCAGGTCCGCCATCTTCCCGGCCTCGACCGAGCCGATCTCGTGATCGATACCGTGCGCCACCGCGGGGCAGATCGTGTACTTGGCGACGTAACGCCGCGCACGCTCGTTGTCGGCCGGCATGCTGGTGCCCAGCTTGCCGTACTGGGCCTTCATGACGTGAGCCACCTGCCATGTCCGCAGGGTCACCTCACCGATACGGCCCATCGCCTGGGCGTCGGACGAGGTGATCGAGATGGCTCCGATGTCGTGCAGAAAGTCTTCTGCTGCAATCGTTGTCGGACGGATCCGGGACTCGGCAAAGGCAAGATCCTCCGGAACCCGGGGATTGAGCGCATGACACACGATGAGCATGTCGAGGTGCTCGGCAACCGTGTTGACGGTATGCGGCAACGTCGGATTGGTCGATGCCGGAAGAACGTTCGGCTCACCTGCCGTCACGATGATGTCCGGTGCGTGCCCGCCGCCGGCGCCTTCCGCATGGAACACGTGGATCCCACGTCCGGCGATCGCATCCAAAGTGTGCTGTACGTAACCGGTTTCGTTGAGGCTGTCGGCGTGCAGCGCTACCTGGAGGCCGAACTCGTCGGCTGCGCGCAGAGCTGCGTCGATCGCAGCCGGAGTGGAACCCCAGTCCTCGTGGACCTTGAATCCGCCTGCGCCGGCGAGAGCTTCCTGACGCATGGCCTCATGACTGACGGTGCTGCCCTTGCCGAGGAGAAGAACGTTGAGCGGGATGTGGTCGAGGGCGCGGTGCATCATCGTCAAGGACCAGGCGCCGGGTGTGACGGTGGTTGCCTTGCTTCCCTCGGTGGGGCCCGTTCCGCCGCCCGCCACCGTCGTCGTACCGGTCGCGAGCGCCTCCATCATCTCGATTTCACTGAGGAAGTGCACGTGAGTGTCGATCGCACCCGCGGTGAGGATCTTCCCCTCGCCGGCGATCACGTCGGTGCTCGGCCCGATGAGCAACTTGGGATGCACGCCATCCATGATGTCGGGGTTACCGGACTTGCCGATCGCAACGATGCGTCCGTCGCGAATTCCCACGTCTGCCCGGACGATTCCCCAGTGATCGAGAATCACCGTGTTGGTGATGACGACGTCGAGAGCACCCTGGTCGCGAGTGGTCAGGCCCTGGCCCATCGACTCGCGGATGCTCTTACCGCCGCCGAAGACCATCTCGTCGCCGGTCGCGGTGTAGTCGTGCTCGATCTCGATCCACAGATCTGTGTCGGCCAAACGGATCTGGTCGCCTGCGGTCGGGCCGTACAGGGAGGCGTAGCCGCGTCGATCGATCCTGCTCATTCGGCTGTCCTCTCAACTGTCGTCGCGGCGTCATCCGGTGAATCCGCCTCGACTGGAACATCACTCACACGCACGTTCACCGAGGACGCTCGCAAAGGTTCTTCGACCTCGACGCCGGGCGTGCCGAACGGCATGACGGTCTTGGGCTCGCGCGCATGTGTCGGTAGGTCTTCGTCCGGCACGATCTGCAGGCCCGGAACCCTTTTGAGTCCGCCGAGCGCGATCAGTGTCACCGTTCTGCTGACCCCGGGTTCGAACCGAACCGACGTTCCCGAGGGGATGTCGAGCCGGAAGCCGTCTGCCGCTTCGCGATCGAAGGTCAACGCCGGGTTGGCCGCGGGAAGGTGGAGATGTGAACCGATCTGAATGGGGCGATCGCCGTCGTTGACGACGACCATCGTGATTTTTTCCGCGTCGATGCCGAACTCGAGCGGTTCGGTGGACACACGTACTTCGCCGGGAATCATCGAATGGGCTCCGTCACGGTGACCAGCTTGCGACCGTCCGGGAAAGTGGCCTCCACCTGGACGTTTGCAATCATCTCGGGTACCCCTTCCATCACGTCGTCGCGGGTGAGCACTTGCCGACCGGCGTTCATCAGTTCCGCAACCGTCATTCCGTCACGCGCGCGCTCGAGAATCCAGCACGAGATCAGTGCCATCGCTTCGGGGTAGTTCAGCAGTACCCCGCGCTCGCGGCGGTCACGGGCGACCATGCCCGCGACGCTCAGGAGCAGCTTTTCGGTATCTGAAGGGGTGAGGTGCACTGACAAGCCCTTCCGGTTGTGAAACGACATCGATCGACAGCGTGCTGTCGGGCCGAGATTAGCATTGTCCGAAGCGTCGTCAGTATCCACGAGATTCACGTCGTCGGCTACTTCAGCGCCCACTCGGCGCACTTGCGCTGCTCATCGAATTATTCGGGCGCCCAACGACGCTCAGCTCTGCGCACCGGAGTGGGAACTATCACCACAACCAAAAAGTTTCACCCCCGTCTCCTGTTGGAAACGGGGGTGAAACATGATCGTGCAGGGTTGATCCCGGGACCTATCCGAAGCGGCCGGAGATGTAGTCCTCGGTGGCCTTCTGCGTCGGGTTCGAGAAGATCTTCTCGGTGTCGTCGATCTCGACGAGCTGACCGGGCTTGCCGGTTGCCTCGAGGTTGAAGAATGCCGTCTGGTCACTCACACGCGCAGCCTGCTGCATGTTGTGCGTGACGATGACGATCGTGAAGTCCTTCTTCAGCTCGGTGATCAGGTCTTCGATCGCGAGAGTCGAGATCGGGTCGAGCGCGGAGCACGGCTCGTCCATGAGCAGGACGTCGGGCGAGACCGCGATGGCACGCGCGATGCACAGACGCTGCTGCTGACCGCCTGAGAGGCCGCCACCGGGCTTGTCGAGGCGATCCTTGACCTCGTTCCACAGGTTGGCACCGCGCAGCGAACGCTCGGCCACCTCGTCGAGCTTCTTCTTGCTGCGCTCGCCCTGCAACTTCAAGCCCGCGACGACGTTGTCCTTGATGGACATGGTCGGGAAGGGGTTGGGTCGCTGGAACACCATGCCGATGGTCTTGCGAACACCGACCGGATCGACGTTCGAGCCGTAGATGTCCTCGCCGTCGAGCAGCACCGAACCCTCGACACGCGCACCGGGAATCACTTCGTGCATGCGATTGAGTGAACGGAGAACGGTGGACTTGCCGCAACCGGACGGGCCGATGAAGGCGGTGACGCTCCGGGGCGGGACGGACAGGCCCACATCGGCGACGGCGTGGAACTTGCCGTAGTAGATGTTGACGTCCTTGAGATCCAGACGCTTGGCCATTACCGGCTCCCTACTGAGTTGTTGACGCTGTTGAGTACGAACATGTTCCGAGGCCGCATCACTTACTTCTGACCTGTGAGAAGTGACCGATCAGCTTCGCGACGATGTTGAGGATCGCGATCAGCAGGATCAGGGTCAGTGCTGCGCCCCAGATGCGGTTGGTGCCGGCGTCGGTGGGGTTGTTCATCTCGGCGACCATGACGGAAGGCAGTGTGCCCATTTCGCCGTTGAACAGGTCGAAGTTGATGAACGGTGCGTAGCCGACGAGGATCAGCAGCGGTGCGGTCTCACCGAGCACGCGGGCCAGGGCCAGCATGACGCCGGTGATGATGCCGGGAAGTGCCGTCGGCAGAACGATTTTCGAGATGGTCTTCCACTTCGGCACACCGAGCGCGTACGACGCCTCTCGCAGATCCATCGGGACGATGCGCAGCATTTCCTCGGTGGAGCGGATGACGACCGGGACCATCAGAAGGACCAGAGCCAGTGACACCGCAAACGCGGACTTGGGGAAGCCGAAGGTCGCGATCCACAGGGCGTAGATGAACAGCGCTGCCACGATCGACGGAACACCGCTGAGGATGTCGACCATGAACGTGGTCAGCTTGCCCAGCTTCGACTTCCGGTCGGCGTACTCCACCAGGTAGATCGCGACGAAGATACCGAGCGGGATGGAGAAGACCGCGCACACGATGCCTTGCAGCAAGGTGCCGATCAATGCGTGATAGATACCGCCGCCGTCGGCCGACGCCGTCAATCCGCTCAGCGAGTTGGTGAACCAGGTAGGCGACGTCAGAGCGGGCAGGCCCTTGGCGATGACCGTGAAGAGCACCCAGACCAACGGGATGAGCGCGATGACGACTGCCAGGCTCACCAGGATGGTCGCGATGACGTCCTTGGCACGACGACGAGCGCCGACGCCTTGGAAAGTGGGGGCCTTGACCGGCCGGTCCAGAGTGGAGGTCATGGGTCAGTCCTTCTTTCCGGCGATCACTGCGCGGGCAGCCGCGTTGACGACGAAGGTCAGTACGAACAGCACCAGTCCGGCTGCGATGTACGCGCCTGCCTGGATGTCGTTGTTGAACTCCGCGTAGCCGAGGGCGATCTTGGAGGCGATGGTCGAGCCGCCGTCGAACAGCGACCAGCCGAAGGCCTGAGAGGTGGTGCGCAGGATCAGGTACAGCGCCATCGTCTCACCGAGTGCGCGTCCGAGACCGAGCATCGAGCCGCTGATGTAGCCGGACTTACCGAACGGGATGACCGTGGTGCGCACAACTTCCCAGCGCGTGGCGCCGAGGGCGAGTGCGGCTTCGATCTGTGATCGCGGGGTCTGGATGAACACCTCGCGGGTCACTGCGGTGATGACCGGAAGGATCATCACGGCGAGGACGATGCCTGCGGTGAAGATGGTGCCGCCGCCGGTGATCGATCCGCTGCCGTCGGCGAAGAGCGGGAACCAGCCGAGAGTGTCGTTGAGCCACACCGCGACCGGGGTGATCGCCGGAGCAAAGACGAGAAGTCCCCACAGGCCGTAGACGATGGACGGCACAGCTGCCAGAAGGTCGATCGTGTACGACAGTGGCCGCGTGAGCCACTTGGGTGAGTACGAAGTCAGGAAGATCGCGATGCCCAGTGCGATCGGCATCGCGAGCACCAGTGCGAACAGCGAGACCAACACCGTGACCTGGAAAAGGTCGAGGACACCGAACGCCATCGCGTTGATGTTCTGCGTGACCCATTCACGGCTGGTCAGGAAGTTGACCTGGTTCCGGCTCAAAGCAGGAACAGCGCGCCAGATCAGGAACGCGCCGATCGCCGCGATGACAACCGTGATGAAGATTGCCGAACCGGAGGCGAGCGAGCTGAAGATGCGGTCACCCGGACGGGTCACCGTCTTGCTGTTGCCGCTACCCGGACCGTCACCCTTCGGAGGATGCTCGGTTTCTGGAGCCTTGGTGGAAGTAATCGTGTCCTCCGTGCTGCCGTTCGGACCGCCCACCCCGGCCCCGCTGGTTGCGGGGCCGGGAGAACGAGATGTCGAGGTGATGGGCGCGTCACTCATGCGCGCTCACTTCCTTCACGTCTGAATGTAGATCCATGAGCTTGTCCGCACGAGTCTCTAGGTCAGCTGATTGCCGTGATGGACGCGTTGAGGCGATCCTGGACGTTGGACGGCAGCGGGACGTAACCCTGCTCGGCCAGGTTGGCCTGACCCTCGTTGGCCGCGCTCGTCAGGAACGACTTCACTGCTGCGGAGGTGTCCGCGTCGTAGCCCTTGGAGCAGACGATCGAGTACGTGGCGAGAACCAGCGGGTAGGCGCCGGCTTCGTTGGTCTTGAAGATCGACGCGAGGTCGAGCGTCAGGTCGCCGGTTGCGTCGGACTTGAACTTCGCGCCTGCGATCGACTTCGCGGCCGTGTCGTTGGTCAGTGCGACTGCCTCGGAGCCGGTGTTGATTTCGGCAACCGAGAGCTTGTTCTGATCGGCGAACGACTTCTCGACGTAGGTGATCGAACCCGGTGCCGTGGCAACTGCCTGTGCAACGCCCGCCGAACCCTTGGCGCCCTCACCGACGCCACCGGTGAAGTCGGACCCTGCGCCCGACGTCCAAGCACCGTTCGATGCCGCGTCGAGGTACTTCTGGAAGTTGTCGGTGGTACCCGAGGAATCGGAGCGGATCACGGTGGTGATCTTCTCGTCGGGAAGCGATGCACCGGAGTTGAGCGCGGCGATTGCCGGATCGTTCCACTTGGTGATGCCGCCGTTGAAGATCTTCGCGAGAACCTCTGCGTTGAGAACGAGCTTGTCGACGCCGTCGAGGTTGTATGCAACTGCGATCGGGCCGAAGACGAGGGGAAGGTTCCAGGCTTCGCCGCCGACGCAACGCTCCTTGGCCTTGTCGGCCTGCTCGTCCTTGATGGCCGAGTCGGAGCCGGCGAAGTCGATCTGGCCGGCGATGAACTGTGTACGACCGTCGCCCGAACCGCTGGGGTTGTACGCGACGTTGACCGTCTTGCCCTTTTCCTGGCACACGGAGATGTAAGTGGCGACGAACTGGTCCATGGCGTTCTTCTGTGCCGAGGAACCAGCGGCAGAGAGGTTGCTCTTGCCTTCGCACGTTGCGTTCGATGCGGACGCGTCCACACCCGTCGACGACGAGTTGTTGTCGCTGCCACATGCGGCCAAGGTCATGGCGCCCACGGCCACTACACCGAGCAGGGCACCACTGCGCTTGAGATTCACCAAGATCCTCCGGAAATCGCTACCGCCACGCCCACGATCGGGCGGCGACATGAGACGCAGAATGATTGAAATCTGCATCAGGCAACACGGCGCTGCCCACAGAGAAAAGTAGGCGGGCGCGGTGTCCGGCTGGACCACACATGGTTAACGGAGAATGAACAGACTGGACATTTCTGCGTGTCCGACTGTGACGTCAGAGCGCGCGGGCGTAAGCCATGTCCACGTGGAACCGATCGAAGCCGAGTCGTTCGTACGTGTGGAGGGCGGCCGTGTTGTCGCCTTCGACGTACAGAAGGACGGTTCCGAGGCCGCGATCACGCAGGTAATGCATGCCCGCGAGAGTCAGCACTCGGCCGAGACCTCGTCCCTGCGCCGCGGGATCGATCCCCACGACGTACACCTCCCCCAGCTCCGGATCGTCACCTTCGGGTGCGTGCACCTTGGTCCAGTGAAAGCCGAGAAGAGTATCGGGATCGGTGTCCGCGAACGCCATGAACAGACCAGCAGGGTCGAACCAACCTTCGGCCGTTCTCTCGTCGATCTCCGCCTGGGTCCAGCCACCCTGCTCGGGATGCCAGGAGAAGGCCGCATTGTTGACGCGAAGGATCTCGGAATCGTCTTCGGGTCCACCATACGTCCGAATCGTCACACCTTCGGGCACAACGATTTCCGGAAGCTGCGGAGCATCGAGTGGTCGACGCAGCTGCAGGAGTTCACGAACGCTGACCAGATCGAGGCTCTTGGCGAATTCGACTGCGGCGTCGACGTTTCCGTGCGCCCAGACACGCGTGCCCGGCCGGCCCTCGTCGAATACCGCTGCGGCAAGCCTGGTTCCGATGCCGCGGCGCCGCGCCTGCGGGTCGACCACCAACTCCGCCATGTCGGGATGCTCGTCCGAACCGGCTTGCAGCTGCGCATAACCGACGACTGCATCGCCGTCGAGTTCGAGGAAGTGTCGCGCGCCGCCGCGCCCGGCAACGGCATGGCGCCCCTGTTCCGACACGGGCGCCTTGCCGTCGAACTCGGTTGCGCGATCGAGAAGCGCGGAAACCTGCTCGGCGAATCCAGCCGGCAGTGAATCTGTCCAACCCACGTCAGACCACCGATCCGTCGGCCGCGTCGTAGTCGACGTCCTCGTCGTCCTCGAACTGAACGGGAGCAGCTGCGCCACCCTTGGCCCTGGTCGGACGCACTGCCTTATATCCGACATTTCGGACTGTACCGATCAAGGACTCGTATTCGGTGCCGAGTTTCGCCCGCAGACGACGCACGTGGACGTCGACCGTCCTGGTGCCGCCGAAGAAGTCGTAGCCCCACACTTCCTGCAGCAGCTGCGCCCGGGTGAATACCCGTCCGGCGTGCTGCGCGAGGTACTTGAGCAGCTCGAATTCCTTGTAAGTCAAATCAAGGGGCCGTCCACGCAGTCGTGCCGTGTACGTCCCCTCGTCGATAATCAGTTCGCCCAGCGTGATCTTTCCCGACGCTTCCGGACTGGCCACACCGCCGCTGCGGGCGACCAACAACCGCAATCGGGCGTCCACCTCAGCCGGACCGGTACCGGGAAGCAGGATGTCGTCCAACCCCCAGTCGGCGTTGACGGCAACGAGTCCGCCTTCGGTGAGGACGGCGACCACAGGTACTGCGGATCCTGTGCTTCCGAGCAATCGACACAACCCGCGTGCGGCAGCCAGATCGGTGCGCGCATCCACCAATGCCACGTCCGCGGAACTTGCCTCGAGTAGCGAGGAAACCTCTGTGGGGGCAGGCCGAACCGAGTGCGCCAGCAACGCCAACGCCGGTAGTACAGCTTCCGGGTTGGGGTCGGAGGTGAGGAGGAGCAGTTCCACACGGCCTCCTATCTAGTAGCCCGCGCAACCCGTGAGGGCAACGCTCGAGTAGTTCGACGCTTTTGGTCGGTCCCTACATTAGCGTGCCTGGTACCGGGGCCGTCGCATCGAACCCCGACCGGAGTCCGTCACAATGGTGCGGTGCGCAAACTGATCATCGGCATCGTCTTTCTCCTCGGCCTCGGACTGGTGGCCGATTTCGGCGCGGCCGCGTACGCCGAGTACCGGGTTTCCCGCGAGCTCCGAACCGGCGCATCACTCGAGTCGGATCCGGAGGTCACCTTCAACGGGTTCCCCTTCCTCACCCAGGCACTCGGCGGGAAATACAAGGACGTCTACGTCAGAGCTACCGGCGTCCAGAGCGACGTGGTGGGCGAAGTGACCGTCGAGGCTGATCTGCGCGGGGTCACCGTTCCCTTCTCCGACATCGTGAACGGCAATGTCACCCAACTCCCCGTCGACAAACTCGACGGCCGGATGGGAATCAACGCCACCGACCTCGGAAAGCTGCTCAATATCCCTGACCTGCAGGTATCTTCGCCGCCTGCCAACAAGTCGGATGGCACCGGGGGCAGCGGCGGAACCGGAGCGAGCACCGCGGGCGCCGTCGTGCTGACGGGAACGGTTGCCGTCGGTCCGGTCGAGACTGCAGTGAGCGTGCAGGCCAACCTCGTTCTGGAAGGTGGGCAGGTCAAGATCGTCGCCAGCAATCTGTACTTCGGTCCGGAGGGCAAAGCCGATTTCTCGATCCCCGCAGCACTCGAACCCGTCGTCCTCGGCTTGTTCAGCTACACGATCGATCCGCAGGCACTTCCCTACGGAATTCAGCCGAGCCTGGTCTACGCGGAAGGCGGAAGAATCGTGATCGAGGGCAGCGCCGAAAACACGACGATCGATCTCGCAGAGCTGCAGAACCGATGACCGGGATCACAATTCTGCTGGTCGCGCTGGTGGCCGTCGTCGCGGTCGGGCTCTTTCTCAAGTCGCGCAACGGAAAGGTCCGAGTCACCGCGCCGGCCGCGACCGGCGCGGCGGACAGTCGCCTCGAACTGCTCCGCGCCGCTGGAGTCTCTTCGCCGAACGGCGGACCCGTCGTACTGCATTTCTCTGCCGACTGGTGCGGACCGTGCGCGGCAGTACGCCGCGTCGTCGGTCAGGTCGTGATCTCGATGGCCGACGCTCCCCGTCCGCCGGTGGAGATCGAGCTCGACATCGACAAGGAACCGGCTCTGGCACGCGAGATGAGTGTCCTCTCGCTGCCCACCACCTTCATCCTCGACGGTGGCCTGGAGGAACAGTTCCGGGTGTCCGGAGTGCCATCCGCAGCCGATCTGAAAGCTGCACTCGTACCACTATCCGGACCCCACGAGCCAAAATCCGAGAATTCGGGGTAAACTCGCCGACGTGCAAACCCGCCACGAGCTGATGCTCACCCGACGCCGCGCAGTAGACCTGTGCCGCCTCGGGGGCTGTTGCTGTACCTGTTGCTGATCACCTCATCCGTCAGATCTCTCTGACCTTCGAGCTTTCGCTCACGTGATCAATCCACCGAGTGGGACTTTGACGTCCCGTTTTCTCGGCCCAGGCACAGCATCATGCAATCCAGCGCAGGAGCACTCCCGATGTCCACAACCACACCCCAGCTCGAGCAGGTCGACGTCCGCGGACCTCGATTCGCCGCGTGGGTCACCACCGGCGTTCTCGTACTCACGCTCATCCTCTCGACCTTCTCACTGCCCGCCGCCACCGTCGTTCTCGCACTGCAGGCCATAGTCTTCGCGGTCGGAGCGGTACTCGGCCCCAAGCGCAGCCCGTACGGCCAGATCTTCGGCAAGCTCGTCGCCCCGCGACTCTCGCCGGTCAGCGAACGCGAACCCGTGGCGCCGCTGCGCTTCGCGCAGTTCGTCGGCTTCGTCTTCGCACTCGCCGGCACGGTCGGTTTCCTGGCCGGGTCGACGATCGTCGGCACCGTTGCCACCGGCTTCGCCTTGTTCGCGGCCCTGCTCAACGCCGCGTTCGGCATCTGCCTCGGCTGCCAGATCTATCCACTCGTCGCAAGGCTGCGAAATACCGGCCGCGCTACCACCGCGTGAAAACGCTTGCCCCACAACCCTGCTGAACCCCTGCTAGAAAACGACCGATGCAAGACCACATCGAAAGGAACACCATGGCTCGCTCCGACGTCCTAGTCTCCGCTGACTGGGCTGAGCAGAACCTCAACACCCCCAAGACCGTTTTTGTCGAGGTGGACGAGGACACCAGCGCATACGACGGCGGCCACATCGAGGGTGCAGTCAAGCTCGACTGGCGCAAGGACCTCCAGGACGGCGTCCGACGCGACTTCCTGAACCAGGAGCAGTTCTCGGATCTGCTCTCCGCCAAAGGCATTGCGAACGACGACACCGTCGTTCTCTACGGTGGCAACAACAACTGGTTCGCCGCTTACGCGTACTGGTACTTCAAGCTGTACGGCCACCAGGACATCAAGCTGATCGACGGCGGCCGCAAGAAGTGGGAACTCGACGGACGCCCGCTCTCCAAGGACGCAGTCAACCGCGAAGCCACGCAGTACAAGGCCGAGACCCCCGACTTCTCGATCCGCGCATTCCGCGACGAGGTCATCGACGCCATCGGCAGCAAGAACCTCGTCGACGTTCGTAGCCCTGACGAGTTCTCCGGCAAGATCCTCGCTCCCGCCCACCTTCCGCAGGAGCAGGCGCAGCAGCGTGGCCACGTCCCCGGAGCCATCAACATCCCGTGGAGCACCACCGCCAACGAGGACGGCACCTTCAAGTCGGACGACGACCTCGCCAAGCTGTACGCGGAAAAGGGCTTCGACGACACCAAGGAAACGATCGCCTACTGCCGCATCGGCGAGCGTTCGAGCCACACCTGGTTCGTCCTGCAGGAGATCCTCGGCAAGAACAACGTCAAGAACTACGACGGCAGCTGGGTCGAATACGGCTCACTCGTCGGCGCACCGATCGAATTGGGAGCCTGATCATGTGTGGAGCACCTACTCAGGGCCAGACCCTGCCTGCCGGCGTCGACGTCGAGAAGGAAACGGTCATCACCGGCCGCGTTCTCGCAGCTGACGGCCAGCCCATCGGCGGCGCATTCGTGCGTCTGCTCGACGGCTCCGGAGAGTTCACGGCCGAGGTCGTGGCATCGGGAACCGGCGATTTCCGCTTCTTCGCCGCTCCGGGCGAGTGGACCGTGCGTGCACTGTCCAGCTCGGGCAACGGCACTTCCACCGTCGCTCCCGAGGGCTCGGGCGTGCACAACGTGGACGTGACCGTCAGCAAGTAATTCCTGCTTTGTCAGGCGGCCCCGCACCCCTCCGGTGCGGGGCCTTCTGCATTCCGGCTCCCGATTTTTCCGGTCGGTCGCCGCGGTCTAAGATGTACCCGTGGTCATTTTCTTCGAGGTACTCCTCGCACTCGCATCCGTCATGATCGCTTGGTTCTCCGTGTACGTCGTGTACCGCTTGGTCACCGACGAGTCGTGAGTCAGGCTCCGGATTCAGGGTCCGACGCGACCGCTGACGATTCCGCCGCTGCAGGTGCCGTGAGGCGCGGCAGCGGGGACGAAGCTGTCGCCATCGCCGTCGAGCGCTCCAAGTCGACGGCGTCGCTCAACATTCCGACCCTGCCGGACCTTCCGTTGCCGGAGGACACCGCAAACCTGCGCCTCGGCCCGGACATCAATCCCGAACTCCTCGCGCTTCTCCCCCTCGTCGGTGTCTGGCGCGGCGAGGGTGAAGGACACGACGAGACCGGCGACTACGCCTTCGGTCAGCAGATCGTCATCTCGCACGACGGCGGCCCGTACCTCAATTGGGAGTCCCGGTCCTGGCGCCTCGACGCCGAGGGCAAGTACGTGAGCCCCGATCTGCGCGAGAGCGGTTACTGGCGCATGGGCGGCGACGGCATCCCGGGCAGCGTCAACCAGGAAGTGGTCGAACTCCTGCTCAGCCACAGCTCCGGTGTCGTCGAAATGTACTACGGGCGCGCACTCACCCAGGCGTCGTGGGAACTTGCCACCGACGTGGTGATCCGCAGCCAGTCCGGTGCACTGTACGGCGGCGCGAAGCGTCTGTACGGCATCGTCGAAGGCGGCGACCTTGCGTACGTCGAAGAGCGGATCATGTCTGACGGTGGCCTGGAACCGCGTCTCTCGGCCCGCCTGACGCGCTACATCGGCTAGTTCTGCTGTGCGCCTTTATTAACCCCCGGCGGTTAATAAAGGCGCACAGCAGATTCATCCACAGGCACCGACAAATTCCACAGGCGGACTTCGGAGCGGCATCTTCGACCGATTCTTGTCGGTCCGCGATCTCACGGTATTCGCATGAGCTGCGACTACATCGATCCTGATCTCCGAAGACTCTTCGACTTCCAACACGGACTCGCGACCAATAAACAACTACGCCCTTTCGGCTATTCACCGCGCCGCATCCAACATCTGGTCGAATCGGGTCAATGGACTTCCGTCCTCCACGGCGTTCAATCCAGCACCAACGGGCCGCTCAACCGAGCAATGATTCTCGAGGCCGCACTGCTGTTCGGCGGCGGAGAGACTTACCTGAGCCACCGGACTGCAGCTGAAGAGTGGGGACTCACGCACATCGAGTCCGAACTGCCGATCCACATCACGGTCCGATACGGCAGATCCTCCCGCTGTCAGAGTCCGACGGTCAGACCCGAACGCTCCCCGGCGCGCCCCGTTCCGTTGGGGTGGTCCACTGCCCATCCCGGAGTGATCGTTCATCGTTCACGCGCTCAGGCCCACATCGGCGTTGCCACTCAGCCTGCTCGTACTTCGCTGGCCGACACCGCAATTGACCTGGCGGTTGCAGAGCCGTCGGCTCGCGACGCCGCTCGTTCTCTGATTCGCTCGGCCACGGCGTGCAAAGTGTCACGGATGGAATTGCGCACCCGAATGGAATGCCGACGGCCGAGGCGATATGTCAAAGCGCTGTCCTCGACATTGGACCTGTTGGATCGCGGTGTCCAGTCGGTACTCGAACATCGCTACGCAATCGAGGTCGAGCGAGCACACGGTTTGCCGGAAGCACGACGGCAATCGCCGGTCCTCGTCGATGGGAGAACTTTCTACGAGGACGTCGACTACCGCAATTGCGGTGTCGCACTGATCGTTCGACTCGACGGATTTGCCTTCCACTCTTCTCGGGCGACTGCGCTGCGGGATCGTCGGCGAGGAAACGCATCCGAACTGTCAGGCAACGCCACACTGGTCTTCGGTTGGGAGGAGGTGGAGGGGGCCTCGTGCCGAACTGCAGCCGAGGTCAGAGCCATCCTCGAGCGCGGTGGATGGTGGGGGCCTAATCCTTGTCCACGCTGTGCGCCTTTATTAACCGCCGGGGGTTGATAAAGGCGCACGGCACGAAGCGACCCCCGAGCCACACCCACGCTTTCGCGCGGATCCCGGTCGGACTGATCGGGGGCTCGGGGGTCGGGTGGCTGCCTGGGATTCGCCGGCCGCTCACGCGGTAAGTGAATTCCATCAGCGATTGCGGCTAGCTGGCAGCCACCTCACGCGTCCGTCTGTACTTCAATTTCAGACCACCTCCTTCCTTGTGTACAGGAGAAAGTACGCCCACTTCACGATGACGGCAACGTATTTTCCACAGAAACTTTTCCGACGCATACCACCTGGTCAGCTGGTGTGCCGTCCGGAAGTTGGTGGGTGACGACAACAACGGTTCGCGAAGAATCGACCAGCGTTGCGTCGCGACCGAGCAACTCGCGGAGCAACTGAGCGCCGGCCTCCGCGTCCATGTGCTCGGTCGGCTCGTCGAGCAGCAGCACCTCCGCAGGCGAGACGATCGCGCGCGCCAACAGCAACCGACGACGCTCACCGCCCGAAACCGCTCGCATGCCGCCGACCAGGTAGGTGTCGAGCCCTTCAGGCAGTTCCGACAGCCAGTCGCCGAGACCGACTGCGGCAAGTGCCTTCTCCGCGTCCTCGGCGGTGAGGTCACCCCGCGCGACGCGCAGGTTCTCGAGTACCGACGTCTCGAAGAGGTGTGCGTCTTCGGCGAAGTACCCGACGTGCCTGCGCAGTTCGGCCGGATCGACTTCCGAAACATCCACTCCGCCAACGCGCACTGTTCCCGCGATAGGCGGCAGCAGTCCCGCCATCGTCATCAGCGCGGTGGTCTTTCCGGATCCGCTCTCGCCGACGACGGCAACGCGGGCACCGCGAGGAAGATCCACGGAGAGCGGTTCGGTCACCTTTCCCCCGGGCCAACCCGCCTGCAATGCATGCACGCTGAGAATCCCGTCCTCCGGCCACGCACGATTTCCTTCAACGTGTTCGGCGTCGGCTCGATCGAGTACCGCCATGATGCGTGCCGACGCCAGCCGCGCCTTGGTCAATGCCACCGCCGCGCTGGGCAGTATCGCGGTTCCCTCGAAAGCCGACAGCGGAAGCAGTACAAGGATTCCCATAGACATCGGTGACATCTCGGTGGTTCCGTACAGCGTAATTCCGATCAGCAGGGCACCGAGGACGCTCACTCCGATTGCCAGGGGCGTGGTAGCGGCGGCAAAGGCACTCGGGACCGCCGCGCGATCGGTTGCGTCGACCACATCGTTCTCGGCAGAGACCGCCTCGCTCACCGCCTGATCCAAGCGACCCGATACCCGGAGCTCGGCGGAATGGTCGAGGGCGGTCACCGCGGACTCACTGAATCGCGCTGCGGCAGCAGAACTGTCGGCCTCGGCTAGTCGAGCAGCACGAGCCGACAGCCAGGGTGCCGCGATCCCGGACACCGCCAGCGCAACGGCCAGAATGAGCGCGGCCGGAACCGAGATGAACAACAGGATTCCCACCGCAGCAAACGCGAGGACAATCGAGACCGCAATCGGGATCAGTGCTTTGACGACGACGTCGCCCAGTGCATCCACGTCGGCGCCCGTACGTGAGAGCAGGTCACCGCGTCGTAGTCCGGCTGCTGCCGCGGGATCTCCTGCGGCCAACTGCTGGTAGATCCTCGATCGCGCCGCGGTGGTTCCGCGCAACGCGACGTCGTGCGTCGTCAATCGTTCGAGATAGCGGAAGACACCACGTGAGATTCCCAATGCGCGTACGGCAACCACCGCAACACTGAGGTCGAGAACGGGAGGCATCTCCCAGGCCCGCGTGATCAACCACGCAGACAGCGCGGCCAAGGCGAGTGCGCTGCCGAGTGTTGCGACGCCCGCCGCGACCGCCGTCAGAACGCGTCGTGGCCGAAGTTCCAGTAGCCGCAGAGCACGCAGAAGCGGATCGTGAGCGTCACTTCTCATGAGCGCGCACCTCGACGATCCGGTCAGCTGCGGCAAGCACACTCGGACGGTGGCCGATCACGACAACGGTGTCGCCACGCTCCGCCCGTGCTCTCAGAGAAGCCAACACTGTCCCTTCCGAATCCGAGTCGAGGTGAGCGGTGGGTTCGTCCAGGACAAGAACTGCGCGGTCCGAGGCCAGCACGCGTGTCAGTGCCAGCCGTTGCCGCTGCCCCAAAGACAGACCTGTACCGCCGACGCCGATCACGGTCTCGACGCCCGCAGGCAGCTCGGCCAGTACCGCGTCGAATCCCGTCGCAGCAGCGGCGTGGGTCAGTGCTTGCGCATCGACGACCCCGGTGAGATCGAGATTTTCACGAACGGTGCCGGGTAGGAGGACCGGATGCTGGGGAAGCCAGGCCAACTGACTCCACAACGCGTGCTCGTCCAGGTCTCGGACATCGACGCCGGCGACCGTCACACGCCCACTGCTCGGTTCGATCAACCCGAGCAGCGCGTGCACTGCCGTCGACTTGCCGCAGCCGTTGGGACCGGTGAGCACGGTGATCGCCCCTGGGGACGCCACGGCGGAAAGTCGAGACGGTGCGACTCCGCCACGAGAGGCCACACCGAGTCCGTCGAAGACGATGTCGGCGCCTCGAGCGACCACCGTCGTGCTACCACCCTCCGGCGCGGCAGAATCCGCCTCGATAACCTCGAATGCCTTGTCGGCTGCCGCCATTCCGTCCTCGGCGGCGTGGAACTGGGTTCCCACCATCCGAAGTGGCAGGTACACCTCGGGGGCGAGGATCAACGCGACTATCCCCGGCTCGAGTGACATGTCGCCGTACACCAGTCGCAAGCCGATACTCACGGCCACCAACGCGACGCAGAGCGTTGCGAGCAGTTCCAGCACCATCGAGGACAGGAACGCGACGCGGAGAGCTGACATCGTCGTTCGCCGATGAGCGTCACCGAGTTCACGGACGCGCTCGGCAGGACCTTGCTGACGACCGAGCGCCCGCAGCGTCGGCAAACCGGCAAGGAGATCGAGCAGTTGCGAAGACAACGTGGTCATCGCTGCCAGCGTCTTCTCCGACTTACCCTTTGTCAGCAGGCCGATCAGAATCATGAAGATGGGGATCAGCGGCAGCGTCACGAAGATGATGACCGCAGACGTCATATCCTGCACCGCAATGACTATCAGGGTGATGGGTGTCAGCGTCACCGACAAGACCAGGGCCGGAAGGTATCCCGTCAGGTACGGACCAAGGCCGTCGACACCTCGGGTGACCACGGTCGCGATCTCGTCACGCCGCGGATCCAGATCGCGAGGACTCATCGCCGTCGCCGACGTCAGCACGCCGTTCTTGATCTCGGCAACGACGCGAGTCGACGCCCGGTGCGCATACCTGGTCTGCAGCCAGGTCCCCAGAACTCGGACCGCCACAGCTGCGGCGAGAACAACCAATTCGGTTGTCCACGAGGAAACATCCACAGTTCGAGTGGTGATCACTCCGGCCAGCACCCGGCCGATCATGAGCGCCGCGACGATGACCATCACGACGTTCACCATCGACAGAGCAACAGTCAGGATCAGGTAGCCGCGCGCAGAAGCGGAATGTCGCCACAGCCGCGGGTCGATCGGCCCCCGGCGACGCTCCCGAGTGGTGGGAGCGTCGCCTACTTCGATTGTCACGTGAATTCGACCGTCAGTTCTTTCGTGTTTCGAATGTGTCGTGATTCAGGGTTCCTGACTACCAAGTCTTCTCCTTGAATCGGAGACCGATCGACGCCGGAATCTGCTTGGAGGAGATGCGCTGTCGGAACACCCAGTACGTCCAGCCCTGGTAGATGATCACCACCGGTGTCATGAATGCCGCGGCCCACGTCATCACCTTGAGCGTGTACGGACTCGACGACGCGTTCTCGATGGTCAGGCTGTACGCCGGATCCAGCGTCGACGGCATGACGTTCGGGAACAGCGAGGCGAACAGCAGCACGACGGTGGCGATGACGGCCACACAGGTGAGAACGAAGGCCCAGCCTTCGCGCTCGGCCCGCGTCAGGAAGACGACGCCGATCAGTGCCGCAGCAGCGGCAGCTACCAGAATCCACGTCCATCCCTTGCCGTAGGCGAGTTGCGTCCACAGAACGAATCCGCCGGCAACAGGAATAGCTGGAATTGCCAGTCGTGCAGCAATTTTCACGGCATCTTCACGAACCTCGTCGGCACTCTTGAGTGCCAGGAACACTGCACCGTGGAGAGCGAACACCAGCGCGGTGGTCAGACCGCCGAGCAGCGCGTACGGATTGAGCAGATCGAAGAATCCCGACTCGACCTGCTTGTCGGCGTTGATCGCCACGCCCCGAACGATGTTCGCGAAAGCCACGCCCCAGAGAACTGCCGGGACCCAGGAGCCGAAGATGATGCCCCAGTCGCAACGCTGACGCCATTTGTCGTCGTCGATCTTGCTTCGCCATTCGATGGCACAGATACGAACGATCAAGGCCACCAGGATGATCAGCAGCGGTAGATAGAACCCGGAGAACAACGTCGCGTACCACTCCGGGAATGCCGCGAACATCGCGCCACCGGCGGTGATCAGCCACACTTCGTTGCCGTCCCACACCGGGCCGATCGTGTTGAGCGCTACCCGTCGACGCGTATCGGCCGGGAGGTCACTGCCTCTGCCGACGATCGGCATGAGCATCCCGACACCGAAGTCGAACCCTTCGAGGACGAAGTACCCGATGAACAGTACTGCGACGAGCACGAACCATACTTCTTGAAGTCCCATGATCGCCTCCTAGTACGCGAACGACAGTTGTTTGGGCTTGTCCGGATCTTCCGGCTCATCATGATCTGTATCGCCCGGCGGATGCATGTCGTGCTCCAACGGGCCTTCCTTCGCGTACCGCACGATCAGCTTGAACCAGACCACACCCAGCGCTCCGTACAGGAGGGTGAAGGTGATCAGCGAAGCCCAGACGGTAGCCGACGCGTGGTCCGAAACACCTTGGTCGACAGTGAGTCTGATCATGTCGACGCCGGTCGGATTGGGATGCACCACCCAGGGCTGACGGCCCATCTCGGTGAAAATCCAGCCGGCACTGTTCGCCATGAACGGAGTGGGAATCGCGACGAGGCTGAGGATTCCGAACCACTTCTGGTCCGGGACTCGCCCCTTACGAGTGACCCACAGTCCCGCGAGAGCCAGTGCTGCCGAACCGGCGGCGAGGCCGATCATGGCGCGGAAAGACCAGTACGTGACAAAGAGATTCGGTCGGTAGTTACCCGGTCCGAAGTCCTGCTCCGCCTGCTCCTGCAGTTGGTTCACGCCTTGCAGTTCGACGCCGGTGAACTTGCCCTCGGCCAACCATGGAAGAACGAACGGCACCTTCAGAACGTGCGTCACGCTGTCACAGTTGTTGTGAGTGCCGATAGTGAGGATCGAGAAGTCCGGATCCATCTCGGTGTCGCACAGCGATTCCGCCGACGCCATCTTCATGGGTTGCTGCTGGAACATGAGCTTGCCTTGGACGTCACCGGTATAGATGATGCCGATTCCGGCCACGATCATGACGAGCAACGCGAATCGTGTTGCCGGGCGGTACATCGTCCGTGCGTCGGCTTCGAGGCGCTCGGCTTCGGCGGCCTCAGCCTGCTTGGCGCGGCGCATGTTCCGCACCATCCACCAACCACTGATGCCGGCGACGAACGTCGCCGCTGTCAGGAAGGCGCCGGCAACCGCGTGCGGGAAGGCAGCGAGAGCGGTGTTGTTGGTCAGCAGCTCCCAGATACTGGTGAGCTCGGCACGACCCGTTTCAGGATTGTACGTCGCACCGACCGGATGCTGCATGAACGAGTTGGCCGCGATGATGAAGAATGCCGACGCGTTGACGCCGATCGCCACGAGCCAAATGCACGCCAGGTGTACAAGTTTGGGCAGCCTGCCCCAACCGAAGATCCAGAGTCCGATGAAGACGGACTCCATGAAGAAGGCGACGAGGCCTTCCAATGCGAGCGGAGCTCCGAAGACGTCACCGACGAATCGCGAGTACTCGCTCCAGTTCATGCCGAACTGGAACTCCTGCACGATGCCGGTGGCTACACCGAGTGCGAAGTTGATGAGGAAAAGCTTGCCGAAGAACTTGGTGAGCCGATACCAGTGGTCCTTTTTGGTGACCACCCACATCGTCTGCATGATCGCGATCATCGGCGCAAGTCCGATGGTCAGCGGAACAAGGATGAAGTGGTAGACGGTAGTGATACCGAACTGCCACCTGGAGACGTCCAAAGTATCCATTGGCTACTCCGAGAGTAGGGCCCTGGGACAGGCTTCGGGGTTCGAGACGCGGGCAGTCGCTCGGCCCCTGCGGACACGGTACTGCTGTCCGGTTTGGACCGCAGGACTTTGCTACTACCAAATGTAGTAGAGACCTGTCGCGATTCCTATTCGCCTATCGCCCTGCTGAATCCGAATCAATTGCACGTTCAACCAATTCCGCGAATTCCCCGGAGACCTTCGGCTCTGGCAATGTGAGCCCGTCGAGTGTATGGACGCGTGCGGCCAGCGTGACGCTCGAAACCATCCACACTCCGTCGGCCGCAATCAAATCCGCAGGTCGGAGGGTTTCGTATCGGCAATCGAAGCGAGCACTGCCGGCAACGTCGAACAGGGCGCGCTGCGTAGTGCCCATCAAAATGCCCTGTGCGGGAGGCGGTGTGATCAAAGTCCTGTCCCGAACGACCACCACCGTCGAGCGTGGCCCCTCCAACACATTGCCCTCGGAACTGACGAAGATCACATCGTCAGCACCCAAATTCGCCGCATATCGAAGCGCTGCCATGTTGGTTGCGTACGACAACGTCTTCGCGCCCAGTAGCTGCCAGGGTGCCCGGGCAGAGAGATCGACAGAGAAACCTCGCTCGAGAGTCATCACCGACAACCCCGATTCGCGGACCTGTCTGACCCGATCGGCCACCGGACCGACCATCACGAAGGCTGTCGGCTTGTCACCGCTCTCACGGCCGCGGGTCAGAACAAGACGAAGAGCGCCTTCCTTCTCGGTCCCCCACTCCTCGGCAGCCATCTCGATCGCCAGACGCCAATCATCGAGAACGGGAGCGGGCAGACCGAGTGCCCGCGCGCTCAGAACCAGTCGACTCAGGTGTCCCTCGACCACCCGGGCGCGGCCGTCGCGTACGAACAGCGTCTCGAAGACTCCGTCGCCGCGCACCACCGCCAGGTCGTCGGCGTGCAGAAACGGTGCGTCAGCATCGAGCACCTCATGGTCGAGAGTCACCAATACGCGATCAGGCATGCCATCAACCCTAACGATCCGCCAAGCCGCCGGGGCCGCCCTGTAACCGCGATCCCGCCCACACTCCTAGACTGGTCTCGTGGTCGACAACGCTCTTGTGCCCAACAGCCCACTTCTGACTTCCCCCGGCGCGGTCACCGCACCGGACGGTTCGGCCGACATCGGTGTCGCGTGGCACTACGGCGATCCTCTCGGCGAACAGCGAACCGCGCAGCGCGCAGCAGTGGTGGTCGACCGCAGTCACAGATTCGTGATCGCCATTCCCGGCGACGAACGCCTCACGTGGCTGCACACGATTTCGAGCCAGCACATCGCCGCGCTCCCCGACGGCAAGAGTGCCGAGAACTTGAGCCTGGACGTCAACGGACGCGTCGAGCACCACTTCGTGCAGACGGACCTGGCAGGTGTCACCTGGATCGACACCGAGGCGAACCGCGGACCCGACCTTCTCTCCTTCTTGAAGAAGATGGTGTTCTGGTCCAAGGCCGAACCTCGAGACGGCAACGAACTCGCGGTCCTGAGCCTGATCGGACCCGAAGCGTCAACTGTCCTCGCCGCACTCGAGGTTCAGACACCCACCGAGGCCTACGACGCTCACGCCTTGGCCGACGGCGGATTTGTCCGCCGCATGCCGTGGCCTACCGAGAACTCTTTCGATCTTCTCGTCCCACGTGAGCAACTGGCAGCGTGGTGGACCAGGCTGACCGATTCCGGCGCCAAGCCCGCCGGCAGTTGGGCCTTCGAGGCACTGCGCGTCGAAGCGACGAGGCCTCGCCTCGGACTGGACACCGACGAACGGACCATCCCGCACGAGGTCCACTGGATCGGTGGGCCGGCCGAGCACGGCGCCGTCCACCTCGACAAGGGGTGCTACCGCGGTCAGGAAACCGTCGCCCGAGTTCACAATCTCGGCAAGCCCCCGCGCCATCTCGTCATGTTGCACCTCGACGGCAGCGCCGAAGCCGTCCCGGAACCGGGTGACCCGATCACGGCGGGCGGACGGGCCGTCGGACGCGTCGGGACCGTCGTCAATCATCACGAGCTCGGCCCCATCGCACTCGCTCTGATCAAGCGCAACATCCCGGTCGACACCGAACTGATGGCCGGCCCCAGCGCTGCGTCCATCGATCCGGATTCGATCGTGGCGGACGACGCACCCCAGGCCGGACGTGAGGCTGTCAACCGATTGCGCGGAAAGTGACGGGCATGGTCGACGCGGTCTGCGTCGTCCACACCGAACGTGACAGTGGCGTCAGGCGAGTCCCCCGTACCGCGATCGACAAGCGTCCCGTCGACGGCCGCGTCGCGGTCGGCCGACTCGGTCTGGGTGGCGACTACGTCTGCGACACCGAGTTCCACGGCGGCGCCTTCCAAGCTGTCTACGCGTATCAGCGCGACGAAGCGCAGCGCTGGTCGGACGAATTGGGCCGACCTCTCGGCCCCGGATGGTTCGGCGAGAATCTTCACATCAGCGGGATGCTCGTCACGGACGCCGTGATCGGCGAGCGTTGGCACATCACCGGAGCCGAGGCGTCGGACGTTCTCGAACTCGAGGTGACTGCTCCCCGCGTCCCGTGCGGCACCTTCGGCATCTGGGCCGCGGAAAAGGGCTGGGTCAAAAGATTCACCGAGCGGACCGACGTCGGCGCCTACCTTCGCGTCAACCGGACCGGCACGATCGCCGCGGGCGATTCGGTCACCCGAGTCCACGTACCGGATCACGGAGTGACTGTTCGAGAGGTCTTCGCCGGAACGGACCCTGAGCGGCTTCGACGGCTGCTCGCAGAACACACCGACCTTGCACCGAACGTCACCGCGCGCGTCCAGAGGTTCATCGAACAAGCAGAAGCGCAGGTGCACTCGTGAGTATCGAATTGGTGGAAGTGGTCCGCTCCGGATTCCGCGAATGCGTGCATCGCGGATCGGCCGTCATTCTCGGCGCCGACGGCGAGGTCGTTGTCGGACTCGGGGAAATTCACACACCCATCTACCCGCGCTCGGCGAACAAGCCGCTGCAAGCCGTCGCTGCGCTTCGTAACGGCTTTGCACCCACCAGTCCGGAAGAGCTGGCCGTCGCGTCGTCCTCACATGCGGGCGAGGCCGATCACATCGAACTGGTCGCAGCGCTTCTCGCTCGCTACCAACTCGGTGTCGACCAGTTGCAGTGCCCCTCCGATCTGCCGGGCAACGAACTGGCCCGAGCCGAACTGATCGCAGCGGGCGAGCTTCCCAGCCCGATCTACATGACCTGCTCGGGCAAGCACTCCGCGATGCTCGCCACGTGCGTCGTGAACGACTGGCCGCTCGAGACGTACATGGAGCCGACTCATCCCCTGCAGCTCGCGATCCAGGAGACGATCTTCGATCTCAGCGGCGAGGAAGAGCAGGAACTCGGCATCGACGGTTGTGGTCTCCCGATCGTGCCGCTCTCGCTCACGAACCTGGCTCGGGCATTCGGACGCCTGCCCTCGGCTGAGCCCGACTCACCCGAACGAGCTGTGGCCGACGCGGTCCGCGAGAACCCCTTCCTCGTCTCGGGCACCGGCCGCAACGATCAGCGCCTGATGTCCGCCGTGCCGGGTCTGTTCTCCAAGACCGGATACGACGGCATCTACGCCGGAGCGCTTCCCGACGGTTCCGCTTTCGCCCTCAAGATCGACGACGGTCACGAGCGGGCGCTCCTGCCCTTGGCGGCAGCTCTGCTCAAGCGGATGAACACCGAGTGGACCGAGGAGTTGGCGGCTCTCGCATCCGCTCCGGTCTTCGGCGGCGACGCCCGAGTGGGGACGATTCGCGCAATTCCCGGAAACTTCTGAGCAGTTCTCACAAAGTTCTGACGAGTTCTTTCAGCATCCTGGCAGCTCGCGGCCATAGTGAGAGCAATCAGACACGGCGGTGAGGCCTTCGTGGAAGCGGAAGCGACTTTTCCACGCTAGAGTGTGTGTCAGGAAACTTACACACTCAAACGGGGCCGCCAAATTCCCCAGGCCGCCCCGCGAAAGCGCGAGGGGGTCAGCCATGGGCCGCGGCCGGGCTAAGGCAAAGCAGACCAAGGTTGCACGCGAATTGAAATACAGCGTACCGACCACGGATTTCGACAGCCTGCAAAGAGAGCTCGCAGGTGGATCGACCAACTCGCATCGGAGCAGTGTCCGATCGGACCAGACTTCCGATAGGGAAGGGCATGCGCGAGAGGACGACTACGACGACTGGCGGCGTTGACCGCGCACTGCCACCGCGCAGACTGTGAAATGAGGAAGAGCTGATCGCTCTTCCTCATTTTTGCGTTCCATTTTCCGCCTCGCGCCTGCTTGTACGGACACACAAAACTGCCCCACCGGATCTCTCCGATGGGGCAGCTGACGTTGCGGTCTAGAAGCGCGGGTGGTCTCCGGCCAGGAACGCACGCTCTGCAGCGGCGTCCGACGCCTTCTTGACGCTACCGAGCGTCCAGCAGTCGATGTGGCGTGCGGTGAGGACGGCAAGTGCGCGGTCGACGTCCTCGGGTGCGACGACGGCGACCATGCCGACGCCCATGTTGAACGTCTGCTCCATCTCGGCGCGCTCGACGCGTCCGCGTTGCGCGATCATGGCGAAGACCGGAGCGGGGCTCCAGGTTCCGCGATCGAGTTCGGCGACCAAGCCCTTGGGCATGACGCGCGCGAGGTTGTTGGCGAGGCCGCCACCGGTGACGTGGCAGAACGTGCGCACGTCGGTCTCGGCAGCGAGTGCCAGGCAGTCCTTGGCGTAGATCTTGGTGGGCTCGAGCAGTTCCTCACCGAGCGTGCGGCCGAACTCGTCGACGTGTGCGCTCAGGTTCATGCGGTCGATCTCGAGCAGGACCTTGCGGGCCAGTGAGTATCCGTTGGAGTGCAGTCCCGAAGAACCCATGGCGATGACGACGTCGCCGGGGCGAACGCGATCCGGTCCGAGCAGCTTCTCTGCCTCCACGACGCCGACACCGGTGGCGGAAAGGTCGTAGTCACCGTCGGCCATGATGCCGGGGTGCTCGGCGGTCTCGCCGCCGAGGAGAGCGCAGCCGGCCTGGATGCAGCCCTCGGCGATTCCGCTGACCAATTCCGCGACGCGCTCGGGGATGACCCGGCCGACGGCGATGTAGTCCTGGAGGAACAGCGGCTCGGCGCCACAGACGACGAGGTCGTCGACAACCATGGCGACGAGGTCGAGTCCGACCGTGTCGTGCTTGTCCATCGCCTGCGCGACAGCGAGCTTGGTTCCGACGCCGTCGGTCGATGCGGCGAGCAACGGCTCCTTGTAGTCACCCTTGAGGGAGAACAAGCCGGCGAAACCACCGAGGCCACCCATG
Source organism: Rhodococcus sp. C-2 (assembly GCF_027854095.1). Lineage (NCBI taxonomy): Bacteria > Bacillati > Actinomycetota > Actinomycetes > Mycobacteriales > Nocardiaceae > Rhodococcus > Rhodococcus sp. C-2. The sequence goes on along the minus strand of NZ_JAQGFI010000012.1, from coordinate 171,837 downwards.
ACCTCGGGGCGGCTGGCCTTCTTGGCCAGAGGGGCGAAGAGTTCCACCGCCCGGTCGCCTGCGGCGATATCGACTCCTGCTGCCGCGTAGGAGGCGCCTGCGGTGCGGTGACTGTCCTCGGTCATCGGGTTACTACTCCAGCCTTGTATTTCTCGCGAGCACGTATTGCTCGTGCACAGGTAAGTGGTCTTGCAATGTGAAGTGTTTGCAATCCTCGTGACGCGAGATGGATCGTTCGACTCGAGACCCAGAGCGCGCACACAAATACCGACGATTACGCCCATACGCTACCGGACCGGCCCCCTCGGTGAGACCTCGCGTACCCCGAGACGTCAGTTCTGCAGCCGCGCACCGATCGAGGCGTGCAGTGCGCGCAGACTGTTCTGCCCGAGTGCGACCGTCTCGGATTCGATGTGTTTGAGGAGGTGTCCGTCGTGGACGACCTTCTCGCTCGACTGGATCAGTACCGTCCCGGCTCCGGTGAAATCGAACTGGCGTTCTTCGCCGGTGTTCGCGCCGAACATGCTTCCGCGAACCGCGCCCAGGAAGCTCTGCATCCAGTCGGCATCGAAGTGGTGGGACGGCGACGGGCAGTCGGCCCAACCCACCAACGCCTGCGGGTCGATGCGGAGCGGCGGCTCCGCGAACATGACCGGGCCATTGGACGACGCCAGGAACTTGCCTGTCCCCAGTAGCGTCAAAAAGCCTGGGACGATGGACTGTTTGAGGTCCAGGCTGGTCTCGAAGGCGAGGAGATTGGCCGCGCGAATCGTGAGGTTGCCGTCGTCGAGGTCGTAGGAATTGATGTTGAATCCGCGGTCCCCGAGGATCAACTTGCCCTGTCCCTGAGCGAGCACCCAGTCGTCCGCGTAGAGCGGTGAAGAGAACCTGGCCGCGACGATCGCCGTCATGCTCGTGCGCCCGAGCGGCTCGAAGTTGATGTTTCCGTAGTACGCGATCATCGCGCCCTTGGACGTGAACCACGGCTGCCCGGCCATCTCGACGCAGAAGGCGTAATCGTTGCCCGGGACGTTGTCGTTGGCGGGCAGAGTTGCCGGATTGTGAATTTCGATACCCATGCTCTGTGCCCTCTCAGAACTTCTGCTCGGACGCCTGGACCCAGACGGTGCCGGCGCCGGTCATCTTCAGCTGGATGGACTCCCCCGAGCCCTTGCCGACGGCCTCGCGCCAACCGACGTTCGCGGAGATGTCGACGTTGATCTGACCGATGTGGCACACGTATGCCTGCGGGTCGACGACGACCTGAGGATTGTTCGGACCGACCTGCAACGGAATCGCACCCCCGTGCGAGAGAACCGCGACGCTTCCCTGGCCGTGCAACTGCGTCGTGAACAGTCCTTGACCGGTCATGGCGCCGCGTACTGCTCCGCGCACGCCGCCCTGCGACGTGAGAGCGACTATCGAACTCTGGAGGTAACCGTCGTGTGCGAGGAGTCGGTCGGCTTCGACGGTGAGCATCGACGAACCGTCGAGGTGGATGACCTCGACGTACAAGCCGGCATGCCCGTAGAAGACCTCACCGTTTCCCTCGGCCGCCATCATGCGTGCATGCTCGCCGGACATCATGCGGCCGGCCATCCCGGCGATACCGCCCATGTTCGGCATGGCGCCGGGCCCACCGCCCATGCTGTGCGGGATGAAGCGGACGTCACCGGTGTAGTAGAGCATCGACCCGGTGCGGGCGAGCACGTTCTGGCCCGGCGCGAGGGTCGACTTGACGACCTTGCTGTTCACCAATTCCAACGGCATGGTTCAGCGCTCCTCGGGCTGGATGTAGACGACTCCGGATCCGTCGAATCGCAGCGAGAACGCTTCACCGCTGCCACCGCCGATCGCAGAACGCCAGGTGACGTCGGTGACGAAGCTCTGGTTCAGCTGGCCACGGTGAGCGACGAATGCGTCGGGATCGGCAACCAGCGGATACTGCGGGCTGACTTCGAGCGCGATGATCGGTCCGCCCTTCGACAGCACGGCCACCAGACCGGTGCCGCTGACGACCGTCGTGAACAAGCCCTGTCCGGAACCTGCGCCGCGGAGACCGGCAAATTTCACGTCGGTTCGCAGTTGGCCGACCAATGCGAGCAATTGCGAGGCTTCGACGTGCAAAGCGTCGTTGTTGAGCTCGATAATCGTGATGTCCTGGGCGTCGACCGCGAAGTAGACGGTGCCTTGACCGCTGACTTCCATCAGGGACAGTGATTCACCTGCCGCCTTCTGTTTCAGCGCGGCACGTAACCCACCGCCACCGCCCATTCCGGCGTTCTTGAAGGTAATCGCACCCTCGTACGCCACCATCGAGCCGTTGATCGCTTTGATGGTGTCCCCCACCAGGTCTGCGACCAGGACCCGGTGCCCATCCATTCTCAGTTGCGCCACGGAGGGCACTATGCCAGATGCTCACGACGTATGCCGTGTCGTGGAACAGAAAGTCGTGAACAGAAAATCTGCCGCCCACATGCTGTGGACGGCAGATTCTCGGCTGTCGAATTTCAACGATTCTGATGTTCAGGGGCGGCTGAGCGCGCTCGCATTGTCGTTGTCGCGAGTGGCCGTCGAACCTGCGGTGCTCTCGAGCATCCCCTCGAGGACGTTCTTGCCGATCGACGTTTCCTTGGGAAGCGCGATCGGGTAGGTCCCGTCGAAGCACGCGGCGCACAGACGGCTGGCCGGCTGCTCGGTGGCGGCGATCATGCCCTCGGTGGAGATGTATCCGAGGGTGTCCGCTCCGATGGAACGACGCACACCGTCGAGCATCTCCTCGAACGTCGCATCCTGTCCGCCCGCGCCGTTGGCAATCAATTCGGCCGGTGAGGCGAAGTCGATGCCGTAGAAGCAGGGCCACTTGACCGGCGGCGAGGCGATACGGACGTGAATTTCAAGGGCGCCGGCTTCGCGGAGCATCCGGATGAGCGCACGCTGAGTGTTACCGCGGACGATCGAATCGTCCACCACCACAAGGCGCTTGCCGCGGATGACTTCCTTGAGCGGGTTGAGCTTGAGCCTGATACCGAGCTGACGGATCGTCTGCGACGGCTGGATGAAGGTACGGCCCACGTAGGCGTTCTTCATCAGACCCTGGCCGTAGGGGATGCCTGAGCCCTGTGCGTATCCGACGGCTGCGGGGGTGCCGGACTCGGGAACGGGGATGACCAAGTCACCTTCGGCGGGATGCTCGCTGGCGAGCAGACGGCCGATCTCGACGCGGGTCGAGTGGACCGAACGGCCACCGATGACGCTGTCGGGACGGGCAAGGTAGACGTACTCGAAGACACATCCCTTGGGCGTCGGATTCGCGAAACGTGAGGAGCGAACGCCGTCGGCGTCGATCGCAAGCAGCTCACCGGGTTCGATGTCGCGAACGAACGACGCACCGACGATGTCGAGGGCTGCCGTCTCGCTGGCGACTACCCAACCGCGGTCGAGTCGACCGAGGCAGAGCGGGCGGATGCCGTGCGGATCGCGCGCTGCGTACAGCGTGTGCTCGTCCATGAAGGTGAGGCAGAACGCGCCCTCCAACGTGGGAAGCAATTCCATTGCGGCCTGTTCGATGGTGCTGTCGCCGGCAGCGTGTGCCAGGAGACCACCGATGAGGTCGGAGTCGGAAGTCGCTGCGTTGGGGCGCTTGTCGTTGACCAGGCCGGCTGCACGGGTGCGGCTCGCGAGTTCAGCGGTGTTGACCAGGTTGCCGTTGTGGCCGAGCGCGATGCCGGTTCCGGCAGTGGTGGTACGGAAGATGGGCTGCGCGTTCTCCCACGTCGTGGAACCGGTGGTGGAGTAACGGCAATGTCCGACGGCGACGTGACCTGGCATCGCTGCGAGGGTCTGCTCGTCGAATACCTGGCTGACCAGGCCGAGATCCTTGAACACCAACACCTGGGAGCCGTCGGCTACCGCAATGCCGGCAGCTTCTTGACCACGGTGCTGAAGTGCGTACAGGCCGTAATAAGTGAGCTTCGCCACATCCTCTCCCGGCGCCCAGACGCCGAATACACCGCATTCTTCGCGGGGCTCGTTCTCGTCCTCGTCGGACGGGTTCGAAGCGAGGAGATTTGGACTGTTGACCGACAGATCGGCACGAGTCACCGGGCGCTCCCTTTGTGGGCAGGGGTTGGGGGGCATCCACAGTCTACGGCCATTTTGGGACTCACTTCCCCTGAGGGCTGCCTTGGCTCTCAGATCACGCCGAAGCGAACCGGATGGTCTCTCACTGTTACTGCGTCAACCACTCTGTTGCTGCGCCAACCCCTCTGTTGCTAGGTCAACCGCAGCAGTGGGAGCCAGTGCGCAATTTCGGGAGCGCGGCTACCTGAGGCGTCGACTCTTCCGTCACCTGAGGCCTCGGAGAACTCGAGCAATCCGGTGACCATCTGCAACCACGTCCGAGCGTCCGTCTCGACGACGTTGGGCGGGGTTCCGCGCGTGTGACGCGGACCTTCGATGCATTGCACCGCAACAAACGGTGGGACCCGCACCTCGACGCTCGATCCGGGGGCGATCTGTTCGAGAGTGCGCGCACTCATCTTCACTGCCGCACCGAGTTCACTGCGCGAAGGCTTCGGCAGTTCCGGATCTCGAAGCCACGGGCCGACGGCCAGGACGGCGGCACGAAATTCGGCGGGGTCGACGGCGCGGCGGGGCGGCATCAGTTCACTCCCTGTCTGCGAGTAGCGATACGAACGGCAAGTGCGCCACCGGCATTCGTGGCCAGGTGCAGCAGGGCGGGGGCAAGTACGCTGCCGCCACGGCGGTGCAGCCACTCGAACAGCAATGCCGAAGCGCCGGTGAACGCCACTGCTGCGGGAACGTTGTCGCCGGCGCCGCGGGCGGGGGCGACGTGCCACAGCCCGAAGGTCAGTGCGTGAACGGCCTGCGCGGTCGGCCTGTTCAATTCGCGGTTCCAGACCGCGGACATCGCGCTGCGGAACAACAGTTCCTCGGAGAGCACCGTCCCGAACGGGATGTGCAGGATGATCCATTCGAGGAAGTCTTCGCGGCCGTCTGCTCGCTCGTCGGCAGCGAGAGTCGCGCGCAAGGACGGAACGGCCAAAGCGACGCTGTAGCCGGTGAGGACCGCCCCCGCCGCGGCTCCGCCGAACTGAGCACCACCACGAATGCCGGTGTGCGCCAAGCCGAGTTCCTCGCGGGTGTAACCACGTGCGAGTAGGACTCCGATGGCCGACAGACCGGCCGCAGTGTTGACCACGGCGCGGGCTCGGGGCGAAAGACCGAATGCCGGAAGCACGACGTTGCTCCAGGTGATCGCGGTAGCGGAGAGCGCGATCGAGGCGACTCCCCTCACTTCTCGGGGCCCTCTGATTTCACGGCGACAACCAATGCCGACCGCACTCGCTCGGTTTCTGCGGCCGTCCATCCCTCGGGCTGGACGACGCTGATCCAGGCGTCCAGAACGGAGGTTCCGTAATTGTGACCATGGCCGTCCGGAACTCCCGCGGCGTTACCGAGGTCTGCAGACACCTGCCAGAACGTCACGACCGGGAACCATTTCATCGACGGCGAGCGGTCGAAACCGGGCACTTCCTTGAGCCACTCGGGCCGATTGAACATGAGGTCGGGTGACCACCACACCACTGGATCGGAAGGGTGCTGGACAAACAGAACCCGCGGCTGCGGCCACGTCATCCCGTCGGTCGGAATGTCTTCGGAGCGATCCGCGAACCGCACACCGGCCAAGCCGTCCGCGTAGACAGGAGCTACTTCGGGAGTGCCTGGATCGCGCCTCTTCTCGATCGAACGCCACAACTGTGTCGCGTTCGGCGGGCCCACCCACAGAATTCCGTCGGCGGTATCGCGTGCCGCCTGCAGTGTGTCGAAGGCTCCGGCGCCGGCCATGACGCCGAGGCTCTCGCCGTAGACCATGAACTTCGGCCTGGTGGCTTCCGGTTCCTGGAGCCATCTTTCGTGTACCCGCTCGATCAACAGGCGTCCGGCAGCTTGCGCCTTCTCCTGGTCGGCGAGGAACGAGATCCAACTCGGCAGGTACGAGTACTGGCTGGCGACAAGAGCAGTGTCGCCGTCATGCACAAGTTCGATTGCCTGTGCCGCAGTGGGATTGACCCACCCCGTACCCGTCGTCGGAATGACCACGAGGACCTTGCGTTGGAAGGCGCCGGTTCGCTCCAGCTCCTTGATGACCAGATCCATACGCTCTTCGGGACCTTCGGCGCTTTCAAGTCCGGCATATACGCGAATCGGATCCATCGCAGGCTTACCGGTTGCCGCTTCGAGTTCCTGCGCGTCGAGTCCGCGCGAGACGAAGTTTCGTCCCTCGAACCCCAATGTGTCCCAGGGAGCGGCTGATTCGGGGCTACCCGATTTCATCGGATCCTGCGGTTCGACGACGCCGTCGCGGGTGGTCGAGTTCTGCAGACTGAAGATCGAGTTGGTCGCGGCGTAGATTCCGCGGACCAGGACGCCGTCGACCAGCATGAAGAACAGGACGGTGACAACCAGGACACCGACGCCATTTGCCACCGACCGTGACCAGTGGAACCGCCGCATCAGCTGTCGGGCAATCAGTTTCACCAGATCGTGGAGGACCCGCCAGATCGAGATGAGCAGGCCACCGACGAGCAGGCTCAGTCCGAGGGTTCGGATGTAGCCGGAAGTGGTCGTGCCTTCGGCATCGGTCAGTGCCGCGATTTCACGTTGCCACCCGGCCGCGTAGACCAGCATGATGATCGCCGCGACGATGGACGCGACCGGAACGAAGACCTTGATCGCGGAAGGCACCGGCTCGGGCAGTGGCCACCACCGTCGACCGCTGAGCAGGTATCGCTCGACAGCCCAACCGATCGCAGTACCGACGCCGTAGCCGATGGCCGAGTTGATTCCGCCGATCAGACCTTGGAAAAGCCAATCGCGCGGCAACAGCGAAGGGGTCAACGACCAGCAGAAGAAGAACGCGGCAAACGCGATGCCGGTGAAGTCGAGTTTGAGGAGCCCCCACGCCCACTCGGTGAAGCGGTTGTCGAGCTTCTCGAGGGGTGCGGGAACAGCCAGCCGCAGGTGGTGTTCCTGCGGCTGGCTGTCAGAAGAAGTCAGTTCTCCGGAATCGACCATCTATCACCCGAACAGTGCGGGCAGCGTTCCCTCGAAGGCCTCACGGAGCTTGGCCATCGTGACGGAGAAGTGTCCCTGGACCTCGACGGAGTCGCTGCCCTCGTCGACGACCCCGATACGCGTCCACGGCAAGCCGCGGGCGGTGCACATACCGGTGAAGCGAGTCTCCTCGGTGCGAGGAACTGCAACGAGGACGCGTCCCGACGATTCCGAGAACAAGGTCACGAACGGATCTGCGCCCTCGGGAATCAGGATGCGGCAACCGGTTTCGCCGGCCAGCGCGGCTTCGACGACAGCCTGGGCCAGTCCACCCTCGGAGAGGTCGTGGGCTGCGGTGACGAGACCGTCACGCGAGGAGGCGAGCAGAATGTCGGCGAGCAGTTGCTCACGGGCGAGGTCGACCTTCGGCGGCACGCCACCGAGGTGACCGTGCTCGACCTGCGACCAGATGGAGCCGTCGAACTCGTCGTGGGTGTCGCCGAGCAGGATCAGCGTCTCGCCGGGCTCGAGTCCGAGGCCCGTCGGGATGCGGCGGTGAACGTCGTCGATCACACCGAGGACGGCAACCACCGGCGTCGGCAGGATTGCCGTGGATCCGGTCTGGTTGTAGAAGCTGACGTTGCCGCCGGTGACGGGGATGCCGAGGGTGGCGCAGCCGTCGGCAAGGCCGCGAACGGCCTGCTGGAACTGCCACATGACACCCGGGTCCTCGGGAGAACCGAAGTTCAGGCAGTTGGAGACGGCCTTGGGCGTTGCGCCCGTGACTGCCACGTTGCGGAAAGCCTCGGCCAACGCGAGCTGCGCACCGGTGTACGGGTCGAGCGCGGTGTAGCGGCCCGAAGCGTCGGTGGACAGTGCGATCCCGCGTCCGGTCTTCTCGTCGATGCGGATGACACCGCCGTCGGCGTTCTCGGCCAGGACGGTGTTTCCGCGGACGTAGCGGTCGTACTGCTCGGTGATCCACTTGCGGCTGCACAGGGCAGGCGAGGCGATCATCTTCAGCAGGGTCGCTTCGAGCTCGGCGTCGGTTTCGGGACGCTTCAGTCCGGCCGTCGTATTCGCGATCAAGGCATCCTGCGTTGCCGGACGCTCGACGGGGCGGTGGTAAACCGGACCCTCGTGCGCGACGGTGCGCGGGGGAACGTCGACGACGGTCTCGCCGTGCCAGGAGATGGTGAGGTGCTCACCGTCGGTGACCTCGCCGATGTCGGTGGCCAGGACGTCCCACTTCTTGCAGACCTCCATGAACGCATCGACGTTCTCGGGCGTGACCACGGCGCACATGCGCTCCTGCGATTCGCTTGAGAGCACCTCGGCCGGGGTCATTCCGGTGGCGCGCATCGGAACCTTCTCGAGGTTGATGTGCATGCCGCCGTCGCCGGCCGCAGCCAGCTCGGAGGTGGCGCAGGACAGCCCGGCGCCGCCGAGGTCCTGGATGCCGACGACGAGGCCGGCCTTGTAGAGGTCGAGACAGCACTCGATGAGCACCTTCTCGGTGAACGGGTCGCCGACCTGAACCGCGGGCAGCTTCTTACGTCCGCCGGTGTCTCCACCCTCGTCGTCGAACGTCGCCGACGCGAGGACCGAGACGCCGCCGATTCCGTCGAGACCGGTGCGAGCACCGAACAGAATGATCTTGTTGCCCGCGCCCGAAGCGAAGGCCAGATGCAGATCCTCGACGCGCATGACGCCGGCAGCGAGGGCGTTGACCAGCGGGTTACCTGCATAGGACTCGTCGAAGACCGTCTCGCCGCCGATGTTCGGCAGGCCGAGGGAGTTTCCGTATCCACCGACACCACGCACGACACCGTCGACGACGCGACGGGTATCGGGGGCGTCAGCAGCACCGAACCGAAGCTGATCCATGACGGCGATCGGACGAGCACCCATGGCCATGATGTCGCGGACGATGCCGCCGACACCGGTCGCCGCACCCTGGTAAGGCTCGACGTACGACGGGTGGTTGTGGCTCTCGACCTTGAACGTGACTGCCCAGCCGTCACCGATGTCGACGACGCCGGCGTTCTCACCGATACCGGCCAGCATGTTGGCGCGCATCTCGTCGGTGGTGGTCTTGCCGAAGTATCCGAGGTGGACCTTCGAGGACTTGTACGAGCAGTGCTCGCTCCACATCACCGAGTACATCGCCAGTTCGGCGTCCGTGGGACGGCGGCCCAGGATCTCCTTGATGCGTGCGTATTCGTCGTCCTTGAGACCGAGCTCCTTGAACGGCTGAGCGGCATCGGGATCAGCCGATGCGTGCGTGACGGTATCGACCTGGTGAGCAGACACTGGAGAGTGGTCCCTTCCCTACGGGAGTCAAGAGGCAAGCCGGCGCGGAGCGGGACACCACGAATGTGCCCAACGAAAGAACGTGCCGGGGGACAGTCTATCGGTGTGGGCCGACGACTTCCGCAGACGGCAGCACCCGCAACACCTCCGGGCCTGCGAAGTATCGCCCGTCACACCCGCCCCGGTTGGGTGATCCGGTCGGTTTTCCTAAAGTCAGGGCCGGCCCACTCTCTCCCTCGAAAGGCCTCGCATGCCCCAGGATGTTCGTCAGTCCGACCTCACGGCACAGTCCCAGTCGGTGACCACTCCCCTCACTCCGGCTGCAATTTTCCTGGTCGCGACCGTAAATCCGGGTGGCGAGAACACCACACGAGAACTACTCGCCGACGTCGCCGGCCTGCAGCGCGCCGTGGGGCTGCGCGTCCCCGGATCAGGTTTGGATGTGGTGACAAGCATCGGTTCGTCGGTTTGGGATCGACTGTTCGCCGGTCCGCGCCCCGCGCTACTGCACCCGTTCACCGCTTTGCAGGGCGACGTTCACTCGGCGCCGTCGACTCCCGGCGATCTGCTCTTCCACATCCGCGCGATGAGCATGGATGCGTGTTTCGAGGTGGCTCGGCAGATCACGAAGCGACTGCACGGCGCAGCCACGGTGGTCGACGAGGTTCACGGCTTCCAGTACTTCGAGAACCGAGACCTCATCGGCTTCGTCGACGGCACCGAAAATCCGGTGGGCCGCGACGCCGTCGCCGCCGTGACTGTCGGAGACGAAGATCCTGCGTTCACCGGAGGAAGCTACGTCCATATCCAGCGCTACGTCCACAAGATGCGGGACTGGGAAGCAATCACCGTCGACGAGCAGGAACGTGTGATCGGACGCAGCAAGCTCGAGGACATCGAGATGACGTCCGAAGTGAAGCCGGCAAACTCGCACGTAGCCCTCAACGCAATCAAGGACGAGAACGGCAAGGCTCTCGAGATCCTGCGTGCCAACATGCCGTACGGGAGCCTCGGCGACGACGAGATCGGCACCTTTTTCATCGGCTACTGCCGCACGCCGGCGATCACCGAACGGATGCTCGAGAACATGTTTCTCGGCAACCCTCGCGGCAATTACGACCGTCTGCTCGATTTCTCGACGGCCGTGACGGGCTCGATGTTCTTCACTCCGAGCGCCGACTTCTTCGAGGATCTACCGGCTGCACCCGCTGGGCTCTCAGCCGTTTGACTGCCCGCTCCCAGCTACCCACCCTCTAACTACGCGGCGTGAGGAACGCACCGAGCGCGTCGGCATACATGCGGACATCTGCCGCGCCCATCAGCTCGCGGGCAGAGTGCATCGCGAGCTGAGGCGCGCCGACGTCGACGGTGGACAGTCCGGTGCGTGATGCCGTGATCGGTCCGATGGTGGAGCCGCACGGCAAATCGGCGCGGTGGACGTAGCGCTGCATCGGCACTCCCGCCTGATCGCACGCGAGCGCGAATTCGCCGGCACCGGCCGCATCGGTGGCGTAGCGCAGGTTCTGGTTCACCTTGAGTACCGGCCCACCGTTGATCTCGATCCGATGAGCGGGCTCGTGGCGGTCCGGGTAATTGGGGTGCGTCGCGTGTGCCATGTCGCCCGACGCGCATACCGAGCCGGCCATCGCCTGCAGGAATTCTTCGCGGCCACCACCGCGTCCCAACACGATCCGCTCGAGCACGGTGTTCAGCAGGTCCGAGAAAGCTCCGCGATCGGACATGCTGCCGACCTCTTCATGATCGAAGAGAGCAAGCACTGGGACCTGCTGACCGGGCGACTCAGCCGCGGCCAAAAGTGCTTGTGTCCCTGCATAACACGTGCCCTGATTGTCGAGCCTGGGGGCGCTGACCAATTCCTTGTCCACCCCCACGACTGCGCTGGGCGCAAGGTCGTGTGTCATCAATTCCCAGCCGAGAACCGACGACGCGGCTACACCCGCACGCTCGGCGACAAAGCCGATGAACGACTTGGGCTTCGAACCCACGCCCCAGATTCCGTTGACGTGCCTCTGCGGATCCAGCGTCACACCCTTGCGATCTTCGGACAGGTGGATAGCCAGCTGCGGAACACGAAGAATCGGGTCGTCGATGCGAACCAGCTTCTGCTCCACAGTGTTTCCCACCCGGACACTCAATCGTCCGGAGATTCCGAGATCGCGGTCGAGCCAGGAGTTCAGCCACGCACCGCCATACGGTTCGAGGCCCACCATCTGCCACCCGGCCGAAGTGAGGTCAGGATGCTGTTTGACCCGCAGGTTGGGGCTGTCGGTATGACCTCCGACAATCCGGAACGGAGCGGCGTTTCCCACGCCCTCGGTGCTCCAGGCGATCAGCGAACCGCCTCGCACGAGGAAGTACCGTCCGGGCTCGGCTGGCCACGACTGCGTTTCGTGGACTTCGACGAACCCGCCGGCCGTCAGCTCGGTCGCCACCGTCGCGCACACATGGAACGGCGACGGTGACGAATCGACGAAGCTGCACAAGCCGTCTGCGTCGGCCCCGGTCCGAGAAGTCTGAGAAGTCATGCCCCTCATCATGCCCGAATCGGTGTCCGCGAAATCAGTGGGCACGAAATCAGTGGGCGGAATCGGGCGAGCTCAGAACCTGTCAGCTCAGGCGTGAGGACCCGACACGCAGAACTGATTCCCATCAGGATCGAGGAGCGTCACCCAGCGGAAACCGTCCATGTTCTCGCGGTGGTGCTCAGTTGCCCCGGCCTCGACGAGCCGCGCCACCTCGGCGTCGAGATCCGGACTCCCCAAATCGAGATGGATGCGATTCTTACCGGCGGTGGGGTCCGGGACCTTCTGGAATGCGAAGTTGGTGGCGCTGTCAGGGACCGCGACGATGTAGAACCAACCGTCGTTCTCCTCGACGATGTTTCCGCCCAACTGCGCCGCCCACCACGTTGCGAGCGGACCGGGATCGAGACTGTCGAAAGTGATCATGCCGAGTGTGAGAGTCATGCGCACAAGCTAATGCAAGCCACCGACAAAAAGTCTTGATCTCGGGCTGAGATGAGACGATCCTCGAATGCGATTCACAACGCTGCGCGACCGTGTTGCAGAACCACTCTTCGCAGTTTTCATCGCGACCGGATTACTCCTGAGCGTCCTCGGAGTGCTCGCCTGGCGATTTGCCACGCCATCCACGCGAACAGAACATGTCGGAACCCAACCCCCACCACCGCCGCCGGCGGAGGACGGCAAGACCGGATACATGTGGGTGATCGACGGCTACAGCTACTCTGACGCGCCACATTGGTTCCCCGCAACTGCGTGGTTTCTGACAGTCGGAACCGCTGTCGCCGTTGCCGTCTCGGCGATACTGAACGCGACGGGATGGCGGCTGGCCCGTGACACACGCGGTAAAAAATTTGCTCTTCCGCTTGCACTTTCAGCTTTCGGCACAGCCTACGGACTCGCGGTCGCCGTTGTCGGAAAAATCTGGCCGCCCACCTTCTATTCGGTGGTCCTTCCCGAACCTCGTGACCCGCAGAAGCCCTACCCCGAATCGGCCATCATCCACTTCGACCTCGAGCCGAACCTGATCACCTTCACCGCAACAGGTCTTGCCGTCGGCCTTCTCGCGGCCGCCCTGCTTTATGTCCGGAACTACTCGCTCACTCGATCGAACTAGCAGATCGGTAGATCACTCGACCGCTTCGAGTTCCGCGACACTCCCGTCCGAGATCACCCGGACGTGGCGGGTGATCTTCTCGATCGGCCAGTCCCACCAAGCAATTCGCACCAACTTCTCGATGTCTTCGGCACTGAAGCGGCGCTTGATCTCCGTTGCCGGGTTGCCGCCGACAATTGCGTAGTCCGGGACGTCGCGCGTTACGACGGCGCCAGTGGACACGATCGACCCGTGACCGATCCGGACACCGGGCATGACTGTCACGTTCCCGCCGAACCACACGTCGTTCCCCACGACGGTGTCACCGCGCGACGGCAAATCCTGCACCAAATCCATGTGCCTGGCCCAATCACCGCCCATGATCGGAAACGGGTAGGTGGAGACACCGTTCATACGATGGTTCGCGCCGTTCATGATGAAGGTGACACCGGTGGCCAGGGCGCAGAACTTTCCGATCACCAGTTTGTCGGGACCGTAGTGATGCAACACGTTTCGAGTCTCGAACTCTTCGGCGAACTCCGGATCGTCGTAGTAGGTGTACTCCCCTACCTCGATCAACGGGTTGTCGATCAACGCCTCAGCAACACCACTCGCGGTTGCCCGGCCATCGGATGAACATTGGTGGGATCCGGCGCAGTGAAATCTGACGCAATGGGATCTAACGCGTTCACTGCTTACTCCGATCCGTCGGCGCGGTGTCGCCGACCGCAGCAAGACTATCTGGTTCCTGCTGCGATCGACCGACAAGCGAAAACGTACCGGTGTCAGCCCAAGAGACCCTTGGCGATATGGGTGACCTGAATTTCGTTGCTGCCCGCATAGATCATGAGCGACTTGGCATCACGCGCCAACTGCTCGACTCGGTACTCGGCCATGTAGCCGTTTCCACCGAACAGCTGCACGGCTTCCATCGCGACCTCGGTCGCTGCGCGCGAGGAGTACAGCTTCATCGCCGACGCCTCCGCCAGGCTCACTTTGTCTCCGACTGCGGTGCGCTCGATCGCATTGAAGACCATGTTCTGCACGTTGATTCGAGCGACCTCCATCTCGGCGAGCTTGAGCTGGATGAGCTGGAACTGCCCGATCTCGCGTCCCCACAGTTTGCGGGACTTCGCGTATTCGATACTCAGACGGTGGCATTCGTTGATGATGCCGAGAGACAGGGACGCGATACCGATGCGTTCGGCGGCAAAGCTCTCCTTGGCGCTGGATTTGCCGTCCGACTTTCCGCTGTCCTCGGTCTCGCCGAGCAGACGGTCCTTGGTGATGCGGACGTTGTCGAAGAACAGCTCACCTGTGGGTGAGGAGTTCATGCCCATCTTCTTGAACGGCGGGCTCTGTGTGAGACCCTCCATGCCCTTGTCGAGGATGAAGGCGAGCACCTTGCGATCGCGACGATCAACCGACGCATCGCCCTCGTCGAGCTTTGCGTACACGATCATCACGTCGGCGTACGGACCGTTGGTGATGAAGGTCTTGTTGCCGTTGAGAATGTAGTCGTCGCCGTCGCGGCGTACGTAGGACTTCATGCCGCCGAAGGCATCCGAGCCGGAGTCCGGTTCGGTGATCGCCCAGGCGCCGACGGTCTCGAATGTCACCAGGCCGGGGAGCCAGCGTTCCTTCTGCGCGAGTGTGCCGCGGCTGCGGATAGTTCCGGCGGCCAATCCGAGGCTGACACCCAACGATGCGACCAGGCCGAGGCTGACTCCGGCCAATTCGCTGTTGAGCACGACGCCCATGCTGCCGGCGCCGCTGAAGGCGCTCGACTTCTCACCGTCACCGGAGGGCGCATCGCCGCGCTCGCGTGCCAGCGACTTCTCGAGGCCCTCGCGTGCCATGTCGGCCAGACCGAAGGTCGAGTACAGCTTGCGAATGATGTCGAACGGCGGCAGCGCACCGCTTTCGAGCTCGTCGACGTGAGGTCGCACCTCTTTGTCGATAAAGCCCCGCAAGGCGTCGCGGAACATCAGGTCGGTGTCGGACCACTCGTACATGTGCCTGAACTCCAGTCGGTGAACGATCGAGAGACTGCCGAACGACAGCCACACACCGAATATAGAACACGTTCCAAAACCGGAACAGGATTCAGCTGATCAGTCCCATTCGCTGCGAGATCCACGTCAGCTCCTGCTCGACGCCGGCCGACCACACCGAAAAGCTGTGACCACCGGGAAGCTCGAGATACCTGGCGTCCATTCCGGCCGCTTTGGCCGCTTCGTACACCTTTTGCTGACCGGGCTTGAACTCATTGTCATCTGTTCCGACGACGAACACTCCGCCCGAGTTCGGGAACTTCCGAGTCGCCAGCAGGTCCATCGGATTCACCTTCACGAACGCCGCTTCGTCGCCGCCGAATATCTCGTCGACGGTTCGCTGTCGGTCACCGAGCGAAGGCTCCAATTGACCGGACAGATCGAGGAATGTCGGGTACACCTCGGGGTAATTGGTCGCCATCTGCAGTGAGCAGGTGCCACCGTAGGAGAGCCCGCCGATTGCCCACGCTCGCGGATTCGTGTCGATCTGGAACGCATTCGCCACCGCAGCGGGCAAGTCCTTTGCCAGATACGTGCCGACCTTGCCCTGTGACGAGTCGGTGCACAGCGGATTGGCCATCTGCGACCCTGTTCCATCGGCTATCACGACGACTGGAGCCAACCCCTCGTGATCTCGTGCAAAGGCATCCATTGTCGCGGTCAGCTTTCCGCCCTGGAGCCAGTCCTCGGGCTTGCCAGGCTGACCTGCCATGAGCACGAGCACGGGAAGAAGCGGACGCGGATTGGTGAAGTACGACGGCGGCAGATATACCTGCGCGTCGCGCGCGGAGAATCCTGAAATCGTCCCGGGGACAGGCAAAGTCGTGACCAGTCCGCGAATCGGCATGCCCTCCGGCGCTTTCCACACAGTGTCGGTGGGATCGCCGGTGACAACAGGATCGGTCGGACCGGGAACTTCACTGAGTGAGATGCGGTCGAAATCGTCGTGTCCGAACGCAATTCCCACAGTCGGATACGCGGCGAAAACCAGATTGATCTGCGTCGCGGCAGTGATGACGACCAGAACCGTCGCGATCACGGACAGGAGCGCTTTCGCGACGGTTCCGCCCGCCTTGATTCGCGGCCCGAGAAGTAGCAACGCGTAGATACCGATTCCGATCCACACGTAGATCGACATCTCGATGGGATCGGGGAACGGCACGATCACCTTTTCGACGGTGATCCACACGGCGATCATGATCACCAGCGCAATCAGCCCCGCGATCGGCACCGCTCTGCGGTAGTACCAGCGCACGTTCGAACCGAGCAGCCACACGCCACCCAGGACCCCAAGGACAGTCAGGATCACCGGCAGCGGTCCCGAGATCAAACTGATTCGGTAGAGCCAGTCCACGTCAAGCCTCTCGCGCGTAGAAATGTCGCACGCACGAGGCTAGACGACGACGCTAGTACTCTGTATCAGGTGACATTCATCAAGGTCTGTGGCCTACGCGACGTTGACACGGTCGACCTCACGGTGGGCCTGGGCGTCGACGCCATCGGTTTCGTCTTCGCCGAGAGCGTCCGCAAAGTCGACCCCACACTCGCAGTCGCTCTGCTCGCGCGAGTTCCCGATCACATCCGTGCAATCGGAGTCTTTCTCGGCAACCCGATCGGACAGATCCTCGAGATCGCGAAGATCACCGGGCTTCGCACCGTACAGGTTCACGATCTTGTCGACGCCGAGCAAGTGCAGCGGCTGCACGATGCCGGCCTCACCGTCATCCGCGCGGTCGTCTCCAGCAACGTCCGCGACGGTTACAATCTCGACCTCGGCGAGGACGAACTCCTGATCGACGGCGCAGACGCCGGATCAGGGGTGCCGTGGAACTGGGCCCAACAGCAATCGCGCCCGCAAGGCCAGTGGATCCTGGCGGGCGGACTGTCCCCGGACAACGTTCGCGACGCACTCGATGCCACCGGCGCCTGGGGCGTCGACGTCTCCAGCGGCGTCGAATCCTCCCGCGGCGTCAAGGACCACACGTTGATCGAGAAGTTCGTCAGCGCTGTCCGGCAGACCGATCACTCGAAATAGGACGCGTAGTCACTGAAAGCGACTTGACCGGTGGGACTCGCCTTCACGGCGTCGGCAACGGCCGGCGGAATGGGAGCCCAGTTCGCAGGCATGGCCGCCGCCAGTGACGGCTTCAAGATGTAGAGCAGTGCGAAGTTCACTATCCAGAGCGGCGGCGCCATCGACATGCCGACTTCCGAACTCACATTGCCTTTGGTGTTGGTCACCAGCTGCGCTGCTCCCGAAATCTGTTGCGCTGCAAATCCGTAGACTGCCTGCACCGTGTATGCCGACTGATAGAGCGCAATCAGAGTGTGCGTCGCACCGTTGTTGCGCAACCAGGTGCCCACGAAACCGCCAGGGGCGATCAGCGTATTCACCTGTCGCGTCGGCGCATCCGCGTTGGCCGGACTCGCCAGCAATCCGTCTGGATTCACGTACAACCCGTAACTGGCCAGAACCGACGGCGTCGTGCCGGAATAGAGGGGCCGCCCGTTCGTATTGGTGAGAATCCGAGCGCATTCGTCGATCACCGCGGCGTCCTCGCGATTTCCGCCGACCCCTCCGCCGGAGATGAGATCGCGATACTGCTCCTCGGTCAAAGCGTCGGCTGGTTCGAGTCCGATCTGCGCGGCAATCTCTTCCGCAGTCTGCTGACCGAGTGGCTGGTTGAGTTGATCCGGAGTAGTCATCTGCGTGGGCGCGACGCTCTCGTAGACCGGTGCCCCGGCAAAAGGGATCACGAACCCGGTATCGACTGTGTCTGCAACGGGTTGCGCGCCGGCCATCTGAGTGGTGGCAAACGAAAGTACGCACACCCCAACCAAAGCCAGAACCGAGACGGTCCCGCGATGAGACCTTGCTCGGTGAGATTCTTGTCCACGTCTACAGCCCTCGCCTGAGAAAGCCTTGCCTGCAATTCCGTTGCCGCGCATAGGTCAACCTCCCGGGACACAGTCCGGCGAATCAACTCGAGCTTGCATCTCAGTCAAACGCTGTGACCAGCGCCGTGTCAAGACACAGGTCAGGTCGAGGCACGGCGACAGCTCGCTCGATACAGGCGACAGCTCGCCCGCTACAGTGACGCTTCCATCTGAAGTGACCTCACCCCATTTGAATTGCAGGACATCTCTGGAGGCGAGCAGTGTCTGACAAGCGCGGGACCGTATTGATCACCGGTGTCGGTCGGAGCAAGTCGATCGGAGCGAGCCTCGCATTGGGCCTTGCCGAGGATGGTTGGGATCTGGCTATCGGCTACTGGGAGCCTTACGACGAACGCGTCGGGTTCGGGCGCGGAGCGCACGATCCGCAAGACATTGCCGAGAAGTGTCGCGCACTCGGAAGCCGTGTCGACCTGGTTCCCGGAGATCTGGCCTCGCCCGACGTGGCCGATCAGCTCGTTGACGCTGCCGCAGCGCGGAACGACCTCCGTGGGCTGGTGCTCTCACATTGCGAAAGCGTCGACAGCTCGATCCTCGACACCACCGTCGAGAGCTGGGAACGACATTTCGCCGTCAACGCTCGCGCCTCCTGGCTGCTGATCAAAGCGTTCGCTGAACGGCTTCCGGAACAGCGCGACGTCAGTCAGGTGGCCGGGCGGATCATCGCACTCACCAGCGACCATGCGGCCCACAATCTTCCGTACGGGGCCAGCAAGGGCGCTCTCGACCGCATCGTCATCGCCGCCGCAGTCGAACTTGGATCACGCGGCATACGAGCCAACGTCGTCAACCCAGGACCTATCGACACAGGATGGATGACACCCGAGATCAGACAGGCCACAACCCTCCAGACTCCTGCCGGCCGGCTGGGTACTCCCGGCGACACTGCAAACCTCGTTCGGTTTCTGATGTCCGACGCCGGAGGCTGGATTACGGGACAACTCCTTCACTCCAACGGCGGATTCAGTACGAACTGAGCCTTGGCCGGACTCAGTTCAGGCTTTGTAGGTCGGTAGCGTCTGCCCGAGCCTCTTACCCATTTCGGCAGCCAAAGCCGCGAGCCCGCTGGCCGGACGCACCATGACCTCGAAATCGACGATCTTGCCGTCCTCGTCGAATTCGACCATGTCGATTCCCTTGAGACTCTTGTCGCCGATGTTCGCACTGAATTCGAGCACGACCTGCCGACCGTTGGCTCCGGCGAACTGACGGTGGTACTCGAAGTTCTCGAACACCTGGATCACCGTATTGAGAATGAGCACAACGGCATCCGCGGACTGGTACGGCTTGAATCCCGTGGGCGATCGGAACTGCGCGTCGGGCGCGACGATCGTCGGTAGCGCCGACAGATCGCCGGTTTCGATCATGGTGTGCCACAACTTCAGTGCAGCTTCGACTTTCGGTTCGAGCGTCAATTCCGTGCTCATGCTTCTACCCTTCCCTCGACGTTACCTGCCGCTTGATTTACCGGCACTTGACCTGCGACGGACCACGCACTCAACACAGTTCGCACCCCGGTCACGAGTTGCAACGGCTGATCGATCATGACGTGATGTCCGGCTTCGGGAATCTCCGCCACGATGGCCTCCGGTCCGAACAATCCGCGCATGTGCTCCATGAGTCGATCGGACACGATGCCGTTCTCAGCTCGGAAATAGGCTACGCGGCAACGTGGTTCGCTGTCGAGAACATCTTCGGCGCCTACTCGGAGAAAGAAATTCGGATCGAACTTCCACGACCAACCGCCCTCGACTTCCTCCATCGACGTGGCCGCCACATGGTCACGCACCGCAGGCAGACCCGAATCCTGCGGCGGAACGAAGCGGAAACGGCCCATCGCGTCTTCCCTGGTGGGATAAACCTTCTTGGGGCCGAACGCATTCTGGCGTCGAGCCGCCTCCTCTTCGGGCGTACGCGCCTTGAGCGGAGAATCGATGATGACAACCCCGTCCAACAGTTCGCCATGCAGATGCGAGGCCACGAAAGAAACAATCCCACCCATACTGTGCCCCACCAGAATCGGCTTGCCGTCGATTCCCCCTGCCTCGGCCGCCGCCAGCACCTCGCGAGCCCACTGGGACATCGCGTAGGCGTCGCGAGTGTGACTGTCGCCGTGGCCCGTCAAGTCGAGAGCGACGACGCGGCGCCCCTCGGCGAACTGCGGCGCAATGTGATCCCACCAGCGACTGTGGGCTGCGCCGCCGTGAATCAGCACGATTCCCGGCCCCGCCGGCCCCCAAGCCCGAAAGTGCACCGAGGCACCCTCGACCTCCACCGACCCCGTCTCGACCGGCGCTGCCAACGCCCGAGTGAACCAACCAGGCGCGTCTTCGACCACATTGCTCATCGATCGAACATACATAGTCGTCAATCGGTTCATCCAACTCTTCCCAGTTCGTGATCCATCACCTATATTGAATCCGGCCTCAAGTTCAATTCGTTTCGCCGAAGGGGAGAGATGACCAACCGCCAAGTACGCCTCGCCGCCCGCCCGACAGGACTTCCCGACGCTTCCACCTGGGAATACGTCGATGCCGAGATCCCGTCCGCCGGACCGGGCGAGTTTGTCGTCAAGGTCGAATACCTCTCCCTCGACCCCGCGATGCGCGGTTGGCTCAACGACGTCAAGTCGTACGTTCCGCCGGTCAAGCTCGGTTCCGTCATGCGCGCCCACGGCGTCGGACGCATCACCGAATCACAGCACCCCGATTACCAGGTCGGGGACATCGTGGCCGGATCCTTCGGCGCTTCCGAGTACGGCGTTTCCGACGGTACAGACGTCACTCGGGTCGACGAATCGATCGCTCCCCTGCCGACCTGGCTCGGCGCTCTCGGTTTCCCCGGCGTCACTGCGTATTTCGGATTACTCGACGTCGGAAAGCTGAAAGACGGTGACACCGTCGTCGTGTCCGGTGCCGCGGGTGCGGTCGGCAGTCTGGTCGGCCAGATCGCAAAGCTTCACGGATGCAAGGTCATCGGCATCGCCGGCGGTCCGGAGAAGTGCGCGTGGCTCACCGAGGACCTCGGCTTCGATGTCGCCATCGACTACAAGAACGAATCCGTATACAAGGCGCTCAAGTCCAACGCTCCCGACGGTATCGACGTGTACTTCGACAACGTCGGCGGAGAAATTCTCGACGCCGCTCTCTCCCGTCTGCGCCTCGGCGCTCGGGTGGTCATCTGCGGCGCCATCGCGGGCTACAACGCCACCGAACCTCAGCCAGGCCCTGCTCACTACCTGTCACTTCTCGTCAACCGCGCCACGATGGCCGGCTTCGTGGTCTTCGACTACCTCGATCGCTACGCAGAAGCACAAGAGCAGATCGGAAAGTGGATCAAGAGTGGCGAATTGACTGCTCGCGAGCACGTCGTCGACGGCGGTATCGACGCGTTCGGCGACAGCCTCAATCTTCTCTTCGCCGGAGCGAACACCGGAAAGCTGGTCTTGAAGGTCAGCTGAGTCGGCCACACACGCAGATCGGCCACCGGTATTCCGGTGGCCGATTCGCTTGGGTCAACTGACTCCGGACGGAGTGGGAACGCTGTCCTCCCCCAACCGCGGCGGGGCCGACCGATAGGTTGCCGGCGTGCCGCTCATCCGAATCGGATTGGCTACCTGCCGAGTCGGTGCATCGCGACGCGGGTCGTCGATGGACACCACCGGATCGAGATTCAGCCGTTCCGCCAGCGCTATCGCGTCGGCGATGTCGTTGAGAGGCCCACACGGAACACCTCGCTCGGTCAGTGCCTCGAACCACGAGTCCGCAGAGCCCTTGGCCAATGCAGCAGTGACGGCGTCGAACAGTTCTTCTCGATGCGCAACCCTGTCGCTGTTGGACGCGAAACGCGCATCAGCGGCAAGTTCGGAAACTCCGAGAACCTCTGTCAACGAACTGAATTGCCGATCATTGCCGACCGCGAGGACCAGCGGACGGTCCGCGGTGTCGAATACCTCGTATGGTGCGATGCTCGGATGCCGGTTGCCCATTGCCTGCGGCACCACGCCCGCGGCCACGTAGCCGGACGACTGGTTGGCCAGTGCGGACAGCAACGAGGACAACAGATTGACCTCGACGTGCTGCCCTTCGCCTGTGCGATCGCGATGGCGCAGCGCTGCAAGGATTCCCACGCTGGCATGCAGGCCGGTGATGACGTCGACCACCGCGACACCGACCTTGGTGGGAGTCTTGGGATCGGGTCCGGTGATACTCATCAATCCGCCGACCGCCTGAATCAACAGGTCGTATCCCGGCAGAGAGTTGTTGCCACCGAAGCCGCTGATCGAGCAGTAGACCGCACGCGGATTCATTTCTCGGACAGCGTCGTAGCCCAGCCCCAGACGGTCCATCGTTCCCGGCAGGAAGTTCTGCACCACGACGTCCGCATTGCGAACCAGCTCGCGTGCACTCTCGAGATCCTCGCGCTCGCGCAGGTCCAGAGTGACCGACTTCTTGTTGCGGTTCACCGACAGAAAGTAGCTCGACTCGTCCCCCACCCACGGTGGGCCCCAGCTGCGAGTGTCGTCACCGACACCCGGCCGCTCGATCTTGACGACCTCGGCACCCAGGTCGGCGAGAATCATCGTGGCGTACGGACCGGCGAGGACGCGGCCGAAATCAGCGATCACCAACCCGTCGAGCGCTCCGACAGCGTCTGCCGTCACCGGAAAGCTTCTTCACCGGTGAGAGCGCGGCCGATCACGAGCTGGTGAACCTCGGACGTGCCCTCGTAGGTGAGAACGGATTCGAGGTTGTTGGCGTGCCGGATCACGGGGTACTCGAGCGTGATGCCGTTGGCGCCCAGAATGGTTCGGCATTCACGGGCGATCTTGATGGCCTCGCGGACATTGTTGAGCTTGCCGGTGCTGACCTGCTCGGGGCGAACCGTCCCGGCGTCCTTGAGGCGCCCGAGGTGGATGGCGAGCAACTGCCCCTTGCCCAATTCGACTGCCATGTCGGCGATCTTGGCCTGGGTGATCTGATACGCGGCGAGCGACTTGTCGAAGACCTTGCGATCACGTGCATATGAGATCGCAGTCTCGAGGCAGTCACGTGCTGCACCCATTGCCCCGAAGATGATGCCGAAGCGTGCCTCGTTGAGGCAGCCGAGCGGGCCGGACAGTCCGCGAGCCTTGGGCAGCATCGCCGAGGCAGGCAGACGCACGTCCTCGAGCACCAGTTCCGAGGTGACCGACGCCCGGAGCGACATCTTGTTCTTGATCTCGGGGGCGGAGAATCCCGGAGTGTCGGTGGGAACGACAAATCCGCGCACGCCGTCGTCGGTTCGAGCCCAGACCACGGCGACGTCCGCGATGGAGCCGTTGGTGATCCACATCTTGGTGCCGTTGAGGATCCAGTCGTCGCCGTCGCGCTTGGCGTTGGTTCGCATACCGCCGGGGTTGGATCCGAAATCGGGTTCCGTGAGACCGAAGCAGCCGATGGCTTCACCCGCCGCCATTCGCGGGAGCCATTCTTCCTTCTGCTCTTCACTTCCGTTGTGGTGGATCGCGAACATGGCGAGCGAGCCCTGGACCGAGACGAGGCTGCGAATGCCCGAATCGACAGCTTCGAGTTCCTGGCAGGCCAACCCGTACGCCGTGGCGCTCATCCCGGCACAGCCGTAGCCCTCGAGGTGCATGCCCAGTACGCCGAGCGCGCCCAGTTCCTTGGCCAGCTCACGAGCCGGCAGTGCTGCCGCTTCGAACCATTCACCTACGTGCGGGCGAATGCGATCGTCGACCATCTTGCGGACCGTGTCGCGGATCGCGATCTCCTCGGCGTCCAGCAGGGTGTCGATGGCAAAAAGCTCGGACAGGGACTGCGGCGTGGTCACGGGGCCTCCAGTGTTCTCGGGCGCAATCCTTTGCGAGAACGATTGCGCAATCGTTTGCATCGCCTAGAGTAGAGCCCGGTTGCGCACCCGTCAATCCCCGAACTGCCGACCGACACCGAACCAACTCAGAACCGACGCAGACCAGGAGCCACGACGCAGATGACGCCCGATCCGTCGAACCGCAGCAACGGCCGTCCGCCGACGCTGCGCGAAATCGCCGACCAGGCCGGGGTCCACATCTCGACGGCGTCGCGGGTCCTCCGTCAGCCCGAGCCCGCCGACGGTTGGTCCGACTCCGCACTCCGAGTTCGTCAGGTTGCCGAGGAACTCGGTTACCAACCGAACCTGTGGGCGGCCAGCCTGCGTACCCGCAAGACCACCACTATCGGCGTCGTGATGCCGAGACTGACAGACGTTGTAGTGGCCACCATGTTCCAAGGCATCGAGGAAGCCGCCACCGCAGCCGGGTACTCCGTCTTGCTCTCCAGCCCGCCCGACGATCTGGAAGCGCAACGCAAAGCGGTCGAGTTCCTGGTGAGCCGACAGGTCGACGGTCTCATGCTGAGCAGCATCCACCTGCCGGGTACCGATTTCGTCGACTCGCTCCCCCTGCGCTCACTGCCGATCCTGCTGCTGAACCGGCACATCGACTCAGCGACGTCATCCGTCAACCGAAGCCTTCCCTTTGTCAGCGGCGACGACCGCCTCGGCGGCTACCTCGCGGGGAGGCATCTACTGGACTGCGGCTATCGCGATCTCGGAGTGATCGCGGGGCCGGATCACGCCAGCACGTCGCGGGAACGCGTCGCGGGTTTCCGCGACGCCCTGACCGAAGCCGGTCTGGAACTGCCGCCGAACCGAATAGTGGCGTCCGAGTTCGAAGTTCAAGGGGGTGTCGATGCGGCGGCCACACTGCTCAGCGGGAACACGCGCCCTGACGCCGTTTTCACGGTGAGCGACACCATCGCGATCGGCGTACTCGGTGTGGCCCGTGATCTCGGGTTGAGCATTCCCGACGATCTTGCGTTGGTCGGCTACAACGACATTCCGGTTGTCTCCCAACTCCCGGTGCCCCTGACGACGGTCAGGTCCCCCGCTCGAAAGATCGGTGCGACCGGGCTCGAGCACCTACTCGCACTGATCTCCGGCAAGAACGTCGAATCCGTGAAACTTCCCGTCGAACTGATCGCGCGAGCCTCCACCAGAAAGCCTGCCAGTCACAAACTCTGAGCAGCTACCAGACCTGAGATTCGTCGATGCCCAACTGTCGCGCGTAACCGGAGTTGAGTGCGTCCCAGCCGTACTCGCGCGCCCGTTCACCCACGATCGGCCCGAAGGGCTCGCCTGCCAGAAGGGCATCGAGTACGTCGAAGCACAGATGCCACCCCGCAGCGAGCGCCGACGCCATCCCCTCGGCGCGCGACCTCTGCGTCAGCACGACGCGGGTACCGCCTTCGATCGGGGTCAGGTCCCACACCAATTCGTCCGGGCCCCACTCGTGTTCGAGCCGCCGAGTGGTCTCCACGACGTGAACGGTGACCGGCAGCGACATTTCGGGGGCGCCGTCCTCGGTGAGCATGGTGATCACCGCATCACCGGTACGGCTCAGATTCCGATCGGCGGTGTACGGCGTCCATTGCGCCAACATCTCCGGGTCGGTGATCGCCTCCCACACCTTCTCGACGGAATACGGCAGCACCCGAGGAAAGCTGACGACTGTGTCGTCACCGTCGACGCTCACCGTGACGTCGGACAGGGCACTGGGCTGATACGGCTGGGCACTCATGGTTCGATCTCACCAGGAACCACCGACACGGGCAACCGCCCGCTCGGCGTTCAGAACGCAAACACCGCCGATGCGGCCGCGATTGTCTCCTCCACCACCGGAAATTTCACCACGGACAAGTCGTGTCGAGCTCCTTCGAACTCCACCAGACGCGTCGCGGCGGGAATCAAGGCGAGTGCTGCCCGCATCTCCTCCGTTGTCGCGAACTCGTCCTTCGATCCGTGGACGACAACGGTCGGTGTGTTCAGGTCGGGCAGGTGTTCGGTTCTGAGCTTCTCGGGCTTCTTCGGTGGATGCAGTGGATAGGAGAGTAGGACCAGGCCGTCGGCAAGTCCCGGGTTCTCCACCGCAAGCATCGACGCCTGCCGACCGCCGTACGAATGTCCGCCGAGCAGAACGGGTCCGGGCACCGAGTAGTCCTTGCGAACAGCAGCAATCACCTCGGCAATGCCCGCGCGATCCTCTGCAGCACGCGACGGATGCGGAGGCCCCGAAGCTCGACGCACCCGAAACGCGAGATCGAAGCGCAGAACTTGCACTCCTGCCGCAGCAAAGCCGTCGGCAACAGCACGCAACAGCACGGTGTCGCAGTTACTTCCCGCGCCGTGAGTCAGTGCAAGCGTGGCGACGGGCGACGCGAAGGACACAGATGCAGGTCGATGAAGGAAACCGTGCACCGCACCTTCGTCGACCGTTTCGACAGTAGTCATGGACGCATCCTTGTCCGGCCCGCTCGGGCCTGTTCGACCGCGGCAGTCATGCTGCCCTCGTAAACCGGACCGTGTCCGGGAAACAGCACGCCGGCAGGTACAGCGGCGATATTGTCCAACGCCTGGTCCGTCGCTTCACGGTCATGATTGAAGGGGCACACCAGAAATTGTGGTCCGGCGACGGTCGACGTCCCATGTCCGGTCACCAGAGCGTCACCCGACGCGATCACTCCTGCGTCGGGAACAAGGTAAGCGCTGTGGCCGTCGGTATGCCCATGAGTGGGAATCGGCACGATCCGACCGGGAACGTCCAGCGCACCACCGGACGCAAAGGACTGTGCCCGAAGCAGTTCCGCACCTTTCAACGCGCCGACTCCGATCACGTCGCGAAGCCATTTCGGAGCACCTCGCCGCCACAACAGCAACGGAACTCCGGCCGGCGACAACTGTTGCAGATACTCCCTCTTCGCATGCGGCACTTCCAACGGATCCATCAGGACCGGAACCTCGAGCCGAGTCACGATGTCCGCGATCCCACCGATGTGATCGATGTGCGCGTGAGTGACGAGAATTGCCCGAACATCCCCGAGCTGGTGACCGATCTGTTCGATCGAGCGTTCGACGTCGGTGCCGTTGGCCGGATATCCGCCGTCGATCAAGGTCAGATCGGACCCCTCTTCGACCAGGACCCAATTGGCGTGACCGCACCGAACCAGATGTGTGTTCTCGATCTGCGTGATCGACAGTGCCGCAGTAGTCATGCTTGGTAGTCTGCGCCACGTGTCGGAATCCGTGAAGCAGGCCAGCAGCCGCAGCATTCGAGATCGCGCCGAAGCATCCTTGGTGGCAGCCGCATTCGCACTGCCCAGCGCGGTGAAACGTCGAATCACCGGACCACCCGTCGTCATCGAGGGCAACACGCTCGACGCCGACGCACACCTTCTGCTCACGCTCGCGAAGACGCGGCCACTCCCCTCGCATTCAACCGATCCCCAGTCACTCGCCGCTGCTCGCGCCAATCTCACCCGAACCGCGATCATGATGGGCGGCAGGCCCACGCCCGTCCACACCGAGGAGATCTCCGTTTCGGGTGCCGACGGCCCGCTTCGCGCCCGGCTCTACGTCCCGACAGCCGACACCGGCGCTCTGCTCGTCTACTTCCACGGCGGCGGGTGGGTACAGGGCAGCATCGAATCCCACGATGCCCCGTGCCGCCTGTTGGCCGAAACCTCCGGCGCACGGGTCATCTCGGTCGACTACCGGCTCTCACCCGAATTCGCTTTCCCCACACCGGTACACGATGCCTACGCCGCCTACCTCGATATCGTCGACCGCGCCGACGAGTTCTGCGCAGACCCGACGCGCATCGCTGTCGGGGGCGACAGCGCGGGCGGGCATCTTTCCGCAACGGTCGCGCTGCGTGCCCGCGACGACGGCAAGACCCCACCGGCGGCGCAGCTGTTGATCTACCCCGCGACCGACTTTCACGAGAAGGCCCCCTCGCGAACGACGTTCGGTGAAGGTTTCTTCCTGACCGAGGCCAACATGAACTTCTACGAGTCCAGCTTCCTCGGCAGCAATGCCGATCGACTCGATCCGATGGTGTCGCCGCTACGCGCCCCCGACGCGACCGGACTGCCGCCGGCCATCGTGATCACGGCGGGATTCGATCCACTCCGGGACGAAGGCGAAGCCTACGCAGCTCGATTGCGCGACAACGGTGTTCACGTGACCGATCGACGCTATCGCGGGTTCATCCACGGCTTCGTCAACGTTCTGGGACCGAGCGTGGGTTCGCGCACCGCCGTCGCCGAGATCGGCGGAATGCTCCGCGTTCTACTCACCCACCCAGCAAAATCTCCCGCAACGTATCCACCAGCGGATCAACCGGCAGCTCAGGGCTGATCGCACGCTGTAGCCCCAAACCGATTCCGACGCTGAGTATGCGCAGTGCCGCGGCGTTCGGGTCCAGTGCCGGCGTCACGCCGTTGGACTCGGCAAGATGTTGCACCACTCCGGCAATCAATCCGCGCACCTGATCGGCACCCGTCGCGATCTTTTCGCGGATCTCTTCGCTGTGCCGCGATCGCACCGAGAACTCGACTTCGAGCAACGTCCATCTCTTGTCCCCGATGGTTCGCTCGGCCCATCGCGCGAACTCGGCCACCGCGTCGTCGAGCGTCGAATTGGCTCCGAGCTGTGAGGTGATCTCGCCGACCTTGGTCAACCTGATTCGGCCGAGCACCTCGGCGCACAACTCGTCCTTGTTCTTGAAGTTCGAGTACACCGCACCTTTGGAATAACCGGCATCCTCAGCGATCTGATCGAGCGACGCGGCGGCGTACCCGCGATCGAGGAAATGTTCGACGGCCGTCGCCAACAAGGTCTCGCGGGTCATCGCCTGCGCTTCCTGCCTGGTCAATCGCGCCATCGGAACCTCCTCGCGGTTCTGAGTATCGAGATTCCAACGGTAGCCGAATACCGGAAGCGCACCGCAGGCGCACTCCCGAAACCCAAATTTGGGGTACCCACGTTATTCAGATACTGATAGTCTCCGAAATATGACTTCAGAAGTGACCGGCACCACCGCGCCCGGGTCCGGACGACACAGCGCGCCTAGACGGGGATTGGCAATCGGATGCGGCGGCACCCTCGGCTTCGCCTGGACCGTTGCTGCCCTCGCCTCGGTTCGGGACGCCCTCGACTGGGATCCCCGCGAAGCCACCGCCATCATCGGCACGTCCGCCGGAGCCGAGTTCGTGACAATGCTCGGCAGCGGAGTCGGCGTCGACGAGTTGGTAGCCATGCAACTCGGAGAGCCCGCCGCACGTCCCGAACTCCTCGCCCACACAGCATCGGCGCCCGGAAGAATCCCGCCACTTCCGAGTTTGGGGATCGGCAATCCACGACTGGTGACACGTCGAGATCTTCCCGTTCTGAGCCGGATGAGCGGTATCGCACCGCGTGGTGGCGGCGACCCGTCCTGGCTCACCACGCTCGCCGAATCTCTTGCCCCTGGCGATTCGTGGCTCCCACATCCGTGCGCGTACATGGTATCCATGGACTACAGAACCGGGCGACGGGTCGCGTTCGGGGCACAGGGGGCTCCGAAAGCGACAGTCGGTGAAGCGCTTCGAGCGTCTTGGGCGATTCCCGGCTGGTTCCCACCTGTCACCATCGACGGCGTCAGGTACATCGACGGCGGCGCGGCGTCCACGGCATCGGTAGACCTCCTGCTCCCCCTCGAACTCGACGAGCTGGTTGTACTGGCGCCCATGGCATCTCGAACACTGAAGCCGGCGCGCGGCGCCGCCCGTATCGAACGCGGCGCCCTGCGGAACTCCATGTCCAAGGGCCTCGACCGGGAAATCGAACTGGTGCGCGCTGCGGGAACCAGGGTCTTGCGCATAGACGCCACCGACGACGATCTCGCCGTCATGGGCGCCAAGTTCATGGACGGCCGACGGCGGCTCGCCACCTTCGAATCATCCCTACGTACAACACGTGCGAGCGTGAAACGCGAACTCGATGCGCGCCCGTTCCACTCCACCCCGTCCCACCAGTGAAAGCGCAGACTCAGTGAACAACAGAACTGACCACTTCGAGGTCGTGATCATCGGTGGCGGGATCTCCGGGATCGGTGCCGCAATTCACCTGCAGCGCCTCGG
Source organism: Rhodococcus sp. C-2 (assembly GCF_027854095.1). Lineage (NCBI taxonomy): Bacteria > Bacillati > Actinomycetota > Actinomycetes > Mycobacteriales > Nocardiaceae > Rhodococcus > Rhodococcus sp. C-2. Next base: position 141,800 of record NZ_JAQGFI010000012.1, on the reverse strand, counting down.
GATCGACAATTTTGTCCTGCTCGAGAAAGCGGACTCCCTCGGCGGCACCTGGCGCGCCAACACCTATCCCGGTTGTGCCTGCGACGTTCCGTCCGGCCTGTACTCGTATTCCTTTGCCGCCAATCCGGATTGGACCCGACTGTTCGCGGAGCAGCCGGAGATCCGCGAGTACATCGAGGACACGGCCGTCCGCCACGGGGTCGACAAGCACGTTCGCTTCGGGGTCGAAATGCTCTCCGCACAGTGGGACGCATCGCAATCACTTTGGAAGATAACAACTTCCAGCGGTGAACTCACTGCTCGTTTCGTGATAGCCGCCGCCGGCCCGTGGAACGAACCCTTGACGCCGGCGATCCCCGGGCTGGAAACGTTCGAGGGCGAGGTGTTTCATTCCTCGCAGTGGAATCACGACTACGACTTGACCGGAAAGCGCGTCGCCGTCGTAGGTACCGGCGCTTCCGCAGTCCAATTCGTGCCGCGCATCGTCTCCGACGTGTCCGCCCTTCACCTTTACCAACGCACAGCTCAATGGGTCCTTCCCAAACCCGATCACTACGTACCGCGGATCGAAAGGTCCGTCATGCGATTCGTACCGGGAGCGCACAAGGCTCTACGCAGCATCGAATACGGAATCATGGAAGCGCTTGGATTGGGGTTCCGCAATCCGTGGATCCTGCGTATCGTGCAGAAACTCGGGTCGGCCCAATTGCGCTTGCAGGTGCGCGATCCGAAGCTACGCAAGGCGCTGACTCCCGACTACACCCTCGGTTGCAAGCGACTACTCATGTCGAACTCGTACTACCCGGCCCTCGGCAGACCCAACGTGACCGTCCATGCCAACGCAGTCGAAGAGATCCACGGCAACACCGTGATCGGAGCCGACGGAGTGGAATCGGAAGTGGACGCGATCATCTTCGGAACGGGCTTCCACATCCTCGACATGCCCATTGCATCAAAGGTATTCGACGGAGAAGGTCGATCACTCGACGATCATTGGCAGGGAAGCCCGCGGGCGTACTTCGGTTCCGCCGTCAGCGGATTCCCCAACGCGTTCATTCTGCTGGGCCCGAGCCTCGGCACCGGACACACGTCGGCCTTCATGATTCTGGAAGCCCAACTGAACTATGTGGCACAGGCGATCGGCCACGCTCGTCGGCACGGCTGGAAAACCATCGACGTGCGCCCGGAAGTACAGGCAGCCTTCAACTCTCAAGTTCAGGAGGCATTGGGTACCACGGTCTACAACGCCGGTGGTTGCGAAAGCTATTTCTTCGACGTCAACGGCCGCAACAGCTTCAACTGGCCGTGGTCGTCAGGAGCCATGCGTCGACGGCTACGGGCCTTCGATCCATACGCATACAACCACACGCTGTCCGACAACCCTGCGTCAGACGACACCGCCGCTGAGCCCACCACCACCCCCGAACCGGAGTACACCACATGAGCCTTTTCGGCACCACCTACCCGCCGATCGATCTCGACGGAGCAGTCGTCGTCATCTCCGGAGGTGGCCGCGGAATCGGCCGGGCCACAGCGGAGTTGTTCGCAGCTCGCGGCGCACTCGTCTGCGTCGGCGACCTCGACGAGGAGACGGCCGTCGACACCGCCGCATCCATCGGCGCACGGGCCCGCGGGTACGCTCTGGACGTCACCTCACGCGAATCCTGGGATGTGTTCGTCTCCACAGTGATCGGCGAATTCGGTCACATCGACATTCTGGTCAACAATGCGGGCGTGATGCCGCTCGGCAGCTTCCTCGACGAGTCCGACGCCACCAGTCGAGTAACCCTCGACGTCAATGTCTGGGGCCCGATTCACGGGATGCGCACCGTGCTGCCCGGCATGGTGGATCGGCGACGCGGCCACGTCGTCAACATCGCATCCATGGCAGGCAAGCTACCGGTGCCAGGAATGGCCGTGTACAACGCAAGCAAGTTCGGTGCGGTGGGCCTTTCCGCCTCTGCTCGTGTCGAATTCGCAGATTCCGGCGTCAGCGTCAGCGCCATCCTGCCCAGCGCGGTGCGCACCGGGCTCTCCTCCGGTGTGCCACTCGGAAAGGGCATGCCGACGGTTGAACCCGAGGTCGTGGCCAAAGCTGTCGTCGACACGGTCGCGCACCGGCGAGCCGAAACTACTGTTCCGCGTTACCTTGCGGGCTGGGACCTCATCGACGCTGTAGTACCCGAATGGATGATCAACATCGGACGCCGGGTGATCGACGATCGCCGCGCGCTGACATCGGTAGATCCGAACGGGCGTGCGGATTACGAAAAGCGAGTGGCACGTCAGGCCGAAAACGAGGAGCACGATCGGAGATGAAGCGGGTAGTTTCGTGGCCATGTACATCCGCCGCGAAACTTCTTCCGACCGTGACGCAATCTATTCACTGCTCGGGGCGGCGTTTGCCGACCAAGCGCCGCCCGGCGGGTCTCCCTACGAGATCGAACTGACACGTCAGCTCTTCGCCTCGAACGACTACTTACCGAAGTTGTCCCTTGTCGCCGTCGCCGGTGATGAGATCGTTGGTTTCGTGATCGGAACACGCGGATGGGTCGGTCCCGTTGAGGCGGTTGGCCTCGGCCCGTTGGCAGTCACACCGGACAACCAACGCAGCGGCGTCGGTTCGGCGTTGATGCACGCGGTGATCGGTGCGTCCGACGCTCTGGACGTGCCACTGCTCGCCCTCCTGGGCAGCACCGAGTACTACCCGCAGTTCGGGTTCGTCACCAGCACGGACGCCGGGATCGAGTCTCCGGAAGCCGAGTGGGGCGAGCACTTTCAGATCAGGACCCTCACCACGCACCGCCCCGATCAGACGGGGAAGTTTTCATACGCAGCGCCTTTCGGGGTCGCTTGACCCTCAGCGCGATGTAAGAGTTCTTTGACATCCAGCGCACGTAGACCTACGCTCAGGCATGTCAAAGAACTCTTACACCTGGGAGGCTTCATGAGCACCACGGCACGGTGGAGCCTGATCATCGGTATCGGCGTCGCAGCAACGCTAGCCTTCAGCTTTTTCGCAGCATTGACCGCCGATGATCGGAAGACGTTGGCCTTCATCGTCTTCGCAATCGTCATGGCACCGGCTTGTATCGGGTCGGCGTGGGCCCTTTTTCCATCGGATAACGACAAGGCCCCCGCCTACCCCGAGGACACCGTCGAAACAGAATGGAGTCGCAAGGCCGGCTTCGGCGCGTTCACCGACTTGATCACTGCCATGGGGATCGCGCTGATCGCGCACAATGTCTTCGGCGCTCCCGAACTGCCGCTCGTAATGTTTACAGCCCTCGGTCTGGCCGACTTCGGAATCCGGTACTGGGCAGTGTCGAGGGACCGCACCCCACATTCGAGATCTGACGAGATCTGATGCGCAACAACCTTCAAGAACTTCGTACGGCAGCCGGATTGTCACAGCAAGCGTGCGCCGACGCGCTCGGCATCACACGCCAGACCGTCATCTCGATCGAGAAGGGACACTTCGACCCGCGTCTGTCACTGGCGTTCCGAATCGCCGAATACTTCGACAAACGCGTAGACGACATTTTCTCCAGCTGACGCCGTCTCGAACTGACGGAAGATCAGTCGAGCTGCGGTTTCAGTCGAACAGAGTTGGCGATCCGTTTTCGTCGTTCCCGTCTTCGACGGCCGTTGCCTTCTTGCCCGAGCCCTTGCGGACGACGGTCAACGTCGTCGTTCGACGCGACAACCTGTGCCCGTCACTGTGTTCGAGCAGCGCCATCCCCTGGCGAACTTCGACTACCGTCCACGGACCCGCATGGCCGGCTGCCTGCACGAGGTCACCGGACTCCACCTCAGTTGCCATGACCACTCCTTGTTCGTCGTGTCCTGCACGTTCTCCTTCCTATTATCGACGCGGCCACCTGGTAGTCGACGCGCAGGGTACCTACGCTGCAGCTGCAACCTTGACCGCATGGCCGACTTCGGCTCGGAATGCCGCGTATTCGGGTGAGCCTCGGAGATCGTCGGGATCGACGCCGGTTCGTGGCAGATCGATTTTCAGGTCGAGCGCGACCTTGCCCGGTCGGCTTGTCAGAACTACGACGCGGGAGCCGAGAAAGGCCGCCTCGTCGGCACTGTGAGTGACGAAGACACTTGTTCGCCCCGATTCGGCACTGACACTGCGCAGATCCTCCTGCAGACGCTCGCGAGTGAGGGCGTCCAGCGCGGCAAAGGGTTCGTCCAACAGGAGCAACGACGTTTCGGCCGCCAAGGCACGAGCAATTGCCACCCGCTGCTGCTGCCCGCCGGAGATTTCCCAGATACGCCGGTCCGCAGTGCCGACCAGACCGACGCGGTCGAGAAGCTCGTCACGCCTTTGCCCGCGTTCGCTCTTCGCAACGCCGGCGTATTTGAGTGCCAGATCGATGTTGCCGCCCACCGATTTCCACGGAAAGAGCCGTGGCTGCTGAAACACCACTCCCGCACTCGACCCGGGAATCGGGTCGGATCCGGAGACCTGAACCGTTCCACTGGAAGGACTTTCGAAACCCGCGATCAGCCGCAGCAATGTGCTCTTGCCGCAACCCGACGCTCCGACGAGAACCAGAAACTCACCAGGTGTGACGTCGATCGATACGGGCCCGAGTGCCGTGACGGACTCTCGACCGTGGCCGTACCTGTGTGAGACGGTGTCGATTCGGATCGCGCCCGGGCGGTCGGGGGCGAATCCTCCCGAGGCCTGCTGTGCGGTCACGCTACTGGTCAAGGACATCGGGAAGCCCCTTCACATAGAGAGCATTCTGAAAGACCGCCAGATCAGGCACACTGTCGATCTGCTTCTGCTCGGCCAGGAATTGCGCTGCACTCTGCAGGTTCACTGCCAGATTCCCGGGAGCGCCCTCGGTGCCCAACCATTCCGGCGAAGAGATCTGCTCCGGAGTGAGGAACACACCCTGTTTCAACTGCGCTGCCGCGTCTTCCTTCGAGGCGCCTAATTGTGCGGCAACAGCTTCCGCTGCCGCGTTCGGATCAGTGGCGATCGTCGTGAGCGCACGGGCCTGAACCTGGCGCCAGGTGTCGACGATCTCGGGGTGATTCTTGGCAAACGCAGTCGACACCACACCAAGATCGAGTGTCGGCTTTCCTGCTGTCGCGAGCTCACGGCTGGCGATCAACTGTGTTCCGTCCTTACGGAGTTCGTCGAGCGTGGGCAGCCAGGTGTAGACGGCATCGATGTCACCGCGCTGCCAGGCTGCGAGGGATGCTTGCGGCTGGAGATCCACCAATTGGACGTCGTCGGCACTGAGTCCGGCCTGGTTCAGCGCTGCCAGCAGACTGTAGTGCGCGGTCGAGGCGAATGCCGTGGCCACTTTCTTGCCACGCAGATCTGCGACGGTCTTGATTCCGGTTGCGTTGCGCGCCACCAGGGCTTCGTTGTCGCCGGCCACGTCGAGAACAAACGCGACCTGGTACGGAATGTTCAGCGGTGCCGAGAGGCCACGAGCAACCGGGCTCGAACCGATTGCGCCGAAATCGATTTCACCGGCGATGAAGGCGGTGTTGATGTCGGCTCCCGAATCGAACTTCGTCCACTTCACGTTGTACTCGGGCAGTGCGTCTTCGAGCCAGCGATTGTTCTTGACTATCAAGTCGCCGCTCGGGAACGACTGGTAAGCGATACGGATTGTTTCCTTGGACGAATCCTGGCCCGAATGATCCACCGAGCACGCACCGAGAACAAGGGCAAGGACGCCGATCAGCACCGTGAACGCCGTCCGGGCAGCCCTTCCTTCATTGGGCGTCGAATTACTGCTGCGCTTCAGATTGCTGCTGGCGTGTTTCTGATTGTCAGTCATACTTTTCCCCTCCAGGGAACGGCGCGGCGCTCTGCAGCCCGCAGCAGTCCGTCGATGATCAGGCCGGAGAATCCGATGGCAAAGATCCCCACCAGCACGACCGGTGTGTTGTTGTAATTGCTTGCATCCTTGACCATTCCGCCGATTCCGGGGATGCCGTTGAACAGTTCGGCCGCGACCACCGACGAGTACGCCATACCTACCGACAACCGAATGCCCGTGAAAGTTTCCGGTAAGGCCGACGGGACGACGACGTCCCGGATCACTTGCGCCCGTGAGGCTCCCAGGGCCCTCGCCGCTTCGACCAGTCCGACCGGCGCCGCGACCACAGCAGCTGTGGTGGCCACCGCTGCCGGCGGAAGAGCAGCGAGCGCCAGCAATGTAATCTTCGGCGCCTCGTCGATTCCCAGCCAGATCACCAGCAGGAAGAAATACGCCAGGGGCGGCAGTGCGCGCAGGAACGTCAACCACGGTTCGAGCAGGCTCCGCAGCCATGTCACCGATCCCATGGCCAAACCGAGGATCACGCCCAATCCGACGCCGATGATCACACCGACCAGCACCCGTCGCAGCGTCATGTAGAGGTGCTCCCAGAGCAGGTAACCCTGGTAGCCGCGCACTCCGTCGTGCGTGGTCATCGTGTTGACGAAGGCATGCCAGACCGTGCTCGGGAACGGCACGAAGGTCTCACTCCAGGTGCCGCTCGCGGCAGCGACCTGCCACAGGGCCAAGAATGCGATCACGGAAAGCACCGGCAGTCCGACAGTGGTCGCACTCGAAGTCCACGGCCGACGCGGCTCACGGTTCGGTTCCGTGACTGATGTTGGTTCTATTGCTTCGACAGGAGTCGACATCGCTGTTCTTCCTCGACGTACGGAAAATTCCGGCACACATGCAGCAACGGGCGCATATGCAGGGGCGAAGGCGCACAGAGCGGCGCCATTCTCACTCAGGAGAGTCGGAAGGAATCAACAGCAACAGCAGTTGGCACCAAGACGGCACAGGTCGACGGCGATGCGTCGTGTCAGTGGCGTCGAGGGCATGGGGGTAATTACTACCTGTGTCTGCAATTACCCGCAAATGCGGGGGAAATAGGCGTCAGTCGGCCAAGCGAACCGACAGCGAATACATGAGCGGGATCTCGGGTCGTCCGGCCGGGACTCCCCAACGCTTGCCGCCGAGTTCAGCCATCTCCTCGAATCCTTGCCAACCGTTGGCGTACGGGTACTCGTCGAAGGACTCGAGCGTCAATCCGGCGCGCCGCAAAGCTCCTAGCACCTCGGAAATGGACCAGTTGAATTCACATGAGGGGAAAGGATTTTCGAAGTTCTCGACTCCGTTTCCCTCAGCGCCTGGCAAGATGAGATCGGCCGAATCTGCCACGTAGTCGCCCACGCCACGGGGTTCGGTCACGGGAGTCCCGCCTCCGTACGGGTATGTCAGCGACCACTTCTCGTCGAAACACATGGCAAACGGATGAAACTCCACCAGAACGAATCGACCGTTCGGCGCGAGAACACCGGCAATCCCCTCGGCCCACTCGTCGAGATCGGGTAACCAGATCACCGTTCCGTACGAAGAAAAGACTCGGTCGAACTTTCTCTGGCCAGCGGCAGCAGCGCGGAGCCACGCAGATACATCGGCACGCTCGAAATCGGCGGCAATTCCGGATTCCGCGGACAAGGTTCGGGCGAAGTCGATCGCGGAATCCGCGATGTCGACGCCGGTCACCGCGGCACCGAGAGCGGCCAAACTCAACGAATCCTGACCGGAATTGCACTGCAGATGAAGAATCGAGGAGCCGTCGATCTCGCCGAGCAGCGCCAGTTCTTCCGGATACAAGGTCGACCCGCCGTTGCGAAAGAACTGTGCCTGGTCTCCTTTGTGACTGTTGTGAGCGACGGTCGCCGCATTCCACGACAACCGATTCATCTCCGCTGCATCCATCACTACTGCATCCACCTCTACTGCATCCACTTCTCGACCCACAACAAGTCCGCCCGAGTTCACCACGTCCCCGGTCACGTCGGCAATCGATTTACTGGGCTGGAAACCTATCCGAACGAAGATGCAACAGGTTACAGTTTTTCGACGGACCATCGAAGGAGAACCAGTGCGCTACGGACTCAGCCTGTTCACCAGTGATCGCGGCATCCGCCCTGCCGATGCAGCAAAGGCTGCGGAGGCGAATGGATTCGACGCCTTTTACGTTCCGGAGCACACTCACATCCCCGTCTCGAGGGATTCCGATCACCCCGGAACCCAGTCGGCCGAATTGCCCGACGACCGTTACATGCGCACACTCGACCCCTGGGTTGCCCTCGGCACCGCCGCGTCGGTCACGAACACCATCCGATTGGGCACCTCCGTGGCCCTCCCCCTCGAACACGATCCGATCACTCTCGCGAAAACCATCGCATCGCTGGACCATCTTTCCGGCGGACGCGTGGTCTTCGGCGTCGGATTCGGCTGGAATGCAGAGGAACTCGCCGACCACGGCGTACCGCCCAACAAACGCCGGACCGCACTCCGCGAGTATCTCGAAGCCATGGGCGAACTGTGGTCGAAGGAAGAAGCGTCGTACGACGGCCAATTCGTGAAGTACGGACCCAGCTGGGCGTGGCCCAAACCAGTTCAGAAGCCCCGTCCTCCCATCCTCTTGGGCGGCGGCGGCAACGAGAAGACTTTCAAGTGGATCGCAAAGTCTGCCGACGGGTGGATCACCACACCCATCGAGCAGGAGATCGACGGAAACGTGGAACTGCTCCGAAAGATCTGGGCCGAAGCAGGTAGAGTCGGCGAGCCTGAAATAACCGTCCTGGCAGGCAAACCCGATTCGGAGAAGCTCGCCCACTGGGAAGACATCGGTGTCACCGAAGCAATGTTCGGCACTCCGGACAAGAGCCCCGAAGAGGTTGTCGGATACATGGAACGCCTGGCAGCCAAGCTCGGACGGTGAGGTCCGCCACAGCATCTTGACCTCAACTGCACTCGAGGTTTTAACGTCGGTATTGCACAAGACAGTGCAACGGCAGCAAACCCGAGACAGAAGAGGGGCGAGGAGTGACCACAAAACTGGTTGGCACCCAATCTGTTTCGGGCGACTCTGTTGATGCGGAGCCGTCCATCCGAAACTCCTTCGTCGAGGCGTTCCGGAACCATCCCGCCGGCGTCTCGATCATCACCGCAACGGGCGATGACGGCCCGGCCGGCATCACGTCATCGTCGGTGATCTCGATCAGCGCCGATCCTGCAGTTCTGGCGTTTTCACTGCAGTCGTTGCGAGGCTCTGCGAGCGTCATCGCTTCCGCCCGCAGTTTTGTTGTTCACCTGGCAAATTCGGCGAACGAACGACTGGCTTCCACGTTCGCAACCCGCGGCGCTGTGCGCTTCGGAGACGATATGCCCTGGTCGTTTCTCTCGACGGGTGAACCGTTCCTACATGGGACAGGCCACGCCCTGCGTGCGGTTCCCTTGAATGCCACTACATGTGGCGCCGCAGTGATCGTCACTGCACGCGTCGTCGACGTCATCGATCCGCAGCACATGTCAGCGCCGCTCGTCTATCACAATCGAACCTATCGAAATCTCTCGACTCACAACATTTCCTCAAAGGAAGGCATGTCACATGACTGAATACGTTCTCCCCGAACTGGATTACGACTACGCCGCTCTCGAACCGCACATCTCCGGCGAGATCATGGAACTGCACCACAGCAAGCACCACGCCACGTACGTGGCGGGCGCCAACAGCGCAATCGAGCAGTTGGCTGCTGCGCGCGAAGACGGCACGATCACCGCGAAGGCGCCGCTGCTCAGCAAGAACCTCGCCTTCCACCTCGGCGGCCACACCAATCACTCCATCTTCTGGAAGAACCTCTCCCCCAACGGCGGTGAGCGGCCAGAGGGCGAGTTGGCAGCCGCAATCGACGAGCACTTCGGCACCTTCGACGCATTCGTCAACCACTTCTCCGCTGTAGCAACCACTTTGCAGGGGTCCGGCTGGGCGGTACTGGCCTACGACACGGTCGGGCAGCGCCTGGTCATCGAGCAGCTCACCGACCAGCAAGGCAACATCAGCATCGGTATCGTTCCGTTGCTCATGCTCGACATGTGGGAGCACGCTTTCTACCTGCAGTACAAGAACGTCAAGGCCGACTACGTGAAGGCCTACTGGAACGTCATCAACTGGGAAGACGTTGCACAGCGATACGCGACGGCCACAGCCTCGACCGGCTTGATCGTCCCCGCCTGATCGTCCCCACCCGATCACTGCCATATCACCCCGATCAGCCCAGCTCGGCACGGTGGCTCCGTTGCCGAGCTGGGTTTTTACACCCCCGAGATCGATGTATGTGAAGGCAGGTAACATACACCGAGCGCGGCTGACTCGGCCGTCCGCCGATTCGACTCCGAGGGGAACCAGTGCTCGATATCAGTGGTTTGATCGCGACGTGGCGTCCGACGCTGGACACCGCAGCACGCAATGCATGGGGACTCTCGTTCGGCGACGGTGTCGAGAAGACCGAACGCACCCCGTCCGTACTGATCAGCGAAGGTCCACACCGCGATCTGTATCGCTTCGGCGCATTGTGGAGGCCAAGAGGTAATCCGGTTCTCCTCGTACCGCCCCTCGCGGTTTCAGCCGACTGTTACGACCTTCGTGCGGGCCAAAGCCTCGCCGCGCACCTACTGGATGGGGCGAACACGCCCTACCTCCTCGACTACGGGACCATGCGGTACTCCGACCGCGGGATGGGTTTCGAGGCCTGGGTCGACGACATCATCCCCGAAGCGATCCGTACGATCTCGGATCTACACGACGGCGCACCGGTTTCGCTGATCGGGTGGAGCCTCGGCGGGACCATGTCTCTGCTCACGGGCTCCGCTCACTCCGACCTGCCGATCGCATCGATCACGGCAATCGGAACGCCAATCGATTACACGAAGATTCCCGCTATCAGCCCCTTGAGGCTGATCGGCAAATACACGGGCGACACCCCACTCACGTCCGCGACCAATCTTGTCGGCGGACTACCTGCTCCACTCGTTCAGGCGAGTTACAAGGTGACGGCGTTGCAGCGCGAAGTTCTCAAGCCATGGTTCATCATGCGCAACCTCCACAACACCGAGACACTGGCTCGCATGGAATCGATAGACAAGTTCATGGCAGCCATGCCTGGATACCCTGGCAAGGCTTTTCAGCAGATCTGCGAACAACTCATGCTCGGCAACAATCTCTACAACGACGCCGTCACGCTTGCCGGACGCGAGATCAAACTGTCAGCTCTGAGCGTTCCCGTTCTCGCGATCGGCGGCACCACTGACGTGATTGCACCCATCGCTTCGGTGGAAGCAATCACGTCGGTCCTCACCGGCGCGCCGTCGGTCCGGTTCGAGAAGGCGCCGGGAAGTCACCTCGGGCTCGTTGCCGGCCCCACCGCGAGAGACTCCACCTGGGCGCACATCGACGAATTCTTGAAAGAGAATGCACCGCAGTTGGTTTCGACCAGCTAAATCACGGCGTTGTGATGCCCGCGGCTACAGCTGCCTTGTGCCAATCCGGGAATTCACTCAGCAAACGGGTGTACAACTGGGCGTCGTCGACGGTGTCGATGTCGTCCAGCGCGAAGAATCCGGCATTGTCGACCACCCTGCCGTCGAGGTCGTCGAGCTTCTCCAGCACTCCGTAGTTGGCCTTGCCGATTCCGACGAACTGCCAAAAGGCCGGGAGCCCAGACGCTTCGCGCATCAATTTCGTGATTTCCTTGCGCTCGCTGAAGCCTCCGTCGGTGAAGAACAGGACGAGCGTCGGCGCGGAACCACGTGTCAGGCCGGAAAGAATCTCAGTCATGATCGGCACTTCACGATTTGCGGCGCCGATCTTGTCGTAGTTGAAACCGCCGTGCGAGCCGCGCAAGTGCAGGTAGGTATCCGACCACTCTTCCGCGTCATGGACAGAGATCTCGGGAAGTTTGACGAAGCTGACTGCATACAAGTACGGCTCCAGCTTGCCGTCGTCATCGAGTTGGATCGCAACGGGAATCATGCGTTCGACAACACGATGCACCACTCTGGTGCGGTACTGCTTGGCCATACTTCCGGTTTTGTCGATCACCAGGACCACCCGTGCCCGAATTCCGTTGCCACCCTTGGTCAGCAGGACCTTGGCCACTTCGCGCTTTCGGAGGTCCAGCTTCTCCCGCTTCACCATGGAGAGTTTGGCTTCGTCGGGCACGGTCCGGATACCGCCTGTCGATTCAGCAGAGCCGGCGGGTCGAGCCGGCGGTTCCTCGTCGACCGAAACGCCGAATGCTGTTACCAGGTCCGCCAATCCGCTGTCCCAGCCAGCTGACACGTTTCGCAGCTTCCAGCCCGCGCCGCGGCGATAGATCTCGACGAGAACCGCTGCCCTCTCACTCGTCAACCCCAAAGCCTGAGCCACGATGGCGGTGGAACCAACCTGCTCCACCACGACACCAAGGCCCCCGACAGCAGACAGGGTTCCGTTTGCCGCCGCATCAAGTGCCACGGCAACACTCAGCTGATGGATGTCAGCGGGCAACCTCGCAATGTCGATTTCGATGACGCCGCCGGACTCCAAGCGCACCGCGCCTTCGGGTGAGACCGGCTGATTGAAGAAGACAAAATCTGCGTCGTCCCGTACTTTGTTCCGTTCGTCGAGCTGGAACACCATCAGGTCTACCGTGCCCGGGGCGCTACCGTTCACCGCCACCTTCAGCGAAGTTCCCTCAACGACTGTGTTCGCTCCACGCGCCAGCTCCATACCGGAAGATTAGCTGGCCACCAAAGAATCAACGGCCCCGCGGTCGGAAGAATCACAGCACACTTTCAGCAATCGCGAGGATTATCGAGGCAGACTGTTCGTGGAAGATTTGTCGCACGCGGGACCAAGAGCCTGAACATCGACAGAATCCTAGGGTCGATCAGGAGGTCAAAATGCCGCACGGCCAGACGCGCACCATCCCGATGTTGCCACTCTTGCCACCTCTGACGAATTTCGACGACGCAAGTCGCTCGGTCGTGTCCTACCTCGACGAATATCTTCCGCTGGCACTGTGGTCGATCACGCGGTTCGACGGGTCCAATCAAATCTTTCTCACCGTCTCACCCAACCCACTTCACATCGAATTCGGCGAGACCCGGGCTTGGCCAAACACCATGTGCAGCGAGGTGGTACTCGGAAATGCGCCGCCAGTCTCATCGAATCGCGCGCTCGTGCGCGCACTGTCCCGTGATGGCAGGTGGGAAGGCATTGGCGCATACGTCAGCATCCCAATCCTCCACAACGACGGCAGTCTCTTCGGCACTCTGTGTGGCGCCGACCCGAGTGCGGGCGACTCAGCACTCGAGGACAACCTAGCCCTCCTCAATCTCCTGTGCCGACTTCTCGGAACCATTCTCGATGTCGACTATCAGCGCGCGCAGTCAGTCCGACTGGCCGAAACTGCGCAACTCGATGCCGAGACCGACCCGTTGACAGGTCTTCTCAATCGGCGCGGGTGGAATCGCATCCTCGAGGCCGAGCAAACTCGGTACCGCCAATTCGCCGATCCGGGAGCTATCATCATCGTCGATCTGGACGGCATGAAGACCATCAACGACGAACTCGGCCACGCCGCGGGCGACGAATACGTTCAAAGGGCCGGCAAGATCTTGGCAGCGTGCGCGCACCCTGGTGCGGTGGTTTCACGGTTGGGCGGAGACGAGTTCGGAATCGCTCTGCCCGATACACAGCCGCGCGCCGTCGACTACCTGCTCGAGTGTTTGGAGAAGGCGTTCCGGAATGCCGACGTCTGTTGTTCGATCGGTCGAGCCGACTTTTCCATGACCCAAAGCCTTTCCGAGACTTGGGATACGGCCGATGCGGAGATGTACCGCCACAAGCGCTCGAAGCACTGATTCGACTCCTCCACGGCCGGTTGGCACCGCATCGGAGGATCCCTTCGATGCGGTGCTCGGTCCGTGTTCTGTTGTCGCCAAGGAGGTTTGACCTCTCAGGTTTTGAAGGTGGTGTTCGCCGGCCAGGGTTGCTGTCCGGGGTCGATCGAGGGCGGCGGGATGAACCAGGGTTTATTGTCGACTCCTATCCGAATTTCCCATTTGCCGACGAACCCTGATTTCCGGTGCATCAGTCGGTGGTGTGAACGGCACAGCAGGACCAGGTTGTTCATCACCGTCGGGCCACCGTTCGCCCAGTGCCGGATATGGTGCGCATCGGTCCAGGCGGGCACGCATGTGCAGCCCGGGAACGCGCAGCCTCTGTCGCGGGCAATCAACGCAGTCCGTTGTTCGGCGGTGACCAACCTCTTTCCTGGTTTCGCATCCAAGGGCGTGCCGTGATCGTCGAGCAGCACGGTCGAGAGGAAACAATCACACCCGAGAAGCCTTGTCTGCGAAACGGACAGCGGTCCGAGCCAGGGCATGTGCCCGACATCGAGATCAGACACAGCCACTCCACCACCATCAGTTGGTGTGGCGGCGCAGTCCCGATGCTCAGCCAGATCCCGAGCATTGATGTGCACGTTCACATGCGGACGCTGACCACCATCGGTACCGGTCTTGGCGCAATCGAGATAGCGGCGAATCAGTTCGGTGAACCCATCCGCAGTCCGCTTCGCCGCCGACCGAGAATCCGGCGTCCCATCTGGTGCCGGGGTCGGCATCGTCAGATTCGACAACGCCGACAACAACATTTCACCGGTGAGGGCATCGAAATCACCGCGCACCACCACCCGACCGTTCAACGTCGACGCGATCCGCAACTCGTTCCGGTCGACGTCTTCGGCGGGCGGAATCTCATCGGATTCGAAAATTCGCTCCAACGTCGCGATTACATTCCGCACCTTCGTGGTCGTGGCCTCGACACCGGATGCAGCCGCCAACAACAAATCGATGCACTTCGGTAATGCCTCCTCCGGCATCCCCTTCGGCGGCGATTCACAGAACGCCACGATCAACACGGCATGATCGAACGAGCAATCCCCGCAATCGAACCGAGCTCCCACCGCCGGAAACGGCCGCAAAGCCGCACCCAACGCGGCGATCTTCTTCCCGTCCCGAACCTGCAACATCGTGTTGCCCGCCAACCAGGACCCCACCCCGCGACTGGCAATCACCTGATCATCCGGGCGCAACGAGAGTTCGTCGACCACCGCCACTCGAACGGCTTCCAGGCGCAGAATCTCCACACTCGCCTCGACAGCAGCCTCACGCAACTCAGCAGCAGTCAACCGCCACAGGCGTCCGCGCAACCCCACCGCAGAACCAGACACCACATCCGACAACAAGACACTCATTGAATCCCCCGATCCCCTCCCCAAACAATACTCGAACACGCGTTCGAGTCAACCCCTTGCTACCAGCGCAAATGAGAGCAGGGAATAGTTCGACCGTCGCACGCGTATTATTTGAGTAAGCAATACTTGCGGTCGCAAATAAATGGAGGGCGTCACCGATGACAACTGATGAACACGTACGTGGTCGTGTGTGGCGCGACCTCGTCGTCTCCCACAGCGTCATCCTCGGCAAGATGGAGGCGGACCTTCGAACCACCACCGGACTCACCCTTGGCCAGTACGACGTTCTGCTCCGACTGCACGAAGCTCCGGGAAACACGATCCGAATGGGCGATCTGGCCGAACTGGTCCTGGTCACCACCAGTGGCGTGACGCGCGTCGTCGATCGATTAGTCGAGGCCGGATTAGTGGAGCGTGTTAGACCGGACAACGATCGACGCGTCGTGACGGTATCGATGACGCCTGCGGGCAAGAAGACGCTTCGAAAAGCGTCCGCCATACACACGCGAGGGATCGCCGAATACTTCTCCGATCTCATTGAAACCGAGGAGCTTCCGGTACTCGAACGCTTCTTCTCCCGACTTGCCACACATCACACGAATCAAGGCGGCGCATGCGATGCGCACGTAGAACAACTCTCCATCACCCCCACGAACAGATAGCGAGAAACAACATGGCTTTCGAATTGGGCGTCTACCATTTCGGTGAACTCACCCCAGATCCCACCACCGGCGCGATGATGAATCCCGGTGTCCACCTTCGTCATTTGGTGGAGCAGGCAACCGTTGCCGATCAGGTTGGACTCGATGTCTTCGGCGTCGGCGAGCACCATCGCACCGACTTCGCAGTCTCAGCCCCTGCCGTTGTGCTCGCGGCAATGGCTCAGGCTACCGACAACATCAAGCTGTCCAGCGCCGTAACCGTACTCAGTTCCGACGATCCCGTACGTGTGTTCCAACAGTTCGCGACAGTCGACCTGCTTTCCGAAGGCCGTGCCGAGATCATTGCCGGCCGAGGTTCGTACACGGAGTCATTTCCGCTCTTCGGGTACGACTTGTCCCAGTACAACGAACTCTTCGCCGAAAAGCTTGATCTACTACTGAAACTGCGCGACGAAAACCCGATCAACTGGGAAGGACAACTTCGCCCACCACTGATCGACGGTGACGTGACGCCCCGCCCGGACCGTCAGATTCCGGTGTGGATCGCAGTCGGAGGTACTCCGGCCTCTGTCGTCCGTGCCGCGAAACTGGGCCTGCCCCTCTCACTGGCCATCATCGGTGGAAGTTACCAACAGTTCGAACCATTCGTCGATCTATACCGCAGGGCTGCAGCGGAGTTCGGACACGATCCGAAGAAACTGGCTGTCTCGATTGCTTCGCCAGGATTTGTCGATACCTCGAAGCAAACAGCACTCGACACGTCGTACCCGTACTTCCAGGCCGGGTGGATGCAGAATCATCATCAGCGCGGAAACGGAGTTCCCATGCCGCGCAGGGCATATGAAGCGCAGGCAACCACCGCGGGTGCGTTCTTCCTCGGCGGCACGCAGGAAATCATCGACAAGACGATGGCGCAGTACGAACTGTTCCATCATGACCGCATCATGATCCAGATGGGGTTCGGCAACGTGCCACAGAAGGACATGCTGCGGGCGATCGAGATCCTCGGCACCGAAGTAGCCCC
Organism: Rhodococcus sp. C-2; assembly: GCF_027854095.1. Classification (NCBI taxonomy): domain Bacteria; kingdom Bacillati; phylum Actinomycetota; class Actinomycetes; order Mycobacteriales; family Nocardiaceae; genus Rhodococcus; species Rhodococcus sp. C-2. The sequence continues at coordinate 124,978 of NZ_JAQGFI010000012.1, read as the reverse complement.
CGTTGTGCGTAAGGAAATCGAATCGCTGAAGTCGTCCCAAAAATAGGAGTTTCGATGAGCACACCGCTCAAAATTGTTGCCGTTGTCGGCAACCTCCAAAAACCCTCCAAGACTCGCGCCCTCGTCGACCTGATCGTCGAAACCTTGGGAGACTTCGAGCAGATCGACACACGAGTTTTCGAAATCGTGGATCTGATTCCAGGTCTTGCATCTGCTCTGGATCGCGATCACGTCGACTCAGTGACCGCCGAAGCGCTGGCAGCAGTCGAGTCCGCCGATATCGTCATCGCGGCGTCACCGGTGTTCCGCGGTTCGTACACGGGAATGTTCAAGCATTTTTTCGATCTCGTCGACCAGTACGCGCTTGCCAACACTCCGGTGATTCTTGCCGCTACAGGTGGCAGCGACCGCCATGCTCTCGTGTTGGATCATGCCCTGCGGCCACTGTTCGCTTTCTTCCAAGCGCTGACCGCTCCGGTCGGGATCTATCTCAGCTCAGGTGATTTCGACGGAACGACTATCCTCAACCCCGAGGTATTCGAACGTATCGAGATGGCAGCAAAGGACGTCCTGCCGGTAGCGAGGATGCTCGCGGAGCGGCATCGAGTTGCGCTGACGTGAACGCCCCTCGTCTGCACAACAATGACCCGGAACCACCACCAGCGGTCACGACTGGCAATGCGGCTGATCCAGCACACTTACGCCGCTGATCCACATCGCATCACCGAACACCGTTTTTCAGTGATTCTTCAGCTCCATCGCAGTAGCGTCGAAAGGGCCACCTCATGTCAGGAGCCCCCCATGACCACCCCGGATCAACCCACTGTCCAGCAATCCGTTCCTCAGCACCCGATTCGACCACCCGTCAATGCGGGCTGGGCAGTGGTCTCGCTGCTGTTCTTCTGGCCGCTTTCCTTCTCCGCTTTCACGCACGCCTTCAACGTGTATCCGCTGTGGGCTGACGGCGATGTGGCCGGGTCGCGGTATGCGTCCGATCGAGTGAAACGGCTCGGTCAGATCTCGCTGTGGATCGCAGGCGGCCTACTACTCCTGGTCTGCATCCTGTACGCGATTGCGGCAATCGTGTGGTTCGCCAACGGTGGCCACGATTACGGTCCGCGGCGTATGCGCTGAACAGCCACCCTGGACAACCACACCACCAGGACATCACCTCATCAATCGATCGACGAACTCCATGGTCTGGTCCATCGAAGCGACCGTCGTTTGACCGTGGCTGATTCCGGCGAGTTCTTGATACTCGAACTGCGTTCCCCGCGAACGCATGTCGACCAGTTGCGCCCAGGTAAGGGCGACAGGAACCGTTGTGTCCGACACGCTCTGCACCACGCGCAGTGGACGGTCGTAGCCCGTCGACCGGCACCTGCATCATCTCGCGGAACAGGTCGTACATGCGCGGCGTCCATACCGACCGAGAAAACAACGAGCTCAACTGGATTCGTTCGGCTCGAATGTGTCGGCCGAGATCTCCGGCGCACAGTGTCCGAGCCTTTTCCATCCACTCGATCCCCTGCGGCGAGAGAACCTCGCGAATGTTCTCTTCGGGTCGTTGATCGTCGATCCCAGCCAGGACGTACAGCGCATATCCCACCAGCCCGGTGATACCGATGTCGGGAAACAGCGGGCCGCCCAACGGAAACAGCCCTTCCATGTGTGTGGGGCCTGCGACGACAACCGAGCCACGGAAATCCAATTCCGGTGCACGAGTGGTGGCATCGTGTCCCGCGAAGTACGCCGCATGACCACCTTCGGACAAACCCGCGACCATCCACCGCGGACTCAGCACATTGCCGTACAACTCGTGCGCGGCCCGCACGATGTCGACGGCATTCGCCCCGGCGGCATGTCCGTCGAGATAGGCCAGCACCCCGTCGGTACCGACTCCCGAGTAGTCGGTAGCGACCACCGCGTACCCCTGCTCCAACCAGCGTTCGATCGGTTCGATCTCGCCCGGACCGAATCCGGTCGACGAGGGTGCACACTGATCCGCACTGCCCAAAGTTCCGTGGGCATAGGAGATGACGGGCCAACCGCCCGCCGGTGGGGCGCCTTCCGGCAGAAACACGGACCCTGACGACTCTCCCCATCTGTCAGCGGTACGCAGAGTTCGATAGACGACCCGCTGCGTCTCACCGGCGCCGACCGGAAACACTGCGGCCGAGAGTTCGCCATAGGACTCCAGCGCGCCCGCGACTTCCGGTTCGTCCGCCGTCGCCACTGCAACACCTGACCCCCACCCGAGACCCGACAACAGAATGCTCGCCACCACGGCCGCAACAGAGGTTCTACCCGAACGACTCACCACGCCAACCCCTCCCGACCTATGCAGAGCATGATGTCGATATGCAGATCATCATCACCGGTCACAGCCTGCCCGGACGTGAGTGTTCCGAAACCGCAACCTTCGAAGAGCGCAGCAACATCCACGTCGGCGTTCAGCGCCGAGGCAAGCCACACGAAATCCTCGACCTCGTACCGGGAGATACCGAGACAGTGCGATGGGAACTGACAGCGAGTCTGGAGCGAAAGTCCGGTGCCTGGGACTTACTCGGTCCATACATCCAGGGTCCACCTCGCGGACGCTTCATCTACCTGTCCTGGGTGACGGTATCCGATGACCAGACGTTCGAGATGTTTCGGCGCGCAAAGCTGATGCTCGACGCGATCCCCGAGCACATCGCCGAGGAGGCCGACGCTTCCGGCATGCTCCACGGAGACCTCGGCCTCACCGACGCCGCAGGTAAACCACTGTGTGCGGCTATCCGACCGCCGACGATCACATGGTCATCCTCGCCTTACTGAGCATCGTTCAGTAGTGTGGAGATCGAACACTTAGCCTGCCCGGTGGCCCCACACGATCGATACGGAGTCCGAACTGATGAGCACCGAACACCTCGATGTCCTGATCGTCGGCGCCGGCTTGTCCGGCATCGGTGCTGCGTATCGACTCCAGACCGAGCTTCCCGGCAAGTCGTACGCAATCCTCGAGGCCCGCGCGAACAGTGGGGGAACCTGGGACCTCTTCAAATACCCTGGCATCCGGTCGGATTCCGACATGTTCACGCTCGGCTACCCGTTTCGGCCGTGGACAGATGCCAAAGCAATCGCCGACGGTGATTCGATCCTCCGGTACGTGCGCGACACCGCGCGAGAGAACGGGATCGACAAGAAGATTCGGTACAACCGGAAGGTGACGGCCGCATCATGGTCGTCAGCTGACTCGACGTGGACGGTCACTGTCACGACCGGTGACGAAGATGAAACCCTGACCTGCAACTTCCTCTATCTGTGCAGTGGTTACTACAGCTACGAAGGCGGATACACCCCCGACTTCCCTGGACGTGAATCATTCAGCGGCGACGTAGTGCACCCGCAGTTCTGGCCCGAGGATCTCGATTACTCCGACAAGAAGATCGTTGTGATCGGAAGCGGCGCCACCGCAGTCACTTTGGTCCCCACGATGTCGCGCGACGCGAGCCATGTCACCATGCTCCAGCGATCACCGACATACATTCTGGCTCTGCCGTCCAGCGACAAGGTATCGGACACCATCCGCGCAGTATTGCCGAATCAACTCGCGCACAGCATCGCTCGATGGAAGAGCATCGTAGTGAACCTGAGTTTCTACCAACTGTGCCGGCGCAGTCCTGCGCGCGCAAAGCGGTTGCTGAACCTCGCGATCAGTCGCCAACTCCCGGAAGAGATCCCACTCGATCCTCACTTCACACCCACCTACGATCCCTGGGATCAACGCTTGTGCGTCGTACCGGACGGCGATTTGTTCAAAGCCCTCCGATCCGGCAAGGCCTCGATCGAGACCGATCGCATCGACACTTTCACCGAGACCGGAATTCGTCTCGCGTCAGGTCGCGAACTCGAAGCTGACATCATCGTCACTGCAACAGGATTGAAGATGGAAGCGTGCGGCGGGATGTCGATCGAAGTGGACGGCGAACCCGTCACCCTCGGTGATCGTTACGTCTACAAGGGCATGATGATCAGCGACGTACCGAACTTCGCGATGTGCGTCGGCTACACCAACGCCTCGTGGACTCTGCGAGCAGATCTCACGTCGATGTACGTCTGCCGACTGCTGACGGAGATGGACAAGCGCGGCTATTCGAAGTGCGTGCCGCACGCGAGCGAAGAGATGGACCAGCGGCCGATCCTGGACCTGGCGTCGGGGTACGTCATGCGTGCTGTGGAACAGTTCCCGAAGCAGGGATCGAAGTCACCGTGGAACATGCGTCAGAACTACATCCTTGATCGTCTTCACTCGACGTTCGGGAGCATCAACGACCACATGACGTTCTCGAAGGCGCCAGCTCGACATTCGACACCGGTACCGAGCAAGAGTTGAGCGGACCACGAACAACCAGGTAGAGCAATCGGGCGAAGCCACCAATCGATCCGACGACAAAGAACACACCCGAACCTGCGACTACTGCACAGAGCGCACCGAGAACGATGATCGCCGACGCCTCTACCATTCGACCGGCGGACTCCGATCCGAGAACGTGTATTTCATCAACTCCTTCGTCCATAAAACTATTTTCAGCCAACCGTCCAGCCGGTTTGTAGGGACTTTAGTCGCGAGTCGGATCAAAATGGACTCATAATTGCAGGTCAAGCGTTCAGTTGGCCATTCCGGCCGGATGATCTCCAGTCCGTTCCGTTGTGATGGTCGGCAACAGAGTGCTGGTCGAATACATGGACGATTCACGAATCGAAACGGTCGTATCAAATCTCGGTGCCTCTCCACCCACTCTTACGCAGGGTGTGGCCCAGCAGCGTGACCACCAGTGAAAACATCGGCAGGGCAATGATCACCCTCGCGGCAAACACCCCCGATCTTCCCGGCCGCGTCCTTCGCAGCGACAAGATCAACGAACTCGCGCAGGCCTGACAGCTTGACCTCGAAAGACGAAACCGCGGGCGACGAGTTCCAACGCCACGGCCACCGAGCAGGTTTGTGCCAACAACAACCCTGCCAATACAAGAATTTGCACAACACCGGCCTGAACGGCCGATCCCGTCGCGAGCAACACACCGACAAAGGCTCCGGGCAATGTCACGAGGCCGACGGTGCGCGTCTGGTCGACTCCAGGCAGCAGAGCATCGGAGGCAGCGGTGCGGGCTACCTCCCACCGCGCATCGCGTTGGGAAAATCCAAGGCTCAGTGCTGCTTCCACTTCCCCGTACCGGTCGTCGACGGCGTCGAGTCCGCGTTTGGCTGCCATCGATGTTGCAGTCATCGCGCCACCCAGAACAATGCCGCCGATCGGCACCAGAGCGACGCCTTGCAGCGGAACCACTCCGGACAGCAGCATCAGTGGCAGAACCACACCGATTCCCGACGCCAACGCGATGGTCAGCCAAACTCCGGACGTCCCCGCGTTCGAGCGTCGTGCCGCGGTGAAAGACGCTGCAACGAACATGCCGACGAGCACGAGGAGCGCCGACCAGATGTGGGCCAAGGCGGCGGCAAGGATCAACGAAATCGCAGCCAACTGAAGAGCGCCACGAGCGAGGGCACCGGGGACCACCCGAACGCTACCGAGATAGGTGAATCGGTAGACGAGCGTGGCGACAAGTGCCATGACGATGCAGAGCACAGCCAGACGGATGCCGGAGTCGGCTATCGAAAGGCTCATGGGTCTCAGTGTTCCCTACGAGCCGAGTCCGATCCGAATTCGAGAACCGCTCAGAACACCCAACCGCGAAGGGCGACGAATCGCAGGCCACCGACAATTCCGCTCACGGCGATCACAAGCCCGGCTTGAAGAAGCCCGTCGGCGCCCGGGAGAAGGAAGCCGAGCGCACTGATGGCGGCAGAACTGGCGATCAACCCGACCAGTGCGAGTCCACCGCCTTCCCACTGCGCGGTGAACCAGTTGACGCGATCCGCGGCATGGAAGGTGAGCCGGCGATGCAGTTCGTTGGCCAGAATGGTGCTCAAGACTGCACCAACTGCGTTGGCGACCAGCGCTCCGTCACCGCGCAGCGCCAGAAAAGCGGCAAAGTACAAGATGTTGCTGGCTCCGCCGACGAGGGCAAAACGAACGAGCTGGGCAAAGGCGCCGTCGCCGGCAAGAGCGCGAAGCCTCGTTGCCGCGAAACCTGCACTCCGCGTACCCACCATCGAGATCGGATTGCTCCCGACCCAGATGTCAGACGTGCTCATATCGGCTTCTCTCATACGGACAATCGGAACCACACGTTCCGCTTAGTAATATAGCACTAACGGAATCGATCATTCCGCTTAGTGCCGTAGACTGTGAGGATGCCGACAACACACCCCGACGCTTCTCATGCGGGGACCTCGGCCGACTGCTCACAGCCGCGCCTTCGGTCCGACGCCAAGGCCAACCTCGAGCGCATCCTCAACTCCGCTCGCGAGGTGTTCGCTGCCCAAGGACTCGACGCCACGCTGGCAGACGTCGCGAAGCACGCCGGCGTCGGCGTCGGCACCGTCTATCGCCGCTTCGCCAGCAAGGACGAACTGATCCAGGCACTGTTCGACACGCGGTGTTCCGAGATCGAAACGATCGCCGCCACCGCCCGAGAGATGCCCGACGCCTGGGAAGGTCTTGTCTACTTTCTCGACGTGATCTCTCTGCGCATGGCAGACAACCGCGGATTCGGCGATCTCCTGATGGACGGACGCTTCACGTCCGACACCTTCGCTCGCGCGCGCGCCGGGATCGCTCGACACACTGCGGTACTTGTCAATCGCGCCAAGGAACAGGGCACCCTGCGCAGCGACTTCGAAGTCAACGACATTCCACTTCTCATGCAGGTCGTCAAGATGGCCCAGAAGTTCGGTGGCGATGAGGCCCCTCAGGCTTACCGCCGCGCACTCGGGTTCATGATCGACGGACTCTGCGCGTCGCGCACCGACCATCGGGAACTGCCCGTGCCGGCGCTGTCCTCCGAGCAACTCGATCACGTCCTTCATCGGTTTCAGGCAACGCCCGGGAAGAACTGCTGAGTCGATTTCGGGGTCGACGCCATTGCGGCGTCGACCCCGAAATTTGCTGTCAGTGGGCGATTACCGGTTCACCTTCCGGCGAATCCGGAAGCAGTCCACTCCGAAGAACCAGTCCGGTCAAGACCGCACCGACCGCGAATATGCCTGCGGCCCAATAGAACGTCGTGGTGTAACTCTCGACGGCGGCCTGCGCCTGAGTCAGCGGATTCATCTCGCGGCCCACCAGGTAGTTGGTGGAAGCCGAGGCGGCAATCGTGCTGAGCAGTGCAGTTCCGATCGAGCCGCCCACCTGCTGCATCGTGTTGACCGTGGCAGATGCGACGCCGGCATCTTCGTGATGCACGCCTGAAGTTGCTCCCTGCATCGACGGGGCGAAAATGCTGCCCATGCCGAGTCCGGTGACGACGAGCCCCGGCAGAATGTGGACTGCATAGGTGCTGTCCACCGAGATCTGGGCCAGCAGAGTCATTCCGATCGCCGCGATGACCATTCCGCTCACGATCAGCACTCGCGGACCGACGCGCGGCAGCAAAACCGCTGTCGAAAGCGTTGCCGCTGTCACGATTCCGAACACCATCGGCATGAATGCGAGGCCGGTCATGATCGGGCTGTACCCGAGGATCAGCTGCATGTAGTACGTCAGGAACAGGAAGACTGCGAACATGCCTGCGCCGGAAAGGAAGATCGCCAGGTACGAGCCAGCCCGGATTCGGTCGAGGACCACCCGCAGCGGAAGAAGTGGGTGCTCGGACTTGGTCTGCCAGTAGATGAACGCCGCCATGAACACGACGCCGGCAACGAGCCACGAGATAGTGGGAGTTGCACTCCACCCGTCCGACTCGGCCTTCGAGAATCCGAAGACGATGCTGAACAAGCTGATCGACACCAGGATCGTTCCGGGGATGTCGAGCTTGGGTCGCGAGTCACTGGTGTGCGGCGCGAGCAACAGGACTGCTCCGACCAGAGCGATCGCCGCGAAGAAGAGATTCACGAAGAGGCACCAGCGCCAGTCGACCCACTCGGTGAGTGCGCCGCCGAGCAGCAGTCCGATGGCGCCACCACCGCCGGCAACGGCACCGAAGATACCGAACGCCTTGGCACGCTCACCTGGATCCGTGAATGTCACGGACAGCAGCGACAGGGCTGCCGGGGCAAGGAGCGCACCGAATACGCCTTGGCCGGCACGAGCGGCAACAAGCATTTCGAAGTTGACGGCTGCGCCACCGATGGCGGAAGCGACTGCGAAGCCGATCAGGCCGACGATGAAAGTTCGCCTGCGCCCGAACAAGTCGCTCAATCGACCGCCGAGTAGCAGCAAACTGCCGAACGCCAATGCGTATGCCGTGATGATCCACTGGCGGTCCGAATCACCGAACTCCAGTGAGCGCTGCGCAGCAGGCAGCGCGATGTTGACGATGGTGGCATCCAAGACCACCATCAGCTGCGCAATTCCCAGAACCGCGAGAACCAGCCACCGCTTTGCGTGGTTGTCCCCTGAAGGCGCTGAGGACTGCTCGAATTCAGTCCGTTCAGCAATGTCTGACATAGTCCCTCGCCCAACCTATGCGGAGATGGCTTCTCCGGTTAGCAAAAACGCTACACGAAAACGGAGAGGCTGTCTCCACTTGGCGGGTAGAGTGGGGACATGAGTACCGCAATGGAGCGCCCCCTTCGCGCCGATGCTGCACGTAATCGGCAGTTGATCATCGACGCCGCACGTGAATTGTTCGCCGAAGAAGGGATCGACGTCACACTCGACGACGTCGCCCGGCGCGCGGGGGTCGGCGTCGGAACGGTCTATCGGCGGTTCGCCAGCAAGGAAGAATTGATCGACGGAGTCTTCCAGCAGAACTTCGCCGACATGGCAGCGGCCGCGGACGCGTCACTTGCCAATCCGGATCCGTGGGACGGACTTGTCACCTTTGCCGAATTCGCCTGCAGCCGTATGTCGGTCAACCGCGGACTCAAAGACGTCCTGAACGGAACCGACGAGGGATGCGAGCAAGTCGCATGCCAACGATCCATCATCGAACCGTCGGTCGAGAGGATCTTCTACCGGGCCCAGGAGGCCGGGATGCTGCGCACCGACGCCGTACCGACGGACCTGTTCGGCCTCATCTTCATGGTGGGCGCAGTCACCGAATTTGCTCAGCCCGTCAACCCGACCGTGTGGCGTCGATACCTCTCGGTAATGCTCGACGGCCTACGCACGGAGGGCTTGCACCGTGACGCACTGCCCCTTCCTCCACTGAGTTCGGAGGAATTGCACGAGGCCAAGCAATGCCTGAAAGACCGCCGCCGTTGAGCGGTTCGGTCAGATCTGCTCACGAGGAATGAAAATCCACATCACGATGTAGATCAGAAACTGCGGGCCGGGCAGCAGGCACGAGAGTACGAACAGCAAGCGGACAGTCGACGACTTCCAACCGAAGTACCGAGCGATTCCGGCGCACACCCCACCGAACATTGCTCCCGAGCGGGCGCGGGTGAGCTTGCGGGTATTCATCGGGGAGGTCATGTGTTGTTTCCTTTCAACGGAACTCGCGGTTCATCCGCGTCGACCTCCACTATCCGCTGCCGATCCACCTGTGCGCATCAGGCCATGGACCCATCTTTTCCGACGCGGTATGTCCTCAGGTACGAGTCTGTCCCCGCGTCGGACTCAGGGTTCTCCCCCACACCCCGGCCTCGGACCTCAGCCTCGCACCTCAGCAGGGAAACATGCGTCGAAGCCGTTTCGGAGCCGCAAAAGGTTGCCAGTTGTCGACGTCCTGTGCCAGACGATCGGCAACGGTCCACAACGCCGACGGGTTGTGGGTCAACCCCATGTGACTGCCTTGCACCGCAATGCTTTCCGACAGGCCTGCCGAGGTTTCACAGCACGCTTGCCATGGAACGATACCGTCGTGCCTGGAGTAGACCGACGTGGCGGGAACAGAAATAGGCGATCCCTGTTCGGATTCGATGCCGTCTACCGGAGGCAGTATCGCGTGATTGCCGGACAAACGAGCGTAGACAGATCCGACTCTCGTCTGCTCCAGACTGGTGAGACCGAAAGGACTTCCGAGTGTCACTACCTGACGCACCGAATCCGGCAGGTCCCTCGCCAGCTTTCGAGCGTAGATACCGCCCAGACTCCAGCCGATCACCGACACCTTCTGCTCGTATCGATCTGCTACCTCGGCCAATGCGGCAGGCAGTCCGTCGACCACCGTCGCCGTCGGACCGGTGTTGAGACCCAGATTCCAACCGTGAACCCGGTATCCGAGAAAGCTCAAGTATGTCCGCAAGGCGAGAGTCGAAACGTCCGAAGTCAGCAATCCGGGGAGAACGAGGACCGGATGCCCGTCCCCACGCGGCGATCGAAGCAACCAAGGAGCCGCGAGAAGCAGTGAAGCGATGTCGACCAGTCCGCGCGTCGGCTCGCTCAGACACATCGCCAAGGATGGTGGCCCCGGAACAAGTGGGTCGACTTCACGAATCAGCGTCGATCGCTGCGCCCAATCGAATTCGGTCTCCGCGAAATCGATCGCCGGGACTTCCGCAACTACGGACACCTGAACTCCTGTCGGCCGGTGCCCTCGTCGGGGCGTGTGGTGGGGCGGTTCCGCGAGCTGTGTGCTCAACCCGCGGAACCTTGTCCTCATCCACCACCGGTAGCGAACCAGGACCCGTTCTGCCCACAGATTCGTGACCAAAGGCCTCTCGACCACACGAACACTGTGTGATCCAGAACACTAGTTTTGGTTACGTTGCATCTACGTTGCGTAGATGTTTCGTCGCTACCAAGGAGAATCTCGACAGGTCTTGTCAAGCACTGCGGCAGGCCGTTTCCTCCGGCAGAGCCGTCGGCGCTGCAGGTCCGAAGGGTCTGAGTGAAGTCACGCTGCCAATCGGTTGCGGCTCGATTGATCCCCTTTTCCAGTCGCTGCAACCAGCCTGGAAGCCATGATCGGTACAGACAGCGGTACCCAGATCCGACAGTTCGCATGCCGGATCTGTTTGTCGCGACGTTTGTCGGCGCAGACATTCCCACCGATCCGCAAGACAGCTGTCAGCCTGAAGCCTCGAAAGTCCAGTTCCGGCAGTGGGTCAGGCGCCTACGGCGATGTGCCAGGCCTGGCGTCCCGGCGCGTGACTGATTTCCATTGGCGACCGGATCGGGGCAATGAGAACAGCAGCAGCACAACTACTCCAGCGAGCACGATACCGATCAGATTGACACCGAGCTGAGCCAGCGAACTCAGCACGACATTCCACTTACCTGCGAAGACCGCAACGACCGCCAATCCCGCAGCTGGCACCGTCGTCACCGAGATGAACACCCCCACCAGGACCGTAGAGGTAGAGGTGACCGTTGCCAGCATGCCAGCCGCTCCCGCCAGCAGTGCTACCACCAGTGAGAACGGCCCCACCTCGTAGATGAAGTCGAATGCGCGGGCGTTCTCGACATCGCCGATTCCGACCCAGCCCAGACGAATCCACAGCATGGTAGCCAGGCCGGTGAGGGCCATCGCGGCCGGAAACGAGATCGCGAGGGTACGAATCGAATTTCGCACGAGATCTTTGTCTCGACGTACCAGACCCACTGAAAGCGCTGCCAGCGGCCGGAACTCCGGCCCCACCACCATTGCACCGACCAGGGTCAGCGGCGACGCCGTGGCAACACCGACTGCCGAGAGCAAAAACGCGATCACCAGGAAGGCCAGGAACGCCGGAGTCAGTCGGGCACCTTCGCGCACCTGACCGAGCAACTGCTCCCACACCACTGTCTCGTCGGGTCTTCTCGGGGCCGCAGTGTCCGCCCGTTCTGCGGAGAAGGACAGCATGGTTCCCGCCGGCTCGAACGAAATACCGCCAGCCCTCACCAGGTCCAGAGCAGTCAACGCGGCAAGCACGTCGTTCGCGCATGCGCGGGCTACATCGGCCTCGATCACATCTCCCGGCGGATCGACAGCGGCTCTGAGTGCGAGTGTCACATGAGTAGCCCCAGGTTCGGCGGCCAACATGTTCAGCACATCTCCGGTCCGCTCACTCGGCGAGATGACACGCAGATGCAGCACAGTATTGTCTCCTTCAGCCGGCGGTGGCCTCGGGTGCAGGCAGCATCGACGGCCGGTCCATCACCGGAAACCATAGCGGGCTCGGACATGTCTCAACACCGTGGATTCTCAGCGCTACGAGCCACACTCCCCCCGGCGCACATACATCTACCGCACTGCGTTAGTCGCTAGGGCGCTCACGCAGCCGCGGCGGTAGTCGGTCCAAGTTGATAGATCGCGTTATCGCGGAGGAGCGCCCACCACACGTTCAGTCTCCGCCTCCCAACGCAAGAACCGCCTGCGTATGACACTGCCCCTCGGCCCGTTTGCGGGTACAAAAAGCCTACGACTGAGCGTTGTGCCGGATACTGTGCTGCGCGGACAGATAGAAGGCCCGCAACAGCCTGCGGTCGTACCTGCGCGGCCGGCGCAGATTTCCACTGACTCGGCCCGAATCTCGCGGCACAGGCGCTAGACCCTGAGATGCCGGCCAATCTGTCTGCGCTTCCGAACGCAGACACGTCACCACCCCGTGGCGGCGACATCTGCCCAGCCACCCGCACCAACTACCCGTTTGCGGCCTCGACCGCGGCGTCGTCAATCCGAGAGGCGTTGTATGCCTTCTTGTTCCGGAACCACACTTCCGACTTCGTCCGGCCGAATTTTCGAAGTCCGTCAGGCGATTGATAGGTCGAGTCGTCGAGAACACCGGGCGGCCGTTCTCCTTCAGCCATGTGAACAGCAGCACAAAAAGAGCCATACCCGGCGTCCCAGGCAGCCCCGAACCGACAAATGTTCGGCCAGTATCGCCCGGGAAAAACGGTAAGGAAATAACAACTGGCAGAAACAGGACCCGCGCAGTCGCTGAACTGCCGTTCGAGCTAGCGCTCAGTTCGAGCAACTCTCGGGTGGCAGATTTTCGGCGGCCCACGTTGTCAGTTCACTGAGAGCGGGGAGCAGCGCCTGCCCCGACGCTGTGAGTTCGTACTCCACGGCGATGGGCGGACCTGCATCGACGCTCCTCGTCACCAGGCCTGCCCCTGCCAACTCCGTCAGGCGTTCCGAGAGCACCGAATCACTGATCCCGCCCACCGCGCGCTTGAGTTCGGAGAATCCCGCCGGCCCGTTCAGCAGCGTGCCGAGAATGACGCCGTTCCACCGTTTGCCCAGGAAGCCGAACGCGCGGGCCAGAGCCCCGTCACATGCGCGGGGCTCGTGTCCCGCTTCGCTCTTGCTTGCCACCCCACCATCCTAGCCACAGTGCTAACGTATCCGTAGGCACTATTTTTTTACTAGCAACTAGCTTTACCGGGTGATGCTCGGTCGAGCTACCACGGAACGGAAACCCCCGATGTCTCTCGACGCAGCCACCCCATTCACCGCCCAGCAACTCGACGAAGCCGGCCGCGAGCTCCTCTTCACTGCTGCTCGCACCGCCAACTCCTTCTCGAACGAACCTGTGACCGACGACGAACTGACTGCGATCTGGGAGCTCGCGAAGTGGGCACCGACCGCGGCCAACACCAATCCGCTACGTGTGCTGTTCGTCCGTACCGAGGAAGGCAAAGCACGCCTCGTCGAGCACATGGCAGACGGCAACAAAGCCAAGACCGAGGCCGCTCCTGCAGTTGCCGTACTGGCGGTGGACACCGAGTTCTACAAGCACATCCCCAACCTGTTCCCCATTCGCCCGGAGATGAAGGACTACTTCGAATCCGACGAGGCTGCCGCCAGTTCGACGAGTCGGTTCAATGCCGCACTTCAGGCCGGCTATGTGATCCTCGCGATTCGCGCACAGGGTCTGGTCGCCGGCCCGATGGCCGGGTTCAACGCCGACGGCATCGACGGCGAATTCTTCGCAGACGGACGTTTCAAGACGATCCTCGTGGTGAACATCGGCCATCCCGGTGAGAACCCCTGGTTCGATCGTCTGCCGCGCCTCTCCGATGAGGATGCGCTCAGCTGGGCCTGAGGCCAATTCGGACAAATCAAGCAATGCGGGAGAGTTCTGCGGAACTCTCCCGCTTTGCCATCTCCAGCGCGTTTCAACTCTGCTCGCAGTGGGTACATACCCGCGTCTCGCAAAATCTCACGTCCAGAACAACATCCGACACGCTGCAATCGGAATTAGTTGCAGTATCTCAGTTTTTGGACGACAGTCGAGGGAAACCCCTCGGCCTACGGAGGCTGCGGGGAAAGCCCTTGTGCGCCGGTCGGTGTCGAGGGAAGACGTTCGAGCGAGCAGAAGTCCGAAGAAAGTGGGTTCGGAAATATGGGCGCCCTATGGGATTTTGTCGTTGCACGACGACAACAATTGATGACCGACTCGTACCTACATGTTTCAGCAGTTATCCAGTCCGTGATCATCGCGACGATTGCCGCCGTGATCATCGGCATTCTCGTCTACCGGAGCCCGGCGGGATCCTCCATCGCTACGGCGTTGGCCAGCACGATCCTGACGGTTCCTTCATTCGCCCTCCTCGGACTGCTCATTCCGATTCTCGGTCTCGGCGTCGCTCCCACGATCACCGCGTTGATCTTGTATGCCCTGCTCCCGATCATTCGGAACACGATCATCGGTCTGGATGCAGTCAACCCGGCGATCACGGACGCAGCCCGCGGTGTCGGAATGAATCGCATGCACGTACTGAGTCGAATCGAGCTACCGATCGCGTGGCCGTCGATCCTCACCGGCATGCGGGTCAGTACACAGATGCTCATGGGCATCCTCGCCATCGCGGCGTACGCCAAAGGTCCTGGTCTGGGAAACCTGATCTTCTCCGGACTCTCGCGTGTCGGTAGCCCGAATGCTGTTCCGCAAGCGCTGGTCGGCACCGTACTGATCGTCATTCTCGCTCTGATTCTCGACGGAATCTACGTCGTCATCGGTCGTCTCACTACTTCGAAGGGGCTGCAATGACTGAAACCATTCCGTCTGACGTATCCACAGATCAGAAGGTATCCGGGGTCGAGATCGTCCTGGAGTCCGTCACCAAGCGGTACCCGGGCCAGAAAGCTGCAGCGGTGGACAATGTTTCGCTGACTGTTCCGGCCGGTGAAATCGTGGTCTTCGTCGGACCTTCGGGTTGCGGCAAAACAACGACGATGCGCATGATCAACCGCCTGATCGAACCTACCTCCGGCAAGATCACCATCGACGGCAAGGACGCGCTGTCGATCGACCCGGACAAGCTCCGCCGTGGCATCGGGTACTCGATCCAGCAGGCAGGCTTGTTCCCGCACTTCACGATTGCGAAGAACGTCGCGACTGTCCCGGGTCTGATCGGTTGGGACAAGAAACGTATCGCAGCGCGCACCGACGAGATGCTCGACCTCGTAGGCCTCGATCCCGATACCTATCGCGACCGCTACCCTCGCCAATTGTCCGGCGGGCAGCAACAGCGTGTGGGCGTGGCGCGGGCGCTGGCTGCCGATCCTCCGGTGCTGTTGATGGACGAACCTTTCGGTGCCGTCGATCCGATCACCCGCGGCCTGCTCCAGGACGAACTGATGCGTCTGCAGTCGGAGTTGGGTAAGACCATCGTCTTCGTCACGCACGATTTCAACGAGGCAGTCAAACTCGGTGACCGTATTGCCGTGCTGGGCAATCAGTCCAGCATCATGCAGTACGACACTCCGGAAGCGATTCTCGCCAATCCCGCAAACGACATGGTCGCGGGATTTGTCGGGGCGGACGCCTCGCTCAAGCAGCTGACCCTGACTCGCGTGCGCCAGATCAAACTCAAGCAGTGCCTCACCGCCCGCGAAACCGATTCGGTCGATGATTTGAGAACCGCACTCGCAGCGCGTAAGTGGAAGTGGGCCCTGATTCTCGATCAGCGCGGACGGCCGCTTCGCTGGGTCTCGCCCGGCCACCTCGCCCATGCGTCGACTCTTCGAGGTGTCGGTAACGAGATCGGCGAAGCCGTGTCCATCCAGTCCACCCTGCAGGATGCGTTGGAAGCTCTTCTCGCAGAGAGCAATGCGTCCACCGTGGTCACCGGACGGCGTGGCGAGTACGTCGGTCTCATCACCATCGACACACTGGTCAGCCATCTTTCCGAAATGCGCGAGGAGCATGCGCACGACCACGACGAAGAGCCAGACACCGAGAACGTCGAGGGTTGAACATGACTGCCACGACAGAGGAGCGCGTCTCCGCGCCTGAGATGGAACCGGACGCCCCCGATCTGGGTGCGGCCGAGAACGCCGCCACGCGCCGTGCGGAACGGATGCGACTGTATGTCCAGCCGGTCATCGTCCTGATCCTGGTTGCGGGCGTGTTGATCTGGGCATTCAGCCGAGATCTCAACGCGACGCAGAAGGCGAGCATCAATCTCGACAACATCGTCACACTGACCTGGCAGCACGTACTGATCACGGCCGCCGTGGTCATCATCGTCGTCGCCATCGCAGTTCCACTCGGAACCCTGCTGACCAGGCCGAAATTCACCCGGCTGGCACCGTTCTTCGTGGGGATAGCCAACATCGGAGCCGCAGCGCCTGCCATCGGCCTGCTCGTGCTGTTCTATCTCGCGACAAGAACGACCGGCTTCTGGATCGGCGTGTTTCCCATCGCGTTCTATTCGTTGCTTCCGGTGCTGCGCAACACCATCCTCGGCTACCAGCAAGTGGACAAGACCTTGATCGATGCCGGGCGCGGGCAGGGAATGTCTTCGCTCACGGTCCTGCGTCAACTCGAATTCCCGATGGCCGTCCCGTACATCCTTGCAGGACTGCGTACTTCGCTCGTTCTGGCCGTCGGTACCGCGACGCTGTGCTTCCTGGTCAGTGCCGGCGGACTCGGCATTCTGATCGACACCGGATACAAGCTCCGCGACAACGTCACCCTCGTTGTCGGTGCCGTACTGGCGGTGTCGCTGGCCTTGCTGATCGACTGGCTCGGCGCGCTCGCCGAAACTTATCTCGGGCCCAAGGGATTGCGATGACCAAGACTTCGATCACCAGAACGTGGGGCTGGAAACTCGCGGTTGCCACGATCGGCCTCACACTTGTCGCTTCGTGTGGTCTCGAGTCCGGTGGCGCACTGCCCCTGGCCGTCGGCCCCGGCAGCATCGAGCCGGTTCCGGAGCTCGAGGGTGTGAAGATGACCGTCGGCTCCAAGGACTTCACCGAGCAGATCGTGCTCGGGTACGTCATCGAATTCGCGATGGCCGCTGCGGGCGCGGATGTTCGAGATCTCACGAACATCCAGGGCTCGAACAGCACCCGTGACGCACAGTTGAACGGCCAGATCGATCTTGCGTACGAATACACCGGAACCGGCTGGATCAACTACCTCGGCAACGAGACACCGCTTCCCGATTCGCAGGCGCAGTTCGAGGCCGTCCGCGATGCGGACCTTGCTGCGAACGACATGGTGTGGACCGATCCGGCGCCGATGAACAATACGTATGCATTGGCGATGAGCAAGGAGACCGCTGAGAAGACCGGTGTCAAGACCGTTTCCGACTACGCGAAGTTGGTCGAATCCGATCCCGGAGCTGCGGTGACGTGCGTCGAGACCGAGTTCAACGTCCGCCAGGACGGATATCCCGGCCTGGCAGCGAAATACGGTTTCGACGCCTCTCGTGCCCAACGCCAGATCCTGCAGACCGGCATCATCTACCAGGCGACGGCCGATGGCGATCAGTGCAAGTTCGGCGAGGTGTTCACCACCGACGGTCGCATCATCGCACTTGATCTCGTTCTGCTCGACGACGATCTCCAGTTCTTCCCGAAATACAATCCGGCACTGGTGATGAAAAAGGACTTCGCGGAAGCACATCCGCAGGTAGCAGAAGTCATGGCACCGATCTCGGAGCGACTGACCAACGAGGTGATGACCGAGCTCAACCGGCAGGTCGACGTCGACGGCAAGGAGCCGGCGGACGTGGCCCGCGACTGGCTGGTCTCGGAAGGCTTTGTCACGGCGCAGTGATCGGCTGACCGCAACCCAGCCGAGTAGTTACCGTTTGCGTCCGACGCAGAACACCCGCCGGAACGGAAAGAGCGTTCCGGCGGCTGTTGCGGGGTAGGCCTCCCTCAGCAGATCGGAATACTGACGCTCGAACTCCGGAGCGTCAGCTTCGCCGAGAACGTCGAGCACGGGTCGTAACCCCGTCCCCCGTACCCATCCGAGCACCGGGTCGGCACCTGCCAGCACGTGTACGTACGTCGTCTCCCAGGCGTCGACGTCGAATCCGTGTTCTTGGAGACGCTGCGCGTACTGAACTGGACTGTCGACGCCTTCCGGGCCGCGTAGGACGCCACCCAGTCGCTCACTCCATTCCGCTGATTCCGCGAGATCTCGCATGAGCGCATGGGACGGAGCATCGAAGTTACCCGGCACCTGCCACGCCAGCCACGATCCGGATTCCAGGGTGTCCGTCCACTGGTCGATCAGCTCGCGATGGCTCGGAACCCACTGCAATGCAGCGTTACTGACGACCACGTCGTAACCGGTGGCGTCGAAGGACATGATGTCCCCCAACTCGACGGTGACGTTTCCCGGTAGGTCTGTAGGGGCCTGCGCGACCATTTCGGGAGACGAGTCGAATCCGGATACCGAGGCGTCCGGCCATCTTTCCCCGAGCATCGCGGTCAGGGTGCCTGATCCGCAGCCGAGGTCGGCTACCCGCGTCGGGTCTTCGGTGGCCACCCGTGACACCAGGTCCACGAACGGGCGTGACCGCTCACCCGAATAGCGGCCGTAGACTTCGGGATTCCACGTGACAGTGCGCATGAACCCATCCTGCACCCTGTTCCTGAGAATTGCCGCCCGTCAGATCTCGCTCTTCACGATCCGGCCTTTCGAAAATCACCGACGCGGCACCACGGTGGACAGTACGTTCGGCAACCTCGACCAGTCCGCGGTGATGTAACTTGCGTGCTGCCCGGCCAACAGGTCGAGACGCTCGCTCGCCTCGGTTTCGGTGGCATGGGTTCCGTCGATCTGCGGAGCGACCTTGTGCGCGTCGGTCATGACGAGCAGGTAGCCGCGATCGTGGTACCAACTCGGATCCACGACTCCGGCGGTGTAGTCGAGAGCGTCGCCGTCGAAAATCACGAACCACGGACGGATCCCCGGGTCGGTATAGCGGTCGAGACGTGGGTCTCCCGGTGATGCACGGTGAACAGCGGGAAAGGCGGCGCTGAGTTCGACGAGCCCGGCGGAGGACAGATCTCGCAGGTGCGTCGCATACTGCCGGTCCGTCCACTCCGTATCGAGAGGGTTTCCCTCCTCGATCGTTCCCGGTATCAGCTCGAACAGAAATTTCCCGGTCATTTCGGAATTGCTCGGCCATCCACGCTCGGTGACGGCGGCATCCGGGGTGGAGTAGGACTCCCCCATCAAATCGGCCGGCGTGAAAACCGCGTCTCCGAGTGTCCCGAGAATCAGGGCGTCGAGATCCGCGGGCCCACGTCCGTACCCGGCAGTGAACCCGTCCTTGATTTCCAACTTGATCATCACCGGCGGGTGCTCGGGATTGGCCTCGTGCCACGCCCGCATATCTGCCAGGCATCCACGGAATCCCTGATCTCGTAGACCGCTTCGCAACCCGGATGCGTCCTGAGCGCCGACGCAGTTGCTCTCGCTCGCCACCGGATTCATGTGCGACACACGCCAGTCCGGACCGCCCCCGTTGGTCCACAGGTCCAGCTCGAGCAACGACGCCCCGGAATCCAAAGCGTCGGCGAAGTACGGAAACGTCGCCTTCTCGTAGGAATTGTGGACCCCGACTGACGTGGTCTCGGAAAACGAGCGCACTTGGTTCGTAGTCGTTTCGGCGCCGGCAGAGGGCGCCGAGACGACCGCCACGAACGCACTCATACCGGCTACCAGGATTGCTCGCATGTTCGACACTCTCGCAGAAATCACCCCACGGCAGGATGGAATCGTCAGAGTTAACTGGACAATCGTCTAGATTGCACCGGAGTGGGGCATGATTTCAGGCGGTGGGTGAGGGCAATTGTCAGGCCAATAGCATCAGTGCCGGAACTGATCCGAGTCAGAGCACTCGCCGCACACTCGCAGGAGGAATCGCATGCAGCTGACTCAATTCGTTCACCGATCCCTACGAGCGTCGCCCGAAGCGGTGATGACGATCTCCGATGGCCGAGTGCGCACGTCTCGCGAATCGGTCGACCGGATCAAGAGGCTCGCGGGCGGGCTGCAGACGTTAGGCCTGCACACCGGTGACAGAGTCGCGATCTTGGCATCGAACTCCGACTACTACCACGAGGCGCTCCTGGCCTGCTGGTGGTTCGGAGCAGTGGCCAGTCCGGTCAATTCTCGCTGGAGCACGGCGGAAATCAGGTACGCCCTGGAAGATTCAGGGTCGACGGTATTACTCGTGGACGAGAATTTTGCTTCCGTCGGATCTACCCTTCGCGAGGCGTGTCCAGGCCTGACCACTGTCGTCTACTGCGGCAACGACCGAGTTCCGGACGGAATGCTCGACTACGAACAGGTGATCGCGGAGGCGATTCCGGTCGACGATCTGCGCGTCGGCGGCGACACGCTTGCACTACTCCTCTACACCGGCGGGACCACCGGAGTGCCGAAGGGCGTGATGATCAGCCATCAAGCGCTGATGACCTCGGCGCTGGGCACTCTCGCGGCAGGCGGCGTGGCAATCAGCAACGGAACGAACCTCGCGGTGAACCCTCTGTTTCACATTGCCGGGATCGTCGGATGGTTGGCTCAGTCGCTGATGGGTGGAACCCAGGTCTTCGTAGCGAACT
This sequence comes from Rhodococcus sp. C-2, assembly GCF_027854095.1. Taxonomy (NCBI): domain Bacteria; kingdom Bacillati; phylum Actinomycetota; class Actinomycetes; order Mycobacteriales; family Nocardiaceae; genus Rhodococcus; species Rhodococcus sp. C-2. The sequence continues at coordinate 104,179 of NZ_JAQGFI010000012.1, read as the reverse complement.
TCAGCCCACGGACGTTCCTCGAGGCCGTGGACCGCTATCGCCCGACAACCGTGGGTCTGGTGCCGACAATGCTCCAGATGTTGGTCGCCCACAAAAACGAAACGGGCGAAGACGCAACCACCTACGATCTGTCCAGCGTCAGGATCCTGAGATACGGCGCCTCGCCCATATCTCCGACGCTTCTCGGGCAGGTCATGCAAATGTTCCCCAACAGTTCCTTCGCTCAGGGCTATGGGATGACTGAAACCGCGCACATCAGCATGCTGAGTCCAGCCGATCACCTCGAAGGTGGTGATCTCCTCCGCAGCGCTGGTCGCGCGCTCCCTCATTGCGAGGTGAAAATCGTCGATCCGGCCGGCTCGGAACTCCCACCCGGCAAGGTGGGCGAAATCGTCACGTTCGGCAGCCACGTCATGCTCGGATACTGGAACAAACCGAAGGAGACCGCAGAAGTGCTCCGCGACGGGTGGATGCATACCGGCGACGCCGGATACCTCGACGCCCGCGGTTACCTGTTCATCGTCGATCGCATCAAGGACATGATCGTCACCGGTGGCGAGAACGTCTACTCCACCGAGGTCGAAAATGCTCTGGCACAACACGAATCCGTCGCGGCCTGTTCCGTGATCGGTCTGCCCGATGCCCAGTGGGGCGAGCGTGTCCATGCCGTGGTCGTCCTTCGGCATGGTTTCGACGCCGACGCCGACGAACTGCGCGCTCACGTGAAAACGCTGATAGCCGGATACAAATCTCCGCGCACTTTCCAATTCGTCGATGCATTGCCGCTGTCGGCAGCAGGCAAGGTGCTGAAGCGCGATCTTCGTTGCAACGCAACGTAATCCTTTACGACGGTCAGGATTACAGCTTCAATGTCGGTTCTGGGTCGGTGATCAAGCGGTGCAGTGACGGCGACGCCGCTACGGCCTCTCCTAGTTGCGTCGCACTCGCGATTTCGTCGCCGAACTCCGATCGCCAGGCGTGCAGTCGACGCGTCAGTTGTTGCAATCGGTATTCGCGGGTCATGCCGATTGCACCGTGTGCCTGGTGGGCGGCGCGGACGCTCACGAGCGCATTCTGCGAAACCACCAATTTGGTTGCGCTCACTTCGAAGTCGGCGTCGCCTCTGATGAGTGCATGTGCAGTGCGATCGACGGCCAGCGTGGACATCGAAGCCATCTGAGCAAGCGTCACGATATGCTGCTGGACTGCTTGAAACTGCGCGACGGGCCTACCGAATTGCACCCGGTCGGACACATAGCGCCGGGTCAACGTCGACGCCGACTCCATCGCTCCCGACATCTGCACCGAGCGCAAGAACGCGCCGAGCTTGCTGAGAATCCGGGCATCGACCGGGTTGTCGCCGTCAATGGTCCGCGCTTCGGAGAACGTCAGGCTCTCACGCGGTTGCCCCGCAAGATCCGTCCCGCCACCGATCTCGGCGTCGGAGATGTCAAGGAGTACGACGCGATCACCGAGAACTGCTGCCAGCACTGATGCGGCACTACCCCACGGCACGTCGTGAAAGGTTCCCGACAGGAAACCGTCGTCGGTCCGGCGCACATCGTCGCGCGGCGAACCCGGGGCGACCGTTGCGATTCCGGAGGGCACGGGTAACCCGCCCGCTGTTGCCAGCCTGCCCGCGAGGTACGTCTCGGCGAGCGGCAGCGGCGCAGCGTGCCTCGCCGCCGCGCGCTGGACAGTCACGGCGTCGAGGAGCGAGCCACCGGAACCACCAACCGATTCGGGAAGACCGACCAGAGGTAACCCTAGTTCGACTGCCGCGCTCCATAATCCGGCGGGCAGACCGCCGATCTCCGCCTGCGCTACCACCTCGGTGCCGGACTTCTCGGCGAAAAATTGCTCGACCATCGATTCGAGGTCGGCGTCGAATGTGTACGCGTTGATCTGTGACCCCGAATTCATCGGTCCAACCCTTTCATGATTACGGTGCGGAGAATTTCGTTTGTACCGCCGCGAATCGACCACGACGGCGCCACCAGCACGGCCCGGGCGAGCAGCGACTCGTACGGATCGTCGGATGCAAGGTCCGGAGCCCGGCCGAGGTGCCGCGCGACGGTCGCAACACAGTCCTGTTCGAAGCGTGTTGCCATCTCCTTGATCAGCGCGGCCTCCGTGACCGGCGAGCGACCGGCGTCGACCATCCGTGCGATGGACAGCGACATCCCGCGAAAAGCCCAGCAGCGTGCGGTAATCGAGCCCAGATCGGCGAGGGCAGCTGGACCGCCTTGCGCTGCTTGGTTGGCCGCGAAGTTCTCGAGGACCGGCATCAGCGACATCCAACGGTCGACGCCACCTCGCTCGAGTGCGAGTTCACCGGTGTTTTGTCCCCAGCCCGCTCCGACGTCTCCGAGGCGACGCGAATCCGGCACGAAAACATCCTGGAACGACACCTCGCAGAAGTCCTCACTACCGTCGATGAACGGAATGGGTGAGACGGTCAGACCCTCGCTGTCGCGATCGACGATCAGCTGAGTGAGTCCGTTGTGCTTGTCTGCCGAGGTTCGAAGCAGGGCGAGTATGTGTGTGGCATGGAAGGCGCCGGTGGTCCAGATCTTGGTGCCGTTGACTTTCCAGCCACCATCGACACGTTCGGCGCGAGTGCGCACCGATGCCAGGTCCGAACCCGAGTCGGGCTCACTCATCCCGATCGAGAACGAGAACTCACCGCTCGCGATACCGGGAAGGAAGTACCGCTTCTGTTCTTCCGTGCCGTTGGCGGCGATGCTCGGACCCGACTGTCTGTCTCCGATCCAGTGATAGCCGACCGGCGCTCCCCGCGCGAGAAGTTCTTCGACGACGACCAATCGATCCACTGCTGACCGTCCGCCCCCGCCGTATTCCTTCGGCAGCGACATGCCGAGCCACCCACGTCGACCCAGATCTCGCGAGAACACCGGATCCACCGCCCCGGCCATCCCGAGTCCGAGCGAGTAGGTACCGGGGGTGAGTCGCTTGTCGAGGTACTCCCGCACTTCAGCCTGAAGAGCAAGCTCCTCGATCGTCAGTTCTGTTGCGTCGAAACGCATGACGTCTCCGATCAGTTTCGTGAGTCGATCCGCCGCCCGTGGCGCTTACCCGAATTTTTCATGCGCCCAGCAGCAGGGCGCAGCCGATCTCGAAGAGTCTGTCCGACAGGTCGTCGCGACGGCGAAGCCGGCCGATTCGGACGGCGTTCTCCACAACTGTCAAAGTGGCATTGACGGTGATCCTGGCGGTGGCGGACTCGAGGCCCGGACGGACTTCTTCGAGCATCTTGACCCATAGCGCGACGTACTCACGTTGATTCTGTTCACACGTGCGGCGGAACTTGTCCGGTAATTGGTCGAGTTCGCTGATCAACAACCCGATCAAATGACGCTCGTTGATCGCGAAATCGATATGTGCGGCAAGCAATCCGGACAGCGCGTCCTCCGGGCCGGTTGCGGCGCCGAGAGCCTGTGCAACGCCGAGCCGGCGACGCTCGCCGCCCCTCGAGACCGCGGAGATCAGCAGGTCGATCTTGGCATCGAAGTGGTTGTACACATTCGGGCCTGTCGTTCCTGCAGCCTCACCGATGTCCTCGGTATTGACTGCTTGATATCCACGCTCGTCGAACAGCCGAATTGCTTCGGTCAACAAGAGTTCACGTCTGGGTATCACAACGGGCAGGTGACCCGTTGCCGCCACGACTTTCACTTCTGAGCGACCCAGTTCCGCGTATGCAGCGCGGTCTGCCAACTCGACAAGCAGCAGTTCCATCTGACGCCTCGGCAAGGACACTCGATGCGAAGACACACTGTTGAAGACTGCGATGACAGCCCAGGCGAGCAGATAGCTGTCTTCCTCGTCGAGGTCGGGACGCTCAATTCGGATCAGCGCTGCATCGCGCGAAGCTGCACTCTTGAGGGTCGAACGCATTTCCTCACGTTGCTCGTCAGGCAGATAGCGTGCCTCTCGCTGCCACAGGAGCGACAGACCCCGACGTTTGGACACCGATGCCGCAAGTTCGGTGATCAGTGTTTTCAGATCCTCGGCACCTGCGACCCGATCGTAGAGCGATTCGATGCCTGCGTTGACCGCGGCGTAGAGGAGATCCGGCTTGTTCTTGAAGTGCCGATAGAGCGCAGGTGCCGTGATTCCAACTGCAGCAGCCACCTGAGCGACAGACACGTTGTGATAACCGTGCTCACGGAAAAGCTCACCTGCAGCCGCAAGAATCTGCTGCTTACGGTCGCGGGGCCTGCGTACGACCATCGTGACTCTCTCCTTCGCGGCAGCGGACACGCTCAGAGTACCGAGCCGAGGAATGAAGCAATGAACCGAACCGTCTACAGCAGCGACGATCCGATGCACCGTTCACGAACACGGAATCCCGCTCAGGAGTAGATGAACGACTCGACCATCCCTCGTTCGGCGGCCCTGTCTGCAAGAGGCCACGCCAACAGCATCAACACGATCCGAACCACCCACTGCGACTCTTGACCTTCAGGATCCAATCCTGCAAGTTCCAGTGCAGTACGCGGGAGCAACGGCGAGGACACGAGATACTCGTCGATTCCGTTGGCCCGCGCTGCCGCAAGGCCGTGGCTCATGGCAGCGTCGGATCTGATCGCGTCGACGGCGACGAGGATCGACTCCACGATGCGCTCGTCGCCGTGCAGTGATTCGACGGCAGTTGCGACCTGGCTCGCCACGGATGCCGCGCCTCGTGACAACAACCCCTCGCGGATCGCGGACTTGCCACCTACGTAGCGGTAGAGCGTTGCCCTCGAACAGCCTGCGCGGGCAGCGACGTCGTCGGCGTTGAACCGATCGAATCCCTGTTCTCGAATCAGCTCTGCCGCAGCCGCGAAGATGCGCTCGGTTGCGAGTTCACGGCGGTTACCGCCGGCCAACCAGTCGGCGGCGCGGCGCTCGTTTGCACCGGTCACTCTCCGTCACCTCGTCTCACTCTGAGACAGATTCAATCAGAAATCTCAAGGCTACGGAAGGCCGCGAGCCTCTGACCTGGGAGAAGTACGAGGGGGTTGAAGTGCGTGAGATTTTCTCAAAATGCCAGTTCAGAGGCATTTTCCACCTGTTGACTTCTCCTCGACGGCCGTGAAATCTTCCCTTCGTGACACCATCGACGCTCGACATCAACCCTTTCCTGCCGTCGAACATCGACGACCCGTACCCGCTATACGACGTACTCCGGCGCGAGCACCCCGTGTACCGCATTCCTGATACCGACTTCTATCTGGTGTCCACGTGGGAATTGGTCACCGAAGCCGTTTCCCGTACCGACGACTTCTCTAACAACCTCACCGGCGTGCTGGTTCGTACACCGGACGGTTCGGCCGTGACCTTCGACATGAACGGCGGCGGCCAAGCTGTTCACGTTCTCGCGACTGCCGACGAGCCCGACCATCAACACCAGCGCAAACTTGTCTTGCCGACACTGGTCGCCAAACGTATACGAGCACTCGAGCCGGTGATGACCGAGTACACGCAGCAGTTGTGGGACAACGGCTTCGACGGTCGAAGGATCGAATGGGTCACGTCGGTAGCGGACACGCTGCCGCTGCAGATGGTTGCCACGCTGATCGGCCTGCCGGCACACGACGTCCCCCAATTGCTGGCGTGGTCGTACGACAGCACCGAACTTCTCAGCGGCATCGTGACGTCGGAGCGTTTGACAGGCGTCGTCACCTCGGCGGCCGAACTCACCGGGTACCTCTACAGCAAGTTTCGTGACGCACGGGCTCACCCGGTGGATGATCTACTCGGAGACCTCGTCCGTTGCTGTGACGCAGGCGAACTCAGCGAAGACGTGGCCGTGCTGATGTTGGTGCAACTCGTCGGTGCGGGTGGCGAATCGACCGCCGGACTGATCGCCAACTCTGCACGGTTGCTCGCCGAGCGCCCTGAGATTCAGACGCAGCTGCGCGAGGACCCTCTACTCGTGGGCGCGTTCCTGGAAGAAACGCTCAGGCTCGAGTCACCCTTTCGCGGACATCACCGACATGTCAACGCGGACACGACACTCGGTGGCATGACACTGCCCGCCGGCAGTCATCTCATACTGCTGTGGGGTTCGGCGAACCGCGACCCCGAGTCGTTCGTCGAACCACAGGTGATGAACCTCGACAGAGTCAATCCCCGAGCACATTTCGCCTTCGGCAAAGGAGCACATTTCTGTGTCGGGGCCGCGCTGGCTCGTCTGGAAGCAAAGATCGCGATCGCAGTCCTTCTCGAAAACAGTGCGCACTTCACAATCGATTCCGAATCCCCACCCCGTTGGGTCCCCAGCATGTTCGTGCGCCGCCATCAAAGCTTGCACCTGAACGTCTCACCCTGTCGTGAGGTCACACCATGAGCCCCGAAGAACTGGTCACTGCCTTCTGCGCCGAGTGGAAGCTCGGTAGTGCCGAGACAATCGCATCGTATTTCAGTGAAGATGCTGTATACCATAATATTCCGATGGAACCGATCGTCGGACGCGTCGAGATCCTGACTTTCCTGGAAGGCTTCATCTCGGCCTTCGGTGGGATCGAATTCACGATTCATCACCAGTCCGCCAACGGTGCGACCGTACTCAACGAACGGACCGACCGATTCGACCTCGGCGACAAACACGTAGTCCTGCCGGTCATGGGAATCTTCGAGATCATGGACTCGAAAATTGTGGCATGGCGTGACTATTTCGATCTCGCACCGATCAACAAACTGTTGGCCGTGCCCCCGGGTCCGGAGACCCGGGGGCACAGTCGAGAGGTCGAGTGATGAGCCGCTACCCGAAGTCAGGCATGTTCTGCCCGCTGTCCTTGTAGAACTTCCACGTGCCGTCCTGCGGCGACTCCATGATGCGGTAGACCTCGGTTGCCCCCACAATCCACAACTGGCCGTTGTACCAGTGCAGAGTGGAACCCGATTCGACACGGCCGCTTGCGAGTTCGTTGCCGTCGGCGTCGACGACCGCAACCTTGTTTCCACCCGCGGTCCAGCCTCCGGTGAGACCACCATTCTCGACTGTGTCAGTAAGCACCGGCTTCGGGTCCGCTGTCGGAGAAGTCTCCGGCGACGTGGTTCCCGGCGTAGTCGGTGCCGAGGTTGTCGTGTTCGGTGTCGTCGTGGTGGTCGGGGCCTCGGTTGTGCTCGTCGGCTCGGTAGGCGTTGTCGGAGAGGCGGTCTCGCTCGTCGACGGAGCTTGTGAGGTGGTCGATTCCGACTCGACAGCTTCCGGCTCGGTCGCAACCATCGCTTCGGCCTGCATCCTGCTCAGAGGGTTCGCGCCGTTCGGCGCCGGGGTGCTCGGATCCCAGGTGGAGACGTTCTCCCAAGCCTGGTTTGGCTTGCTTGTGCTCGAACTACCCTCGCACGCGGTGCGACCACTAACCCAGTCTTTGAAAGACATGCCGGCGCCGGTTGTATATCCCGACGAGGTCATCGGGCCATTTATGGTGTAGACCCTGATGTAAAGTCCCGAGCGATCCGAGTCAGATACGCTCGACCACTGAAGTTGCGTAGCGGTGAAGGTCCTTGTGTCCTTGACGGTGTTGTTACTTCTGTTCATCAGTTCGACCTTGTAACCCGTTGCCCCGGGTACAGCGCTCCAATAGGGGTTTCCACGCTGGCTCGTGACAGAACCTGAGGTCGAGCACCCGATACTTGCGGTCAGCGGCGTCGGATAGAAGTTGCCCGTCGCCACCTGTGCGCCAGTCGAATTGACTACGTCAGTTGGATTTGCCAACGTCCCAGTGGCCTGAGCCAGACCGAAAGCCATTGCAGCAGCGCCGCCGACAGCGATCAACGACCGCAGCGACTTCATGCGGGTGCTAGCCCGTCGCATTTCAATCATTATGAGCCTCCTGAAGCTCCCCGCAGGTTTCGTCAGCATCGACGCGGGCGTCATTTGTAGTGGCGGCGCGGGCATTCTCCAGACGCCGGTCTTTAGTTCGTCCAAATGCGATGACCAGCACCGCGCCTACCAATCCGCCGCCAAGGAAGGTTGCGAGCGGGCTGGAAAGCCAAGCAACGACATAGCCGAGCCCGCCGACGCTGATGAACACTCGGTCGGCCTCGGTGATGGTGTAGGGCAGTCGATCAGCCACATTGTTGGCATCGCCCTTGAGCGTGGCGAGCACGGTGTCCGCTCCTGCCGATTCGAGTTCGACCACGCGGTGGGTGATGCGCACGCCTTGGTCGTTGTCGACGCTGATCACGTCGCCGACAGCCAATTCAGTTGCAGGCACGGTCTTCGCCAGCGCCAGCGCACCGGTGGAAATTGCAGGTTCCATCGAACCCGAGCGAAACACCAGTGGTTTGATCCCGAATATCAGGGACGCGAGAGTGGCGATTATGCAGATGAGCCCGGCGACCGCAGCCACATTCAAGGCAATTTCCTTGCCACGACTGCGTCCCACGCTCACCTCCTCATCGGTGCTGTCCATCGCGATGATCACTGCCCCGTTGCGGTGAAGTTGAAGCCCAGATCGGCGATCTTGAACTGCTCCGTCTGACCCGCGGTCGAATCGACGGTCACCTTGATGCACACCTGCTCCGAAACACCGGCAGCGAGTGATCGGCCAGAGACGAGTGTCGGGTTCCCGGAGAACGCTTGCTGCGTCCCGATGATCGGTCCTGAACAGGTACTGCCGTCGTTGGCGCCGGTCTGATGTAGGGAAACCTTGAGCTTCCCGATCAGCGCGGACGAACCCGTGGCCGTTGCCGATACCGCCCACTGGAAGTTGGCAGTTCCGGTGTTCTGAACCGTCAATGCCCCAGCCTCACTCTGGCCTGGCAGCATGCTGTTGCGCTTGAGTTCGGTGAATTGGTGTGCGGGCCGCTGGTTGTCGACTTTCAGCTGGACCGACGAAGTGCTGAACATGCCGGTGGTCGCAGTAGCGCTGTCGGACCACGCCGCCATCGTGCCGACCGCTCCGAGGCCCAGGACCATGCCCAGTGAGAGCACGGCCCGGGTCCGTATCCAACCGGTCTCGCCCAGACGGCTTCGCATCCGCGCCCCGAGACGCGCGTCGCCGCCCGATTTCTGTTCTGTAGACATTCTGCTGTCCTATTTCGATTCGGAGGTTGGTGCCGATGGATCGGCGGGCAATACCGGCGCGCCGAGTTCAGGGCCGGAAAGAGTCGGGTCTGTGCCACTTTCGTCGTCACCGGCCTTGCCCCGCTTGTCGCGGATGCCACTGACGACCATCCACACGGCATATACAGCCAGGCCCGCAGCTACGCCTGTGGTGAGAATCGAACGCGATTGCCCGTTGATCACCGAGTTCACCCGGCCCAGATACGGCACCGAGTAGATGACCCGACCACGGATCTGCTCGGGCACCAGCGACCACGAGTCGGCGACGGGGTTGTTGTCGCCGCGAGTGTGGATGCGACGCTCCCCTTCCCCCGTGTAATAGATGCCTTCGATGCGGTGGGTGACCACCGCTGGATCGCCGGAGACGGGCTGGAACGTGATCACGTCCCCGGTGGTCAGATCCTCGTTGGGGGTCGGCTTGACCACGATGAGCGTGCCAGGGGGCATGGTCGGTTCCATCGAACCGGTGAGAACCGTGTACGCGGTGGAGCCGGTGAGTCGAGGGATAACGACCATCACCGCGAGAATGCCGACCATCAGCAGCAGCAGTACCCACGAGACGATGGTGCGAGTCCACCACCATAGGGTGGTCTTGTCGTCTCCGCCTTGTTCGGGATCATGTTGCCGCTCAGATGTTTCCACGTGTGCGCTGTGCCGGGGTCGATACTCGGCACGTTCGCCTGCACGCCGGCTTCTCGCGGTGACGGTCATGACTGGCTCACTGAGCTTGCGTCGAAAGTGAACGTCGCGTTGGACTGCTGGCTCGCTGCCGCGCCCTGGCCCAGCGTGGCCCGCAGGCACAACACCTGCATCTGCCCGGCCGGAACCAGCTGTTCGGAAAAGGCCGCGCCGTCCATGGCACCGTTGTAGAGCTCAGTGCCCACGTCGCCAGTGGCGGTGCAGGCCGCCTCGTTGGCTACCTTGGCCACGCGCAGGCTCAGCGGCGGTGGGGTCGCGCCGTTGAGTACAACATCGGAAAGCACGTAGTTCATCTGCACGTTGCCGGAGTTGATCACCGGCAGTGGCATCTGAATGCTGTCGCCCGGGCCCTTGTTGTCCAACTTGAACCCATCGAGGTTGAACTGCTTGACCCCTTCTCCGCCGGCAGAGATATCGAGCATGCCTGCCTGGATAGTGCCGCCGGTCGATTCTGCGGTATCGCGCCACAGCGCGCCGGTCTGCTGCACCGAGACGAACCCGATGAGCAGAACCGACGACGCTGCGATCGCCCATTTGTATTGGGTCTTCACGTGACCTTCTTCTGGTTACGGATTAACTACGGGGTGAGCGTCTGCTCGAGGGTGACCGAGGCTCCCGACAGCGTGGCTGCCTGGCCAGCGCCGTCCGTGTTGGTGGTGTCCGGCTTGAACGTGATCGTCGTGGTGATATCGCGCGTGCCAGTGCCCGCGGAGACGCTCGCGTTCTGACCACCGGCAGTCGCGACCTCCAGCTTGCTCGCGAGAGCCCCGGAGATTCCGCCGACGGTAGGTGTCAGCGTCGCCTTCAGGTTTGTGCCGACGAGGGTGTAGTTGTACGTGGCGGTGTAGGTGAGTACGTCACCGGGGACAATTTTGTCGCTGGCCGGGTTGAACGTGTTCGCGCCGAGCTTCCATACGCCGGAGCCGGCCGCTTCGCTGATCGTCATCGAGCCGGCATTGACGGTCTGGCTTCCGCCAGCGCCGGTCGACGCGTTCCACGCAGCCATGGTTCCGGCACCACCTGCGAGCAGAACAGCAGCCGCACCTGCGGCGATCGCACCCTTTGTGGTCTTGTTCATCTGGCATTCCTCCTGTGCAGTTCGCGGCGGGACATCCGACGCGCTTGGTTGAGCCCGGGCCGTGCGGATGTGCACTCCGGTGAAACAGCCCCAGGAAGGGGCATGGGAAATGAAGCCGCCGAATTGAATTCGGTGACCGAGAAGGTTGGCGATGCGCGGAGATGGTCGAGATCGCCCCGCGCATCGCGAGGTCTAAGTGGCCGGTTGGGCCGGAGTGGTTATCCGCCGAGGCTGCCGAACAGGTCGAGACTTCCGAGCGAACCGGTGCTGCTTCCGAGCGAACCGCTGCTGCTGCCACCTGGATCGGTGGTTTTCGCCGTGACCTTCACCGTCACCGCGGTAGAGGCCGGGCTGGTCCCACCCTCATTTGTCGCAGTGGCGGTGATCGGATGACTGCCGGGCGTGGTGATCGTCAGGTTGCAGCTGAAGTTCCCACTCGTATCCGCGGTGGCGGTGCAGGTGGCGCCGCCTCCGGTCACGGTGACGGTACTGTTCGGCTCTGCCTTGCCGGAGACCTTGACGGGTGTGCCCGCCTCTACTTCGGCCGAACCCAGAGTCAAACCGGTCGGCGCACTGGGAGCAACAACGACGGGCTCGCCCTCCACCAGGACGAGACCCCACCCGGGGTTGATCTCGTATCCCTGCAAAACTTCGCCGGCAGGGATGCCAATCATGAAACCAGCCATCACGTTGGCGTTCTGTGCGAGAGGCGTTTTCACCAGCTCGATCCGCGTCGACGAATTCGCATTCGGCCCGATCACGAACTGCTGGCCGACCTGGCCGTCGAGCTTGCCCCGCACTGTCGCAGTGCCGCCGCCCGAGACGGACCAGCTCTCACTGAAAAGAGTGAGCGTGGCAGGAAGGTCGCAGACATTACGAACGTTAAAGGCCAACTGCGTGCCCTCGTCACCGGGGATCGGGATGTAGTCGGTTCCACTGGGATCGAAGGCCGCCGGCTTCACCCAGGGTCCACCGTTCTGGGACATCTCCAGGCACTGGTCAGTGATGTCGTCGCCCGGGGCGGCCGCGGCGCTACCAGGTGCAAGCAGCGCACCCGAGGTCGCGAGGAGCAGTGCAGCCGGCAGAGCCGCCAACACAGCAGTGGCGCGCCGGGGGAGACGGGATTCTCGTCCGTCCCCGACCGGGAAAAATCGAGGCATGTGAAGACTCATTTCGTCTGTCCCGTTGCCGGGCATTGGGTGAAGAGATGGCGGAACGAGGTACATCCGCCATCGGTGCCAAACATGTTGCAGAAAGCTTGCGAGCCGAACCGTGACGCTGTGCATGCCCTCGCTCATACATAGCAACCGCTCCGCTTCGGATCAATTTTTATCACACGTATCAGCTTTTGTGGCGGTTTTACTGGTCAAACGTTCAGAAGGAATTTCGACATCCCTCAAGGGCTAATTCTGCACCCTGACCAGTACCGTTAGAAATAGTTAGCTGTGCATCGCAACTATTTACCAAAAAGTGTTCTGCGATCGAACGGGCGATTCATTCCGATCCAAACAAGAACAAGTTCTAGCTACTCTTGGTATGTCCGGGAATCCACGAACGAACTCGCCGAGAACAGCGACCCTCGAGCAAACAGAAGGATCGAGCCGTTTCGAGACCCCCGCATTTCGTCCACTAGCGCCACGGACACGGGCGCCATCGATCGCTGCGCCCCGCCGGATCGGCCGGCCAGGACAAACTCTCGCGCGCTCCGAAACCAGCACTCCACCAATAACTTTGTCCGACCATCGAATCGCGACTGCCCGTTCTGCATCCAAAGCTGTGGGCCGGGAAGCAAATTCGCTCCCCGGCCCACGTGCATCTACAGTTGCGAAGCCGGTAAGGAGTTGACTACCGGCACCCAATCCCAAGGTAAAACGACGAGCATCTACGCCCCGAAGACGGTCTCACCTCCGACAACCGTGCGCAGGACCGACAATTCATTCAAGTCTGTCGATTCGCTGCGCAGCGGATCTCCGTCGAGCACAACAAAATCCGCCAAAAGTCCCACCACTATCCGACCTTTGTCCGATGACTCACCGGTGAGACGAGCGGCTGCGCTTGTGTAGCCGGCCAGCGCCTCGGACGCGGAAACCCGTTGCTCCGCACCCAGAACATGACCTTCTCGCGTCACACGATGTACGGCGGTGTTCATCGTGAAGAGCGGGTTCACTGGAGTGACAGGGCAGTCGCAATGCAGCGCGTAGGCAAGCCCCGCCGCCACGACCGACGCCACGGGGCTGATCCGCTCGCCGCGACCCGGTCCGAGAAAACGATCGCGGTGCCGGTCACCCCAGTAGTAGACGTGGTTCACGAAGATCGACGCCACCACCCCGAGTTCGACCATCCGCGCGATCTGATCTTCCCGCAACGTCTGAACGTGCTCGAGGCGATGCGAAACTTCGATGTCCGGGTGCGCCGTCCGTGCCGCTGCAATTGCGTCCAATGCAAAATCGATGGCCTGATCACCGTTGGTATGAATCGCAACCTGTCGGCCGGCGGCGTGATGTTCCTCGACGAGTGCCCCGAGCGCACCTGCCGGGATTGCCATTCCGCCGCAGTGGCATCCGCCCAGATCGTGGTACGGCGCGGTCAGCGCAGCGGTGTGCAACTGAATCGACCCGTCCGAAATGAGTTTGACGCCGCCCACACGAACTCGGTCTGTCGAATCGGCGAGTTCACCCAACTGATCGTGCACCCCGTGGCCGAGATAGAGGCGCGCACGCAGCCTCAAGTCACCATCGGCGTCGAGTTGCCGGTACGCCTCGTACATCTCGGCCGTGACGTACATGTCGTGGAAACTCGTCACGCCCACCGACGCCATGACTTCCTGCGCCCGCAGCATCGCGATCTTGGACGCGTCCGGGTTCATATCCGGAACAAGTCCGTGAACCAGAGACATCGCCGGAACCTCGCACAGTTCACCGGTGGGTACACCGTCGCTGTCCCGAACGATGACACCACCTTCCGGATCGACCGTGGTGGCATCGATTCCGGCCTTCTCCAGTGCGACCGAGTTGACATAGATCCCGTGAGCAGACAAGTGCCGCACCAGGATCGGATGCTCGGTGGAAGCTTTGTCCAGATCAGCTACGGTCAGGCCTCGATCTTCCGCCACGAGGCTGTCGTCGAAGCCCCACGCTTCGATGGGCTCGCCAACTGGTGTGATCGCGGCCCGCGCGGCCAACGCCGTGATCAACTTCTCGATGGTCGGGCACGTATTCGTCGTTGCGTCGACCCCACTGAGCATCAAACCCCACATCATCGGATGAAGGTGCGTCTCGATGAACCCCGGCACAACCACCGCTCCGGCGAGATCGACAACGGAGGTTTCGGAATCGGTCAGCGCCGAGATCTCGGCGTCAGTTCCGAGGGCGACAAATCTGCCGTCCTTGACTGCCACAGCGGTGGCGTTATCGCCGACCGCACCGTCCATGGCCCTGATGTCGCCGTTGATGTAGATGTGGTCAGCCGCCGTGGTCATACGCTTGTCTCCATTCGTTTTCCGACAACAGTCGTCGAGGATTTCTTCGCGGGTATCCGCGTCGCCACAACCACTCCGGCCAAAATCATTCCGGCACCCGCAAGTTGGACGAGAGTTGGGGTCTGTGCAAGCAGCACTGCGCCGAACAACAGTGCTGACGCCGATTGCAACACGAGGCTGGCGGCGACTGCACTGGCAGGCAGACGCTGACTGGCGCTGGCTACCAGCAGCCACCCGATCACCTGAGATACCAACGCGAGCAGCACAAGCCAACCTTGAGCTACGAGTGACGGTGTCAGATCCAAAGTTCCACTCACGAGGCCGTATGCACCTGCCGTGAGGGCAGTGGCTCCCGTCGAGACGAACATCGGCAACGCCGTTCTGCCCGCCGCCCGAGTAGCCAGACCCATGAGGAAGATGTAGACCGCGTACGCGCCTGCGGCGATCACGGCAAACGACACTCCGACAGCAGGATTCGACCCGGTGAGCGTTGTGCTCGTCCCGGCTACCAGAGCAACTCCGACGAAGAGCAACGGAAGGCTGGCGACCAGTTCCCGGCCGATCCGTTGGCGCAGGACAACGTAGCCGAGGATTGCGACGAACAGCACCTGCAAATTCAGGATCACAGTCGAAAGACCTGCCCCGATCGAATGAATCGACTCGTGCCAGAGCACCAGATCGATTCCGAGGAACGCGCCGGCAAGTAGAGACTTCACGATCCAGGGCGCCGAGATCGCAGGCCGGGGTGACCGACGACGCTGAACGAGCACGAGCATGCCGAGAGGGATGAGCGCATAGAGACACCGAAAGAATGCACCCGTCGACGGAGACACTCCTGAGAGTTCGTAGAGCACCGAGGTCAACCCGAGGATGCATGCACCGGTGACGACTACGCGCAGGTCACGACGGCGTAGTTGATCGCCGGACGGCTCGCGTGGCGATACTTCATCACTCATGGTGATAATGTATCACCGACGCGAAGCCTGTCATACAGGGAAGATGCGTGCATGAGAACTCCGGTTACCCGTGAACGCGTGATCGCTGCCGCAGCCGATCTGGTCGACAGCAAAGGCGCCGACGCTCTGGTACTGAGTCAACTCGCCGAGACCCTCGACGTCCGGCAGTCAGCGCTGTACAAACACGTCGACGGGGTCGACGACGTCCACCATCAACTCAGCCTCCTCGCACGCAACCTTCTCGCCGAACAACTGCGTGCCGCCGCGGTCGGTCTCTCGCGCGACGACGCCGTCATGGCGCTCGCGGACGCATGGCGTGCGTTCGTCCGAGTACACCCCGGGCTCTACGCCATCACCGACCGCTACCCCACTGCTCCGCATCCCGATCTGGTCTCCGCCGTCGGCGAGGTGGTCGACGTCATCAACAAGGTGATCGCGGGATACGGTCTGAGCCCAGATGATTCGGAGCAGGCGGCGTGGTCTCTTCGCAGTGCGCTGCACGGCTTCTGCATCCTCGAATCGGTAGAGGGACAACCGGCCGGCACCGACCCGGATCGGGTGTATCGACGACTGGTCGAACTTCTCTGCGCCGGTATTGCTCGTATGTAGATACCGGCTCCTGTTATCGTCGGATGAAACAACACAGACCAAAAAGGATCAGACATGGTTGGTGAACTCGACATCTCCGGATAAAACCGGGCATGACGGCCACCGGCAGACGCCTCGGAGCGCTGCCGTCGTGGCCATGTTGTCGTTCACTTACCCGACTCTTCGCGGAGCAGCGTTGCCGCGCCCGCACAACACCTGAGGTCTATTCATGTCCGATACCTACATCGTTTGCTCGAATCTGTCTTTTGCCTGGCCGGACGACACTCCGGTCTTCGACGAATTGTCATTCACCGTGCCCGGCGGCCGAACCGGGCTGGTGGCCCAGAACGGCGTCGGGAAAAGCACTCTGCTCAGATTGATCGCCGGCCAGTTGCGGCCGCGCGCCGGCAGTGTGTCCGTCGACGGCGTTCTCGGATACCTTCCGCAGGACCTGCCACTGACGGGCGATCTGACCATTGCCGAGGTCTTGGGCATCGCCCCGACGCTCGCTGCGTTGGACGCAGTCGAATCCGGGGACACACGAGAAGAACACTTCACGACAATCGGCTCCGACTGGGATATCGAGGAACGAACGCGAGCCCAACTCGGTCGACTCGGTTTGGCCGACATGACGTTCGATCGTCGCCTCGACACTCTGAGCGGCGGGCAGGTCGTCTCGCTCGGACTGGCGGCGCAACTCCTGCGACGCCCCGATGTCCTTCTCCTCGACGAACCCACCAACAACCTCGACCTGGACGCGCGCCGCAGGCTTTACGACGTTCTCGACGACTGGAGTGGTTGTCTGTTGGTGGTCAGTCACGATCGAGGACTACTCGACCGCATGGACCGCATCGCCGAACTTCACAGCGGCGAGATCAGCTTCTACGGTGGCAATTTCACCGACTACGAAGCCGCGGCACGCTCGGCTCGCGAAGTGGTGGAGAAGAACATCCGCAACGCTGAGCAAGAGGTCAAGCGCGAGAAGCGCGAACTGCAGCAGGCCCGAGAACGTGCTTCGCGACGCGCAAGTAACGCTGCCCGCAATCTCGGGAACGCGGGCTTGCCCAAGATCTTTGCGGGGACCATGAAGCGCAATGCTCAGGAGTCGGCAGGCAAGGCCAACGAGACACACCTCGCCCGGGTCGACGCGGCGAAGGACCGACTCGACAAAGCGGGCCGCGCTCTTCGAGACGACCAGACGATTTCACTCGAATTGCCTGGCACACATGTACCCGCCGGCCGGACGGTGTTCCTCGGTGAGCGAATGCAATTCGCGTTCGGTGATCATGCGATCTTCGCCGACTCCGGAATCGACCTGGCCATTCGAGGACCGGAGCGTATCGCGTTGACCGGGCCGAACGGCGTCGGAAAGTCGACGTTGCTACGCATCGTCAACGGGGATGTGGCGCCGACTTCCGGTGAGATCACGCGAGCCGACGGTCGAGTGGCATACCTGTCGCAGAGGCTCGACCTACTCGACCCCGCACGCACCGTCGCAGAGAACTTTGCCTTGTCTGCTCCAGGCCTACCGGCACCGGAACGCATGAACATCCTGGCGCGCTTCCTCTTTCGGGGTGCGGGTGCTCATCTTCCCGTCGCTGCACTCTCGGGCGGTGAACGACTGCGGGCTACATTGGCGTGCGTTCTCTTCGCCGATCCGGCCCCGCAGCTGCTTCTTCTCGACGAGCCGACCAACAACCTCGACTTGGTGAGCGTTGCTCAACTCGAAAGTGCCCTGAATGCATATCAGGGGGCGTTCGTGGTGGTCAGCCACGACGAGAGATTCCTGGCCGAGGTCAAGGTCGAACGCTGGCTCAGGCTCTCGGACGGCCGTTTGACCGAGGTCGCCGCACCGGGCGCAGTGGGCTGACACGAGAAGTGAACAGGCGAAAGGCCTTCACACACGATGTGTGTGAAGGCCTTCGTCTGCACTACTGGTCAAGGCGTCCTGGTGTACACCGGATCGTCGAAGGATCGACGTTGCGTCACCCAGTCCGTGGACAGGATGTTCTCGATCACGTCTTCACGGGATTCGTCGAACACGACAATCCGATCGGCGATTCGCCATTCACCGTGGCGCCTTTCGAACCTGTCGACGTAACGGCATTTGATCGTCGCAAGCGTCTGCACCGTATCCGTACCGGAACGCTCTTGCCGCAGAAAGCACAAACAGTACGACTCGCACTGAGCGACATCGCCGTTGACGTCGATCAGTATGTTGGAAATGCAGTGAATCGACGAGTCGATCGTCTTGTGTCTGAGCTTCATGTCTTCGATCAGCCCGTCGACGGTTCCGATGTAACCGCCGTGGTTGTCTATCGCGTCGTCGAAGTAGCAGAGGGCCACGCTGTCGAAATCCTTCCGATCGACGGCCCGAGCGTAGCGATACAGAACTTCGGTGATTTCTTGCTTGTCAGCGAGGGACACGGTCAGGCTCCTGTTCTACCCGATGATCAATCAACCTGCAGTTCAACACCCTTGGTCTCCTTGATGAAGAAGACCGTGACGAGGGTGATCACCGCACAGAAGACGAAGTATCCAGCCGGAGCGAGAGAGTTACCGGTCAAGCTGATGAGATAGGTGGCGATGAAAGGCGCGGTGCCACCGAGGAACATGTTGGTGACGTTGTTACCCAATGCCAGACCGCTGTACCGCACAGATGCTTTCAGCATTTCGACATAGGTCACGTACGAAGCACCGTTGACAACGGAAACGCAGATGAAGAGCACTGACTGACCGACAACCGCCTGCCAGATGCCAGAACCGGCCATCATCATGAACATCGGGATTCCGAGAACCACTGCGGCGGCACTACCGGCGAACAGCACCGGCCGACGCCCGTACTTGTCTGCCATGTATCCCGAGATCGGCAACGTG
The DNA here is from genome assembly GCF_027854095.1 of Rhodococcus sp. C-2. NCBI lineage: Bacteria > Bacillati > Actinomycetota > Actinomycetes > Mycobacteriales > Nocardiaceae > Rhodococcus > Rhodococcus sp. C-2. Next base: position 85,418 of record NZ_JAQGFI010000012.1, on the reverse strand, counting down.
ATGACGCCGAGAACCAGTGCAAGAGAAGTGGAAAGGAAAGCAACGCGCGACGAATGACCGCCGGTGGTCTGCAGGTACGTCGCGGCATACACCGAGGCGATGTAGTAACCGCCGGTGATGAGTGCGCCCAGCAGGATGATCTTGACGACGCTGCCACCGGAGGTGCTGAGCAACTCACGGATGGGAAGCTTCTTGGTCTCACCCTTGTCCTGCAGTTCTTCGAACTGAGGAGTGTCTTCCATCTGGCTGCGGATCCAGATACCGATGCCACCGATCAGCAGGCTGAGCAGGAACGGGATACGCCAAGCCCATTCGAGGATCTGCTCTTGCGAGAACACCGACGTCAGGCCGAGGGCCATGAGCGAAGCTGCCAGCGAACCCAGGTAGGTGCCGGTATTGACCATCGAGGTCTGCGTCGCACGCCACCGTTTGGGAGCGGACTCGGAGACGAACGCGTTGGCGCCGCCGAGTTCACCGCCGGCCGCGAAGCCCTGCAGGCAACGAGCCAGAACCAGGATGGACGTCGCCCACACACCCAACGTGGCGTAAGTCGGCAGCAGGCCCATTCCGGCTGTCGCGAGAACCATCAGGAGGATGGTCCAGGACAGCGCGTTCTTGCGGCCGTACTTGTCGCCGATGTGGCCGAAGAAGATGCCGCCGGGCACGCGTAGGAAGAAGGCCACGGCGAATGCTGCAAAGGTACCGAGCAGTGCTGCGTTCGGGTCATGGGAAACGAAGAACAGCGCGGCGATCGTCGTGGCCATGTATCCGTAGATACCGAAGTCGTAGTACTCGACGACGGTACCGACGATGGCCGCGCGAATTACCTTCGTCGTCGACTGTCGTTCGGTTGCCACGCTGCTGCCCTCGGTGGATTCGGCTCTCGCCATGGTCTCATTCTCTGACATGTTGTTCCCTGCCTGGATTGGATACTGACTGGATTCGGTGCCGCGCAGACGTCGGACGTCAGGAGTGCGCGATGGAATGGACCGGTGCGCTCTCAGCGCTGGTCCTGGTGTAATTCGCCGCATTACGTCCCGCTACGCGGCCCATGGTCAAAGCGTTGGCAACCGCATTGCCGCCGCCCACGTATCTCAGTCCGAGGATTCCGGCGCCGGCCTCACCTGCGGCGTACAGACCCTCGATAGGTACTCCGGTGCTGCCGAGCACGGCCGCATCGGTGTTGATCTCCATTCCCGCATGCGTACAGACGAGCTCTGCCGGAAGGATTTTCGCGGCATAGAACGGAGCTGTCGCAATAGGATCCGGATTGCCGACGGCACCCTTGTTCCGCAACGTGCGATGGCGGAGGAAGTCGTCGTCGTGACCGCTGGGCAGTTGGTCGTTCCATCGACGCAGGGTTTGCGCCAACGTCGCAACCGGAACACCCGTAGCCACTGCGAGGTCTTCGATCGTGTCCGCACGAATCGTGCCACCGGCGGCAACTTCTTCCTCGATGCGTTCGGGATTCCAATCCGCATATCCTGGAGCCAGATTCACGCGAGCGTTCTCGTCGAAGATCATCCAACCGTATCCACCCTGATGGTCGATGATGCCGGTCGAGACCGCGTACGAGCTGTCCTCGTCCATGAAACGACGGCCGTCCTGGTTGACGTAGATCCGCGACTTCGGCGGAAAGCCGGCCTGCCAGTGGTGGAATCGCTGGAAGTAGACGGTGGGCAGCATCAGACCCCAGCCGTCGCCCGCCAGGGAAGCACCGAGGTCTTCGGCAAAACGAAGATGGTCTCCGCGGCTCCCCTCGGCTGCGACGACGAACAAGGCCTCTCCGGCCTTGTTCGCGTCCGGGAAGTGGCGTTCCACCAAACCCGGATCTTGCGCGAATCCACCGGAGGCAACAACGACGGCGCCCGCAGGCACCTCGATGTCGTCGGCGACAACGCCGACAACCCGACCGTCTTCCTCGATCAGCTTCTGCACCCGTGTTCCGAAGATGACCTCGATCCCGTGCTTACGACGAGCCTTGTCCAGCACCTGAATCAGTCCGTATCCCTGGTCCTTGGGCACGTGGCCGCGCCAGACGTCCTCGACGCCGGCTTGGGCGAGTCCCGGCTGGTGAGCGTTACCCGAGATCGCCGCGGGAATCTCGACGCCGAGTCCGATGAGCCATTCCAGTGTCGGACCGGCGTTTTCGCAGAACGCACGAATCAATCCGGGTGAGAGCATCCACTGGTTGAGGTCCATGTAGTGCTGGAAGAACTTCTCTGCCGAGTCGTCGACGCCGAGGCCGGCCTGCACGCTCGTTCCGGCGGCCGTGAAGATGCCGGCCGACAGCGCGGTGGATCCACCGAGTTCGGTTTCGGATTCGAACAGCAGAACGGATGCGCCTTCTTCAGCTGCCGACACCGCAGCGGCGAGACCTGCTCCGCCGCCACCGATGACAACGACGTCCCAGTGCTCGGTCATGAAAGTTCTCCAGTCTCCGCGATGATGCGGTGGTAAAGACCGTTCGACACCAACCCGCCGTCGACAGTGAGTTCCGTACCGGTGGTGTAGGTCGAACTGTTCGAGAGCAGGAACAGCACTGCTTCGGTGATCTCGTCGAGAGTTCCCATGCGTCCGAAGGGAACCGACTTCAGTGACGCGGCGACGAAGTCGTTCGCGCCGCCGAGCAGCGCCGTACCGACCAGTCCCGGGTGCACCGAGTTGACGCGAATCCCCCACTGCGCGAAGTTACCTGCGGCCGACTTCGACAGACCGGTCAGACCCCACTTGCTCGACGAGTAAGCCGGAGAGAAGTATCCGATCTGACCGGCGATGGACGAGATGTTGACGATCGATCCGCCACCACTCTCGCGCATCAGCGGCGCCACCGCCTTCATACCGTAGAACGGGCCGAAGAGGTTGATCTTCATGGTCAGTTCCCAGATGTCGTTCGGGGTGTCCATGAATTCGAGCCGACGCGAGATGCCGGCGTTGTTGACCAGTCCGCCGAGTTCCCCACGGGTGGTGCGAATTTCGTCGACAACCCGGTCCCAGGCATCGACATCGGTGACGTCGAGAATATGAGCGGACGCCGATCCGCCTGCGGCGACGATGTCGTCGACCACGCCGGATGAATCCGAAACATCGGCAATGCAGACATGCGAACCGCGCGCGGCGAGAGTGCGCGCGTGATGCGCCCCCATCCCGGCAGCACCGCCGGTAACGAGAACGACGCCGGGATATGTCGTGGACTCAGACATGCCGCGAACCACCGTCCACCGCAATGCTGTGCCCGGTGACGTAACGCGCGCTGTCCGAGAGCAGGAACAGCAGCGGGCCGAAGACCTCTTCGGGCGAGCCCAGACGATGCAGTGGTACCGCGTCGAGTGCGTTCGCGAGCGCGATCGGATCTTCCTGGACCCACTTCGTCATCGCCGTGTCGATGTAGCCGGGTGCAATGGAGTTGACCCGAATACCCTTGTCGCCGAACTCCACTGCGAGAGACTCCGTGAGGTGCGCAACGGCAGCTTTCGACGTGCAGTATGCGCCTCTCCCCTTCCGCACACGCAGCGCAGACACCGAAGACATGTTGACGATGGCGCCGCCGGGACCGAGGTGACGTGCCGCCGCCTGAGCACCGTAGAGCACTCCCTCGACATTGACACTCAGCGTTGCGCCGATCTGCTCCGGGGTGATCTCCTCGGCCAGCGCAAACGGGAAGATACCCGCATTGTTGATCCAGAAATCAACCCGGCCGAACTCCTTCAACGCCAACTGCGCAAGCAATTCATGCTCGTCGGGCTTGGTGACGTCGACCCGAGCTCCGACGACGCGACCCGGCTTGTCCGCCAGTGCATTCGATTCGAGGTCCGTGTTGATTCGTGCGGCCGTGGCGAGCATCTGCTCTTCGTTGATGTCGGCGCCGACGACATGTACGCCGCGCGTTGCCAGTCCTTCGGCGAACGTCGCACCCATACCCTGAGCCGCGCCGGTCACCACTGCGACCTTGCCTGCCAACTCCGGGTACACCGCCGACATCTGCGTCACAACGGTACGGCCCGGGTTCGTCTGGTCAGAGCTTTCGGTCATGATGTACTTCTCCTACTGAATATTGTTGTGCAAGAAACATTTCGGTACTTCAAGCTTGTTCGGACGCTCGGGGCGCGTCGTCGCGGGAGACGGTGCGGCGGGCGATCTTCCACCCCTCACCGACCCGAACCACGTGATCTGTGACAGTTGTCATCCGCACCAGTCGCGAGTCTCCGCCGCGAGCGGTGGCAACGATCTGCAGGTACCCGTGCACTGTGAGAGCACTCTCGTCCACCGCCTCGACGACGAGATTGGTCAGAACGTGGCGATGCACCTCGTCGGCAGCTTCCGCCGCAGCGAAGAAGCGAGCAGCAAAAGCCGCAAGGTCGTCGAAACCGACCACAGGTTCCGGATAACTGGGGGAATGAAACTCACCGCCATCGGTGAATGTCTGCGCCCAATCCTGCTGGCGCCCAGAGTCTATGCAATGACTCTGGTGGCCGTACAGCTGGTGAATTGCGGCAACATCCTCCGTTGCCACGACGCTGTAGTTGCTCATGAAGGTTCTCTCCGAACACGCTGCGCTGCATCCACCCGAAGGTTGTGCAGCTTCGTAAAGTGTGCGATAATCGCACACACTGTGCGATATATTCAAAGCGTAGGTGGCATACCTCACAAACGTCAAGAAAGGGATTTGATGTCAGAGCTGAGCGAGGAACACCGACCGCGCAAAAGTGCAGTTCAAGTGGACTCCAGCATGTCGAAAACGCTGCACCACGGACTCGAGATCCTGGAACTCCTGACGTCTTATCCGCACGGCTTGTCGGTCACCGACATCGCCGACGGAGTGGGAGTCCACCGAACCGTCGCACATCGGTTGATCCGCACGCTCGAGGCTCATCACCTGTGCCGCAAGGACTCCTTCAAGCGCGTCACTCTCGGCGCCGGCCTGGTCACCCTCGCCGAACCGGTGGAACAGGATTTGCGCACTCTCGCTCGCCCGATACTTCAAGAACTTGCCGAGGCCACCGAGGCGACAGCGCACCTGGTGGTCCGCGAGAGCGATACCGAAGTGCGCGCGCTGATGGTGGTCGAACCGCGCAGCGCCAAGGTTCACGTCGCGTTTCATCCAGGGCAGGTCGATCCGATCGACCGCGGCTCCGCCGGGCTTTCCATCCTTGCCTCACTCCCGCCGACGAGCGGGGAACGAGAGGAAGTGACGGCGGCACGCGCACGCGGCTACGCAGTGACCGTCGGCGAGGTCATCCCGTCCGTCCTGGGAATCTCAGCGGTGATCCCCGGCCGACGCCGCGACGCCATCTCCAGCCTCGGAATTTCCGTCTTCGACTCCGAGGACCAAGCAGCGCTGGGCGCCGAGGTCATGGCAGCGGCAAAAACCCTCGGCAGCATGTTGCGCTGATCCGAACACCAGTCGAGCCCCGGGAATACCCGGGGCTCGACTTTGTTGACTCCGAATGAGATAGTTGAACAATCAACTACCTGACATCAGCTTCACGGATACAAGGAGTACGACATGCCTGCTGTGACAGTCGAGAACATCTTGGCCCTGCCCCGTCTCGACGAGCCGGCAGAGTCAGCAGTCGACCGCCCCGTCAAGAGCATCACCACCGCACCGGTCGGATACGAAGGTGAAGGCTTTCCCGTTCACCGCGCCTTCGCCGGCATCGACCTCTCCGCCCTCGATCCCTTCATCCACATGGACCAGATGGGCGAGGTCAACTACGCACCCGGAGAACCCAAGGGCACACCGTGGCACCCGCACCGCGGCTTCGAAACCGTGACCTACATGATCGACGGCATCATGGAGCACCAGGACTCCAACGGTGGCGGTGGCATTATCGGCGGCGGCGACACCCAGTGGATGACCGCGGGTGGCGGCATCCTCCACATCGAAACTCCGCCGGAGCACCTCGTCCTCAGCGGCGGCCTTTTCCACGGCGTCCAACTGTGGGTCAACCTGCCTCGCGACAACAAGATGGCATCTCCGCGGTACCAGGACATCACCGGTAACAAGGTGGCCCTGCTTTCCTCGCCGGACGGCGGAGCCTTGGTACGCGTCATCGCCGGAGACATCGCCGGCCACGCCGGACCCGGATCGACGTACACACCCATCGCGCTCTCCCACACGACTGTGGCCCCGGGTGCGAGCCTGACGCTTCCGTGGAACCCCGAGTTCAACGCGATCGTCTACGTCCTCGCCGGCGAAGGCACGGTCGGGGCCGAGCGTCGGCCCATTCGTGTCGGACAGACAGCTGTCTTCGGACGCGGTGACTCCATCACCGTCGCCGCTTCCGATCGCCAGGATTCACGGACCGAATCTCTCGAGGTATTCATCCTCGGCGGCAAACCGATTCGTGAGCCCATCGCGATGGCCGGGCCGTTCGTCATGAACACCAAGTCCGAGGTCATGCAGGCCTTCGAGGACTTCCAGGCCGGACGCCTGGGATCCATCCCGGCGGCACACGAGACGCTGAGCTGACATGTCGTCGGTAGTCGTCCAGCGAGCTGACGAACGTGCGCATCTCAACTACGGCTGGCTCACGGCGCGTCACAGTTTCCCCTTCGCCGGAAACTTCGATCACGCCGCGTACGCGCACGGACTTCTGTTGGTGAACAACGACGACATCATCGAAGCCGACTACGGTTTCGACACTCATCAGCACCGCGACACCGAGATCGTGACGTGGGTGCTCAGCGGATCTCTGGTTCACCAGGATTCCGCTGGGCACTCCGGAGTCATCCATCGCGGACTCGCGCAGAGAATGAGCGCCGGTACCGGAATCCTGCACTCCGAGCGCAACGATCGCTTCCGGGCCGACGGCTCACGTGTCACCGAGCCCGTTCACCTCGTCCAGATGTGGATACCCCCGGACGAATCCGGAGTGACTCCGAGCTATCAGGAACTCGACATCAACTCCGAACTCGACGGCGGTGGCCTGATCACCCTGGCGTCGGGGATGCCCGCGCATCGCGACCACAGCGCGATCAGCTTGCACAACAAACATGCGGCACTGCATGTTGCTCGCCTCGAGACCGGTGGGTCGGTATCTCTCCCGGATGCGCCGTACGTGCACGGCTTCATCGCCGGTGGCACTGTCGACGTCGAGGGAGTCGGATTGCTCGGTCCGGGAGATTCGTTGCGACTCAAGGATACTGGCGGTCAACGAGTCGAGGGAATCGGCGATGCGGAGATACTCGTGTGGGAGATGCACGCGTCGACGAACTGACGACACCACCGAGTACGCCCAATGTTCGGACTACACAGCAGGTTCGTCGTAGGGTGGATGCCGGTAGTGGCGGATCCCGATTGTGGTGGATCCCGGTGGTACAGAAGGAGGAGCCATGGCATCTGGTCGAGCACAGGCCCCACGGACGACACCGCACATCGATGTGCACCGCTCCGGCGATCGCTTGAAATCCCGCGTCTCCTGGCTGGATTCGAAACATTCGTTCTCGTTCGGACAGCACTACGATCCGGACAACACTCATCACGGATTGCTGCTCGTCAACAACGACGACACCGTACTGGCGGGAACCGGTTTCGACACCCATCCGCACAAGGACATGGAAATCGTGACCTGGGTGCTTCGCGGTTCGCTCGTGCACCAGGATTCCATCGGCCACACCGGCGTCATCTATCCGGGACTCGCCCAGCGCATGAGCGCCGGTACCGGAATCATGCACAGTGAGAAGAACGATTCGTGGCGTATCGGCGGCGAACAGCATTCCGACCCCGTGCATTTCATTCAGATGTGGGTGGTACCGGACGAAGGTGGACTGACCCCCGGTTACGAACAGCTCGAGATCGACGACGAACTGCTGCGCGGCGGTCTGATCCCGGTTGCCTCCGGGATGGAGCGCTACAAGGATCATTCGGCGATTCGCATCAACAACAAGAACGCCGCCATGCATGTCGCACGCATTCTGCCGGGCACCTCCGTGAATCTTCCGGGCGCACGGTTCCTGCACGTCTTCGTCGCGCAGGGCACTGCCGAGATGGAGGGCGTCGGCACACTGTACGAGGGCGATGCTGTCCGGTTGAGCGATTCGGGTGGCCAGCAGCTGACCTCCGACGCCGGGGCCGAAGTCCTCGTCTGGGAGATGCATTCACGTATCGGTGGTTGAGACCCGGTCTCGGCAGGACTCGGCGCGCTGGAGATACTCGACGGATGAGCATCGACAACTCCGCCGCGCCCGTCAAGAAGCTTGACCCACTCAACACATTGATGGGTGTGCGCGCCGTTTCGGTCGAGCCCGGGGACCTGGCCTTCGCGCAGGCCGTCGGCGAGCGATTCCACGATCACCGTGGCAAGACCGTGCTCGGTTCCATCGGAGTCATGATCGACGGTGCCATGGGTGGCGCGGTGTACTCGGGACTGACCTCGGGCCATCAGTCCGTGCTCGCGCAGGTCACGGTCAGTGCGGGCGCCGACATCCCCGACATCGCGGACGTCGGTGCCACCGGAACACTCGTGCATCTCGACGACGGCGTCGGACTCGCATCCGGGCAACTTCGCGACGAGAACGGCACCCTTCTGGCAGTGATGGCTGGTCGCGCCATGGTGGTCTCGCGTCCCCCCGTCGTGGGAATCGACGACTACGTAGAGGGCGAGCCGCTGCCCGTCCCGACGCCGGAGAAGACAAGCGACCTGAGCGGGTTGTCCGGGTCCGACGTCGTCGAAGGAATCCGCGACGGCAAACTCGAACGCGGTCCACTCGCCGGACTCCTCGATCTTGCTGTCGTCGACGTGACCCCGGGTTCCGTCGTCGGTGAGTTCGCACCCGTGGCCTGGATGGCCAACCCGTTGGGCGCCGTTCAGGGCGGTGTCCTCATCTCGGCAGTCGACGCCATCACTGGCCTGTCTGCCCAGACCCTGACCAGCGTCGACCAGGACTATCGCGTCCTCGACCACAAGATCGACTTCCTGCGCTCACCCGACATCGGCGGGCCGGTCTTACGCGCCGAGGCCTCCGTGATTCGTGCCGGGCGCAGGCTCGCGCTGATCGAAACGCGCATCGTCGACGCCGGCGGACAGGTCTACGTACGGGCCACCTCGAGCATCCAGATGCTCTCCCAGCAAGTTCACAGCGGATAACCAGTTCCGCACCAGGTCGCCCGTCCACCATTGAGACAACAGCCCACACAATGGAGGTACAGCGGCGTGAACAAAGACATCGAAGCGAGCAGGCTACGCGTGAGCCGTCGACGGGCCCTCGCTCTCGGCGGAACCATCAGTCTCGGCGGGCTCATCGCAGCCTGTTCCGGTAACAGTGGCACCGCGACGACGACTTCGGCCGCGGCTGCATCGACGACAACCACTTCCGGCGCTTCCGCAGCGGCCACGTCCGGCGATGCCGTCACCGCACTGCTGGCCAAAGCACCGCAGTGCGTCATGAGCAAGGAAGAGACGCAGGGTCCCTACTGGTTCGACGTCGACTCCATTCGCGGCGACATCCGCGAGGACCGTCCGGGCACCACGCTGCAGGTTGCGATGCGCGTGCAGGACAACAGCCAGTGCAACGTCGACGGCAGCATCGGCGCGGTCAGTAACGCCGTCGTCGAGATCTGGCACTGCGACGCCGGCGGCGTGTACTCCGGCTTCGAATCCGGTTCGCTGAGCGCCAACGGCGGCGGCGGTGGCGGAACTCCCCCGGCCGGCGGGATGGGTGAACCTCCGTCAGGTGCACCCGGAGGCGGAATGGGCGAACCACCGTCAGGCGCCCCCGGCGGAATGGGCGGCGGCATGGGAGGGTCCGGTGAGACCTCCGACGGTTCGTACAGCGTCGGCGACACCGAAGCCACCACCACCGACGACGGTACCTATCTGCGCGGGGCGCAGACCACCGATGCAAACGGCATCGCACAGTTCACCACGATCTTCCCCGGCTGGTACATGGGCCGCACCACCCACATCCACGTCAAGGTTCACATCGACAAGAAGACGGTCCTCACGTCGCAGACCTTCTTCGACGAGACCCTTCTCGACGAGGTGTACTCGCAGTCCCCGTACAGCGAGCACACCGGTCGTGAGAACAACACGAACAACGCCAGTGACGGCATCTACGACGACACCGGCCTCATGACCGTCGAAAAGCAGTCGGACGGGTCCTACCTCGCCGTCATCAACCTGGGTATCGACGCCTGAGGTAGGAGCCCGGTCAGCTGCCGACGTATGCCGCGAGGTGCTTTCCGGTGAGGGTGGAGCCGTCGGCGACGAGCTCCTCGGGAGTGCCCTCGAAGACGATCCGACCGCCGTCGTGACCCGCACCAGGGCCGAGGTCGATGATCCAGTCTGCGTGTGCCATCACCGCTTGGTGGTGCTCGATCACGATGACTGACTTGCCGGAATCGACCAGTCGATCGAGCAGGCCGAGCAACTGCTCGACGTCGGCCAGGTGCAGTCCGGTGGTCGGCTCGTCGAGGACGTACACGCCGCCCTTCTCACCCAGGTGGGTTGCCAGCTTGATGCGCTGACGCTCACCGCCCGACAGCGTCGTCAACGGCTGGCCGATCGTGAGGTATCCGAGCCCCACGTCGACCAGTCGGACGAGGATCTTGTGCGCAGCGAGGGTCTTGGCCTCACCGTCGCCGAAGAACTCCTCGGCCTCGGCCACCGACATCGTGAGAACCTCGTTGATGTCCTTGCCACCGAATTTGTATTCGAGTACCTCGGCTTGGAAGCGCTTGCCCTCGCACTCCTCGCAGAGAGTGGCAACGCCGGCCATCATCGCCAGGTCGCTGTAGATGACGCCGTTGCCGTTGCACGTCGGGCAGGCGCCCTCGGAGTTGGCACTGAAGAGCGCCGGCTTCACGCCGTTGGCCTTGGCGAATGCCTTGCGAATCGGGTCGAGCAGCCCCGTGTACGTCGCCGGGTTGCTCCGACGCGAGCCGCGGATCGCGCTCTGATCGACCGACACCACGTCTTCGCGTTTCGCGAGCGAGCCGTGGATCAGCGAACTCTTGCCCGACCCGGCGACACCGGTGACCACGACCAGGACGCCGAGCGGTACGTCGATGTCGACGTCCTGCAGGTTGTGTGAGTTCGCTCCACGAATCTCGATTGCTCCGGTGGACTCCCGCACGGTCTCTTTGATTGCGGCCCGGTCGTCGAAGTGACGGCCGGTTACGGTGTCGCTGGCACGCAAACCGTCGACGGTGCCCTCGAAGCAGACGTTTCCGCCGGCGCTACCCGCACCCGGACCGAGGTCGACGATGTGGTCGGCGATCACGATCGTCTCCGGCTTGTGCTCGACCACGAGCACGGTGTTGCCCTTGTCCCGCAGGCGCAGCAGTAGGTCGTTCATCCTCGCGATGTCGTGCGGATGCAGGCCGGTGGTGGGCTCGTCGAAAACATACGTGATGTCGGTGAGCGAGGAACCCAGGTGACGAATCATCTTGGTGCGCTGAGCTTCACCGCCGGAGAGGGTTCCCGACGGCCGATCGAGACTGAGGTAGCCGAGTCCGATCTCCACGAACGAGTCGAGCGTTTCACCGAGCGTCGTGAGCAACGGCGCGACCGAAGGCTCCTTCAGTCCGCTGACCCATTCCGCGAGATCGCTGATCTGCATCGAGCAGGCGTCGGCGATGTTGAGGCCCTTGATCTTCGACGACCGCGCCCCCTCGCTCAGTCGCGTCCCGTCGCATTCGGGGCAGGTGGTGAACGTGATCGCCCGCTCGACGAACGCCCGGATGTGGGGCTGCATCGCGTCGACGTCCTTGGCCAGGAACGACTTCTGAATCTGCGGAATCAGACCCGTGTACGTCAGGTTGATGCCTTCGACCTTGATCTTGGTCGGCTCTTTGTAGAGCAGATCGTTCAGTTCCTTCTTGGTGTACTTCTTGATCGGCTTGTCGGGATCGAAGAAACCGCAGCCGCGGTAGATCCGGCCGTACCAACCCTCCATGCTGTAGCCGGGGACCGTGATCGCACTCTCGTTGAGCGACTTGGTGTCGTCGTACAACGCGGTCAGATCGAAATCGTTGACCGCCCCTCGTCCCTCACACCGCGGACACATGCCGCCGGTGATCTTGAAGCTGCGACGCTCTTTCGTCTGACGTCCGCCGCGTTCCATCGTGACCGCGCCTGCTCCGGAGATCGAGGCCACGTTGAACGAAAACGCCTGAGGCGAACCGATGTGAGGCTTTCCGAGACGGCTGAACAGGATGCGGAGCATCGCGTTGGCGTCGGTGGCGGTTCCGACGGTCGAGCGCGGGTCGACTCCCATCCGCTGCTGATCGACGATGATCGCGGTGGTCAGGCCGTCGAGAACATCGACGTCCGGCCGCGCGAGCGTCGGCATGAATCCTTGAACGAAAGCGCTGTAGGTCTCGTTGATCATCCGCTGCGATTCCGCGGCGATCGTACTGAATACCAGCGAACTCTTCCCCGAACCGGAGACGCCGGTGAATACCGTCAGCCTCCGCTTCGGGATCTCGACACTGATGTCTTCGAGGTTGTTCACCCGCGCGCCTTGCACGCGGATCAAATCGTGGCTGTCTGCGGTGTGCAAGGCAGTCATCGTGTCTCCATCTGTCAGTCGATCGCCGACGGTCTCAGCGCAGTTGACGGGCTCAGCGCAGTTCTTGAATACGGATCAGGTTTCCCGCTGGGTCCCGGACCGCGCAATCGCGAACGCCGTACGGCTGCTCGGTCGGTTCCTGGACGACGTCGATGTCGCCGGCCTGAAGCCGCTCGAACGTGTCGTCCAGATCTTTGGTGGCCAGGAGAAGTCCGCCGTAGGTGCCCTTGGCCATCATCTCGATGATGGTGCGGCGCTCCTCGTCGGTGATTCCGGGATCGACGGCCGGCGGATGCAGCACGATGGAGGTGCCGGGCTGGCCGGGCGGCCCCACCGTGATCCAACGCATCCCGTCGTAGCCGACGTCGTTGCGAACCTCGAAGCCGAGCGTGTCGCGATAGAAGTTCAGGGCGGCATCAGGGTCGTCCTGCGGAAGGAAACTCGAGTGAATGGTGATGTCCATGGCGATCACGTTAATTGCGGCTGCGCGGTCTGCGCTTCTCGATTCCTGATCGGTCTGGTGACTTGTTTGGACACGCAGGACGGCATTCCTGCCGTCGACTGCTCGGCCTCGCGCCGATAGACACTGGGCGGAACCCCCACCAATTCGGTGAACTTGCTGCTGAAAGTGCCGAGAGAGCTGCAACCGACCTCGAAGCAGACGTCCGTGACACTGAGATCTCCGCGCCGCAGTAACGCCATCGCTCGCTCGATTCGCCTGGTCATCAGGTAGGCGTACGGCGGTTCTCCGTATGCCTGACGGAATTGGCGACTGAGATGCCCCGCAGACATGTTCACTCCCCGCGCGAGCGCCTCCACGTCCAGAGGCCGCGCGTACTCCCGGTCGATACGGTCTCGCACACGTCGTAGTCGCGCGAGGTCCTGCAGGTGCGGATCTGCGGCAGGTCTGCTGGTCACGTATTCGATCGTGCCATGCCATACCGACGTTGCCCAGCACAAGAGATGAACTCGGCGTGGAGCGATCGCGCACACACCGAGCAGTTCGTCATGATCGTGTAAGGATGGAGAAATGACCACGGCTCATCGCTCAGGCATCGACCTCACCCACCTCGACGGCGACACACGGGCGCAGGACGATCTGTTCGTCCACGTCAACGGAAAATGGCTCGCCGAATACGAGATTCCGGCAGACCGCGCAGTCGACGGGGCCTTCCGGACGCTCTACGACAAGGCCGAAGAAGACGTACAGACCATCATCACCGAAGCCGCGGAGTCCAACTCGGCCGCCGGTACCGATGCACAGCGCATCGGCGACCTGTACTCGAGCTTCATGGACGCCGACGCCGTGGAGGCCGCAGGCCTCGGCCCCATCGACGACGAGCTCGACGCCGTCGCCGATGCGCCGGACCGGTCGTCGCTGGCCACCGTGATCGGACGCCACCAGCGCGTCGGCGTCGGCGGTGCCATCTCGCATTACGTCGACACCGATGCCAAGAACTCCGAGCGGTACCTGATCCACTTCAGCCAGTCGGGAATCAGCCTCCCCGACGAGTCGTACTACCGCGAGGACAACTACGCGGAGATCCGCGAGAAGTACGTCGCGCACATCGACAAGATGTTCACCCTCGCCGGCGTCGGCTACGACGCCCAGCGTGTGTTCGAGCTCGAGAAGAAGATCGCGGCCGGGCATTGGGACGTCGTCAAGCGTCGTGACGCAGATCTGAGTTACAACCTGGTGGGCTTCGAGGAACTGACCGAACAGAACCCCGGTTTGGACTGGGCGGCATGGCTGTCCGGTCTCGGCGCCGATTCGGAGAAGTTCGCCGAGATCGTGGTCCGCCAGCCCGATTTCCTGCACACCTTCACCGCACTCTGGGCGTCGGAGTCACTGGACGATTGGAAGGCATGGGCGGCGTGGAAGGTGCTTCATGCCCGCTCCCCTTACCTGCATTCGGCCCTGGTCGACGAGACCTTCGCTTTCTACGGCACCACGCTCTCGGGAACCGAAGAGAACCGTGAGCGCTGGAAGCGCGGGGTAAGCCTGGTCCAGGATCTGCTCGGCGAGGCCGTCGGCAAGCTCTACGTCGATCGACACTTCCCCGCAGAGGCGAAGACCCGCATGCTGGAACTGGTCGCAAACCTGCAGGAGGCGTACCGCCGCAACATCTCCGACCTCGAGTGGATGAGCCCGCAGACTCGTGAGGCTGCATTGGCCAAGCTCGAGAAGTTCACCCCGAAGATCGGTTACCCCGACAAGTGGCGCGACTACGCCGGACTCGAGATCTCGGCAACCGACCTGGTGGGCAACTACCGTCGCGGATACGCCGCCGAGTACGACCGTGACCTGGCCAAGCTGGGCGGCCCCGTCGACCGTGACGAGTGGTTCATGACACCGCAGACCGTCAACGCCTACTACAACCCGGGCATGAACGAAATCGTCTTCCCCGCAGCCATTCTCCAGCCGCCGTTCTTCGACGCGGCAGCCGACGACGCTGCCAACTACGGCGGCATCGGCGCCGTCATCGGCCACGAGATCGGTCACGGATTCGACGATCAGGGCGCCAAGTACGACGGCGACGGCAACATGGTCGACTGGTGGACCGACGAGGACCGCAGCGAATTCGGCAAGCGCACAAAGGCTCTCATCGAGCAGTACAACGAGTTCGAGCCCAAGGAACTGCCGGGCCACCACGTCAACGGCGAGTTCACGATCGGCGAGAACATCGGCGACCTCGGCGGGCTGTCGATCGCGATCGCGGCGTACAAGATCGCGACCGAAGGTACCGAACCTCCGGTCATCGACGGACTCACCGGCTTGCAGCGCGTGTTCTTCGGGTGGGCGCAGGTATGGCGCACGAAGGCCCGTGAGGCCGAAGCGCTTCGCCGTCTGGCCGTCGACCCGCACTCGCCGCCGGAGTTCCGGTGCAACGGCGTCGTCCGCAACCTCGACACGTTCCACGAGGAGTTCGACGTCAAGCCCGGTGACGCACTGTATTTGGAGCCGGAGAAGCGTGTGAAGATCTGGTAGCAGGGGCAAGCCCCTGTGCGCGCTTAGGGACCCCCTGGACTCCCTGAGCGCGCACGGGGCCGAAGGCCTACCGGGCGTACATGATCACCCCGACGCCGACCAGACAGATCAGCGCACCGGCGATGTCGAAACGATCCGGGCGGAATCCGTCCATCATCACCGCCCACAGCAGTGAACCTGCGACGAAGATCCCGCCGTACGCGGCGAGGATGCGCCCGAAGTTCGCATCGGGTTGCATGGTGGCGACCAGACCGTAGAGGCCGAGCGAGATGACGCCGAGCCCCACCCAGATCCATCCCTTGTGCTCGCGAATTCCCTGCCACACCAACCACGCGCCCCCGATTTCGAGCAGCGCGGCGAGTACGAACAGCAAGAGCGAACGTGCGACGGTCATGCCGCACACAGTATCGCTACAGACGTACTCCGGTCTCCGCGGAAAAGAAGTACACCTCGCCGGCCTTGGGCAGCAGATGAAGCGACTCCCCCGGTGCCACCGACATCTTCCGGTCGACGCGAATGACGATTCGACCGGATCGGCTCTGCCACTGCGAATCCGGGGCACCCTTTGCATAGACGAACGATTCGGCTCCCAACTCTTCGAGCAGATCGGCATCCACGGCCAGCGAGCCCTTTCGCCACGCTCCCACCAGATCCCACGATTCCGGGCGCACTCCCACGACGACCCGCTCCCGCTCAGACGCCCCGGTGGGCAGCGGAATCCGCAGATCACCGAGCACTGCGACGGTTCCCTCGACCGGCGCTTCGATCAGGTTCATGCCGGGCGATCCGATGAAGGCGGCCACAAAGGTGTTGACGGGGTTGTCGTAGAGTTCGCGCGGCTTCGCCACCTGCTGCAAGCGACCGTCCAGCATCACCGCCACTCGGTCCCCCATCGTCATCGCCTCGACCTGATCGTGGGTGACGTAGACCGTCGTGGTGCCGAGTCGACGCTGTAGGGCGGCGATCTGCGACCGTGTGCTGACGCGCAGTTTGGCGTCCAGATTACTGAGTGGTTCGTCCATGCAGAACACCTTGGGATGGCGAACGATGGCTCTACCCATGGCAACTCGCTGACGTTGCCCGCCCGACAGCTTTGCCGGTTTCCGTCCGAGCAAGGGTTCGAGTTCGAGCATCCGCGCGGCCTCGAGTACCCGCTCCCGGCGCTCCGTCTTTCCCACTCCGGCATTCTGGAGCGCGAAGCCCATGTTCTGCTCGACGGTCATGTTCGGGTACAGCGCGTAACTCTGAAACACCATGGCGACGTCACGTGCTCGCGGAGCGAGGTGCGTGACGTCCGTGCCGCCGATCTCGATCCGACCGTCCGACGCGGACTCGAGACCGGCGAGCATTCGCAGGCTGGTGGACTTACCGCAACCGGAAGGTCCTACGAGTACCAGGAACTCACCGTCGGCGATGTCGAGGTCGAGACGGTCGACTGCCGGTCGATCGGTTCCTTCGTAGCGGTGCGTGACTCCCGCGAATTGCACGTTGGCCATGAGTGTTCTCTCCTACTACTTCGGCAGCTTGGGGGTGATCTGCCGGTCGATGATCTGCTGCAACTGCGTGGCAACGCCGGCGAATGTCGATGCGACGTCGGCCTTCTGGAGAGCGATCTGCTCGAGTCCGGTGCCGATGATCTGATCCCCACCCGGGACGAACACGCGTGCGTAGTCCTGCGAGCGCGTACGCGAGAGCTGATCCACAGCGGTACGGGAGTTGGGGTTCGCGTCGAGGAACGCCTTCATGCTCGGCTCCGAGGTTGCCGACTTGCGGACCGGCATGTAGCCGACGTTCTGCGAGAAGTACGCCGTGTTCTCACCATTGGTGATGAAGTCGATGAACTTGAGCGCGTTCTTCTTACGCTGATCGGAGATCTTGGACGGGATGGCAAGCCCGGCACCGCCGGTGGGGCAACCGGGAGTTCCGTCCACTGCCGGGAGGAAAGCGGTGCCGAAGTCGAAGTTGGCAGTCTTCTTGATGCCGGACAGATCGCCCGTCGACGCGATGGTCGACGCCAGAATGCCGGTACCGAATTCGTTCGCGATGTCAGTGGAGACCGCGGCGTACTTCTTGTCGTGAATCATGCTGGAGAGGAACTGCCCTGCGGCAATGGTCTTCTCGTTGTCGAGCTGCAGATTCCACTGGTCGGAGTACGAGCCGCCGAACGTCCAGATTGGGCCTTCGTAGGTCCAGCCGAGGTAATCCTTCGCGTTGCCCCACCCGTGTGCCAACTTGCCGTTGCCCACGACCTTCTGCAGCTCGGGTCCCCACTCGTCGAACTCCTGCCATGTCGCCGGCCCACGGTCGGGAAGACCTGCCTGCGACCAGACCGCCTTGTTGTAGTAGAACAACGGCGTCGACCGCGCGTAGGGAAGCGCATAGTGCTTGCCCTGGAACAGGTAGTCGGCGAGCAGTGAATCGACGTAGTCGGCCGAGTCGACCCCCACCTCGGAGAAGAGTCCGTCAAGCGGCTCGATTGCCCCGGCCAGTGCATAGTTGAACCACCAGACATCGGACAGCACAACCACATCGGGCACATCTCCACCGGAGAGGGCAGCGTTGAACTTCTGTGCCACCTCTTCGTAGTTCTTGCCGCCGTCCACCAAGTTGACCTTCAGGTCCGGGTACTTGGTCTGGAAGCGGTTGATCAGTTCCTTCTCCACGTCGGTGGACTTACCCGGGTGGTTCGACCAGAAGGTGATGGTGTTGGAATCACCCGACGCACCGGATGTTCCCGCAGCATCAGCGCTCGACCCGCCGGATCCCGCGCACGCGGTCAGTGCGGCTCCGGCGGCGATTGCACCGCCGAGGCTCAAGAATCCGCGCCTGTTCATGTTTGCCATTACTGCTCCTCGAGAAAGAAATGTGACGGGAAAGCTGTCAGCCCTTGACCGCACCGGAGGTGAGGCCCTTGATCATGTGTCGTTGCAGCAGAAGGAAAATCACCAGGATCGGTAGCATGATCAGCACCGTTCCTGCCATGACCGGACCCCAGTTGGTAAGTCCGTCGTTGTTCTGCAGTTGGGTCAATCCGATCGGCAGCGGTGCTACCGAGGAATCGTCGGACATGAGGAACGGCCACAGGTACTCGTTCCATTCGTTGACCACCGTGATGATGCCGAACGCCACCATCGTGGGTCCGGAAACGGGGAGCACCACGCGCCAGAGCAACCGCCAGTGGCCGGCTCCGTCCATCCGCGCCGCCTCGACGATCTCCGAAGGGATCGAGAGGAAGTGGTTGCGCATGAGGAACGTACCGAAGGCTACACCCGCGAGCGGAACTATGATGCCCTGGAACGTGTTACGCCAGCCCCACTCTGCCACGAGCGCGTAATTCGAGATCACGGTGATCTGGTTCGGAACCATCAATGCGGCGATGATTCCGAGAAAGACGAAGTTCTTCCCCGGGAAGCGCAGGAAAACAAGCCCATAGGCGCTGAGAGTCCCCAGAACGAACTTCGCCGCCGACAGAATCGTCGTGATCACTATCGAGTTCCGCAAGAACATCCAGAACGGGACCGATGTGGTTGCTTCCGAATAGTTTTCGGGATGCAGCGACGACGGCCACCACGTTGCCGGCTGCGTGTAGATCTCCGGGCGCTCCTTGAACGAGGTCATCACGATCCAGTAGAGCGGCAGGACGATGATGACCAACGCGATCACCATTGCCGCATAGCCGAGGATCTTCACACCGACCTCACGCCGGTCCACGTTCTTGCGGTCCGGGCCGGGCCGAACGACGGAAGTCGTAGCAGCGCTTTTCTTTTCCTCTACCGCTGTCATTTCTCTTCTCCCCGATCCATGGCACGAACCTGGTAGACGGTGATGATCAGCAGGATCAGGAACATGATGGTGGCAACCGTCGCACCGTAGCCCGCCCGGAAGTTTCGGAACGTCTCGTTGTACACCTGGTAGACCATCGTTGTCGTCCCTGTCCCCAGCGGACCACCTCGGGTCATGACGTTGATGATGTCGAAGACCTGGAGCGAGTTGAGCATGACGGTGATGGAGAGGAAGAACGTCGTCGGGCGCAACTGAGGTAGGAGCACCCGGCGGAACTTGGTCCACGGCTTGGCGCCGTCGATTTCGGCAGCTTCGTTCAGCTCCTGCCGAACTCCTTGCAGTGCAGCGAGATAGATGACAAACGTGTACCCGAGGTTCTTCCACATGTATGTCACCGTCACCATGAACAGCGCCCAGTGGGGATCCTGATAGAAGTCGGGCGATTGGAGTCCGACACGGTGCAGGAGATCCTGGATCAGGCCGAAGTTGGGGTCGAAGACGAACTGAAACGCGACACCGATCGCTGCACCGGAGATGACGAACGGAGCGAAGATGGCCGACCGGACCAGGTTTCGCCCGACGAGCTTGCGATCGAGCAGCATGGCCAACGCCAAACCGATGACCATCGAACCCACCACTGTGACCAATGTGAATACCACTGTGTTGGTGACGATCTGCCAGGTGTCGCTTCGTCCGAACCACTCGCGGTAATTGCTCAGCCCGATGAACGTCGCCTTCGGGTCCGCAATGTTCCAGTCGAAGAACGAAAGTCGGATGTTGTCCACCAGCGGGCGATAGGTGAACAAGATCAGCAACGCGAGATTGGGACCTACCAAGAGCGCGAACAGCGCGTAATCACGCCATGGTCTGCCCCACAGACCTGGCTTGCCTGATGTGGGCAGCGTTCTTTCCGGACTCGATCTCACTGAGGCAGTCTGACCGCCCGCAACGAATGAATGGTGAACGTACAAGACACTCGAGCTGAACGCGACACGAAAAAGGCCCTGCGCGAATACTTCTCGCGCAGGGCCTTCCTCGTCGATGTCTAGCGGTTCCAGTCGCCCAATCCGTCGGCGCCGCTGAGGACTCCACCTGCGGTGTTCTGCACGATCACCGGGTCACCCTTGCCTGCGTTCTCGAAGAACCACTTGGCGTCCTCGGTGCTGACATTTAGGCAGCCGTGGCTGACGTTGGTGAAACCTTGTTGCGCAACCGACCACGGAGCGGCATGGACGAAGATGCCACTGTAGGAAATTCGTGTCGCGTACTCGACGTAGGTGCGGTAACCCTCGGGAGAATCGATCGGGACGCCGTACGTGGACGAATCCATGTACATGTCGCGCAACTGCTCGCCGACGATGTACGTGCCGTTCGGTGTTTCGTGACCCGGCTTGCCGAACGACGTCGGCATGGTGCGCACGACCTCACCGTTGCGGGTGACGGTGACCTGCTTGGTGTTGTCGTCCGCGACGGTGACGAGTGCGTCACCGATGTTGAACGTGGAGTGCGAATCACCGGCGTCGACGGTCACGGAGATGTTCGCCGGCCAGAACTGTGTCGGCTTCCAACGGACCTGGCTGTCGTTGATCCAGTAGAAGCTGCCCTCGACCGGCGGATCGGTGGTCACGCGAATCGCGCGTTCGGCCGTAGCACGGTCGCCGACGGCCTCGTTGAATCGAATGATGATCGGTTGCGCGATACCGACGGTCTCGCCCGCGGACGGATTGAGCGACGGCGCGGAGAAGTTGGGGACGCCGATGAGAGCCTGAATCGGTGTACCCGGGATGCCCGGAACCGGAATCGCCGGATCGAGGTACGGAACGCCGGGAATGACGGGCAACGGAATGTCGGGTCCACCGGGGAAGAGAGGAACAGCCGCGGAGGGTCCGGCCAGAGCCAGGCCGGCGGCCACTGCTCCGACGATTGCCACGGCAACCCGTGACGTCCGACGACCCTGTTTGCTGCCCATGTCACTACCTTCGCTCGACTGACCACGTACTCACGTGGATCGTGCGCGGCCGGCATCGATACCCGCCTGGTACCGATGCCGATGCCGATGCACCATTCGGACGCACCCGCTCGGAGCACACCTACACACCCGAGCACGCCGAAGAGAGCAAACCGCACATTTCCATAGTCATTAACACACAAAAGCGGCAATCGAGCAATTCGGATGTTCGCCCAAACGTTGCTATCCCTCGCTCCGGGCAGCCGCCAACATGGATTCGATGGAGATGAGTTTGGTTCGCGGCCGTCCGGTTGCGGCACCGGATGCGCGTTCTGCCTTGTCGATCCGCTGCCAACCTTGATAGTCCACCTGATCCGGCGACCGGTCTGCCAACAAAACCTGCAACTTGTCGGCATCCTCGGTCGGGGTGGCGAGGCGCCCACCAGCGAAGTCGTCGAAGATCATCGACACGGTCTCGGCGGAGCAGTACTTGTTGGTGCCGATCACGCCAGTCGGTCCGCGCTTGATCCAACCCGCGACGTAGACACCCGGGATCGGCGTGCCGGTCTCGGTGTCGATTACTCTGCCCTTCTCGTTGGGGATCACGCCGCGAGCGTCGTCGAAGGGCAAGTCGGCCATCGGTGTGCCGCGGTATCCGACCGACCGAAGCACCAGTGAAGTGTCGATCGTCTCCTCGGTTTCGGTAGGCCGGGCGGAGAGCTGACCGGTCGGCGTTGCCACCAATTCGTTTTTCACGATCCGCACCTGTGAGACTTCACCGTCGCCGAGGACCTCGACGGGAGAGGTGAGGAACCGGAGAACGATCCGCTTGCGAGAAGGATCTGCGGTACGCGAAGCAAATTCCTGCGCCTGCTTGACCTTGAGCAGGACGGACGGCTCGGCGGCATCGCTGTCCACGAACGCCTGACTGGCCTCGTCGAGTTCGGCTTCGATCGGGTCGACGACTACGTCCACGTTCGCCATCTGTCCGAGCGCCAACAGTTCGGGATTGGTGTACGCGGCCTGCGCCGGCCCACGACGCCCGAGAATGACCACCTCACGAATCTTGCTGTTCCGCAGCGCTTCCAATGCGTGCTCAGCGAGGTCCGTCTTCGCAAGCTGGTCAGGGTCGGTCACCAGGATGCGTGCGACGTCGAGTGCGACGTTGCCGTTTCCGACGATCACCGCTCGCTCGCCGGACAGATCGAAAGTCCGATCGGCATATCCCGGGTGGCCGTTGTACCAGGCGACGAACTCGGTGGCGGCGTGACTTCCCGGCAGATCCTCGCCCGGGATCTCGAGCTTGCGATCCCCGGCAGCGCCCACCGCGTAGATCACTGCGTGGTGATGGTCCAAGAGTTCCGAATGCGAGATGTGGGTGCCCACCTCGACGTTGAAGTGGCAGCGCACAGTCTTCTTCGCGACGACGGCGCGGAACTGATCGGTGACCCCCTTGGTTCCGGGATGGTCTGGCGCCACGCCGGCGCGCACCAAACCGTAGGGAGTGGGAAGTCGATCGAACATGTCGACCTCGACGCGAGGCTTGCCGGTCAGTTCCATCGCCGCATAGCAGGCAGCCGGGCCGGAGCCGACGATCGCCACTTTCAGCGTTCCCAGTTCGGGATCGATCTTGGCCATCGTGATCGGCTCGGGCCAATCCGGGCCCATCGGATGCTTCTCGAAGTACGACGCATTCATCTGCAGGTACGGCGCGTCATCCTCGTCGAGTTCGTTGTCCGGGAAGATCGCCTCGACCGGGCATTCGTCCACACACGCACCACAATCGATGCAGGTGTCGGGATCGATGTAGAGCATTTCGGTGGTCGCGAACGGAGCTTCGTCCGGTGTCGGGTGAATGCAATTGACCGGACACACGTCAACACACGAGGCGTCGTTGCAGCACGGCTGCGTGATCACATACGCCATGACATTCCCCTATCCCTGAAACACGAAGCTCGAACTGGTTCCCAGACTATAACGTGTTCCAATTTGGCGCGAGAATCGTTTTCAGATCACCCCATTGCGCTTCAGCAGCCATACCGCCTGCACGGTGGCGTGACCTCGCCATTCCAACGCCGCGGCGGGCGAATAGCTGTCGAAATCCACCGCCCAACCGCCGTCGCCATGTTGTCGCGCAGCGAGCGCAGACAGTTCGGACTCGATCACTGATGCGTCGAACAACGCGCGGGTCGGGCCGCCGGGAAGCGGTGAGAAATCGAGGGGCCGCATGAATTCGCCCTCGGCTCCCCCGTCCACGTGAACAAAGCCGTCAGCCGGGATACGCGAACCAAGAGTGCTCACCAACGACGACGCTTCGGGACTGTTCCGGTGAACCGCGTCGAGAAACTGCAAGGCAAAGGCCAGCTCGAGGGCATGCAGAGAATCCGCCCCGTCGATCGCGTCGAGGCAATATCGAACGGCAGAGGCGAACCACGGATGTTCGGCGACGGCCTCGTCGAATTCGGCAACGCGAGCCGCTGCAGCACACACGATGCTGGTGATCTGCAACGACGGCGCCAACGGATCTGCATCCACCCAGAAGGGCGCACACCCGGCTGGGTCTGCAATCGGGAAGGCGAAGGGTAAACCGCCGCCTGCCAGCGAATTGGTCTGCAACCAGTCGCACAGTTCGACCGCTCTGGGCGTCGGCGTTCCGATGTCGGCAAAGGCTTCGAAGGCATGCAGCGCTCCGCCAGGTTGGCTGGTTGCCGAGCGAAGATCCGGTTCGAGTCCCCAGCCGTACCCACCGTCCGGGTTGCGATAACCGTCCACGGCCGCACAAACCGCGGCCCGGTCACCCTGTCCGAGAATCAAATTCAGCCGATGCCGATCGAGAGTCCTGGCATGTCCCGCCATAAACCCGACGGCCGCCCTGAGATCAACACTCATGAACGACGACTCAAGATTCGTCGCCGTCGAGCCGGAAGCCGACCTTCAACGTGACCTGGAAATGCGCCACGGCGCCGTTCTCGATGTGACCGCGAGTTTCCACCACCTCGAACCATTCGAGGTTGCGCACCGTCTCGTTCGCCCGGGCGATGGCGGTGCGAATTGCCGCGTCACTGCTCTCGGTGGACGAGCCGACGATCTCGGTCACCCGGTACACGTTGCTGCTCATGGCATTCCCTTCGTGTCAGATTCGACGAACCAACTCCTGCGCCTCGGCGCCGAGCCTCGCAAGGCGAAGATCACCGAGAGCTGTCACAGCACTACCCAACCTGTTGGTGGTGAAACCGAGCGAGAGTCCGCTGGACAGGTCCGCATACGCGCCTGAACCGCCGACTCCGTAGTGGCCTATCGCATTCCGCGGCTGCCGCCGCGCGGCAATGATTGGCGGGTGGTAACCGAGAGTCCAGTTGGGCCGCACCGCCAGCACGTAATCCCGATCGCGAGTCTGGATGGTCGACATCTGGTCGATGGTCGATTCCTTCAGGAACCGCTTCCCGTCGATCACGCCGCCGTTCGCGATGGCGCCGTACATCTTCGCGAGAGCACGCGCGCTGAACACTCCGTTCCAGCCCGGCATGACGGCGTCGTGGACAGCCGGGTTGCGCACCATGACGTCGAAACCGTCCGGCATCGCGGCCTCCGCGAGTCCGCGAGTCGGACCGACGTGTGAGAGCACGGTCGACGCGAAGGCCCAGTTCAAGCCGGCAGGGTTGATATGTGGGAACAGCTTCGCGATCCGTGGACGCTCGGTTTCGGGTACGCGGTACCAGAATTCGTCGACTCCGAGGGGCTTCGCTATCTCCGCTTGTACGACGTCGATGAACGGCTGACCGGACACCCTGGCCACAAGTTCGGCTACCAACCAGCCGTAGGTCACAGCGTGATAGCCGGGGCCTCGAAGCCGACGCGGATCCGGTTTCTCGGCAGCCAGGGCGGCAACGACCGCGTCGTAGTCCATCAGGTCGAGAGGATGCGGCATCAAGCCGCGAACTCGGTGAAGGCCCGCGCGATGTGACATCAGTTCGCGGACGGTGATCTTGTCCTTGCCGGCCGCCGCGAATTCAGGCCAGTACCGAGCAACCGGGGCGTCGTAGTCGATCAACCCACGTTCGGCGAGTCGGTGAACGACGGTGCTGGCGACGCCTTTGCCGGTCGAGAACGACAGCGACACCGTGTCGTGGTCCCAGCGCCGATCACGATCGGCATTGCCGGCCCAGATGTCGAGAACTTTCTCGCCTCCCAGGTACACGACCAGCGCGCCGCCGCCTTGTTGCGGTTGGCGATACATCGCGAAGAAGCGGTCGGCCAAGGGAAGGAATCGCCGGTCCACGTACAGCTCGGTGCGCGAAGGCACCTCCACCCGGGCGAGTGAACCCCGTCGTGCACTGGGAGTCATCGCGTCCTCCGATCCCCGCTGATCAAGTTGCCCGGTCACCCGATCGGTGGCAGGAGCTTGACACCATTGTGACCACTGTCACGCAAGAGGCTCAGGGCCGGGGTGCCCTCACGGGGTGACCCACGTCGAAGTGCCGTCGCTGAAACATCCCTGACCTGTGGCGATATTGAAAACAAGGGTGGGACCACCTGAGCAGATCGCCCCGACGTCCGCGTCACCCACTGCCGCTCTGCCGCCAGGTCCGCTGAGCACCACGGCAAAGGGTGAGGAGTCGGTGCGACCGAGTGCGAGCGAACCCGGGCCGTACGCGACCGCGGCAAGTAACCCACCGCGCGACTCCGCCGCAGCAACGCCGCCGAAGAGGCCGAGGCCTGCCGACCTGCCGCCGTCTCGAGAATCCGCGACGCCGACGCCGTCGCCCTCGACGTGCGAAATCGCGTAACTGGAGGGATCTGCCACCGCTCGGCATGCGGATGACCCGTCGACGATCGTCTGATCTTGCCCGCGCGCCGAACAATCCAACGTCGCGGCAGACGCTGTTCCGCTACCGAGTGACAATCCGAAGGCGGCAAGAATCACGCCGCCCGCCGCTAAGCTTGCTGCTCGCATTTTCCGGCGATCCATATCCAACCCCCACAGTGCATTCGACGTGACCGTACATTCGACGTCTGATCGAATTACCCGATATGTCCGCCTCTGACGCTACCCGTCTTTGTTCTTCCGATCGCGGTCCTTGCTCGGTTGAACACGTTTGGGTTCACCGGGCATTTTGGGATAGTTCGGCGGGTACGGCAGATCGCCCAGTCCTGCCGCCAGATCCCTCTCCCACATCTCCAACAGAACATCGAGGGCAAAGGCCTTGTCGTGCATGGCTTCCATCGGATCACCACGATCGGCGAGCAAGCCGGGAACCGTGGCGATGGTGCAGTCGTCTGGATGCACGTCGCGCAGTTCGTCCCAGGTCACCGGCGTCGACACAGTTGCGATCGGCGTCTTACGAGCGGAATACGCCGCCGCGATCGTCCGGTCACGGGCATTCTGATTGAAGTCGATGAAGATCCGTTCACCCCGCTCTTCCTTCCACCACGCGGTTGTGGCGCGATCGGCACTACGACGCTCGACTTCACGGGCGAGGGCGATACCCGCGTGGCGGACCTCGACAAAATCCCAGCGCGCCTCGAGCGGGATGTAGACGTGAAGGCCTCGGCCACCGGACGTCTTGGGAAATCCTTCCAATCCCAACTCGGCGAGCAGAGGGCGAAGGACCTCGTCCGCGATGGCAACGGCCTCGTCGAACCCGGTCCCCGGTTGCGGATCGAGATCGATGCGCAGTTCGTCCGGGTGGTCGGTGTCCGGGCACCGCACGGCCCAGGGATGAAACGTGACAGTCCCGAGATTGGCGGCCCACACGATGTTCGCAGCACTTCGCACTCGAAGGACGTCGGCCTTGCGACCCGACGGGAACGTGACCTCGCAGGATTCGACGTGCTCGGGCCGCTTTGCCGGCAGCCGCTTCTGGTAAACCTCTTCGCCCTCGATGCCGTCGGGGAATCGCTGAAGATGCGTGGGCCGATCTTGGAGCGCCCGCAACGCTGCACCCTGCAGCGCCACCGTTCGGTAGTACTCGACAAGATGCCGTTTGGTTCCGCCGTCCTCACCCAACTGCGGATAGTAGATCTTGTCCGGGCTCGACAATCGGACCGCGATCCCGTCGACGTCCAGTTCCTCTGCCGGGCTCGCCATCACTTACCGCCTGCAAGAACATCCGCGAAGTCGTATCGCACCGGAACCTCCAACTGATCGAATGTGCATTCGTCGGGCACCCTGTCCGGACGCCAGCGCAGGAATCGTGCAGCGTGCCGAAAGCGTTCCCCTTCCATCTGGTCGTACGCCACTTCGAGCACCCTCTCAGGACGAAGCGGAATCCAGGAGCGGTCTGCGGCCGATCTCCACCGGCTGGCCTCTCCCTCGGCTACAACGTCGTCCCCGAGGCGCAAAGGTTCGAGTTCGGCCAACAACTCGATCCGCCGCGCCGCGGTGAAAGCAGAAGCGCCACCGACCATCTTCAATTCGGAACCGTCGTACAGACCAAGAAGCATCGACCCGATACCTGGCTGACTCTTGTGGGGACGGTAGCCCAGCAGTACGACATCCGCGGTCCTGGCGTGTTTCACCTTGATCATCTCGCGCTTGTTCGGCAGGTACGGTCCCGCCAGCTTCTTGGCGACAACCCCGTCGAGACCCGCGCCTTCGAAGGTTTCGAACCAGGCCATTGCTTCGGCGCTGTCGGCCGTCGCTGCCGTGACGTGGCAACTCGGCCCGCCACCGACGCAATCGAGGAGCAACGCACGTCGAACCCCGAAGTCCTCGATCGAGACGTCGCGATCCCCGAGCGCCAGTAAATCGAACCCGACAAATTGCGCGGGCGTCTGTTCCGACAACAATGCGACGCGGCTCGCGGCGGGGTGAATCCGCTCGGAGAGCGCTTCCCAACTCAGGCGCGTCACACCGTCGATCTCACGGGGAACCACCAGTTCTCCGTCCACCACACATTTTTCGGGCAATTCAGACTTGACGGCTTCCACCGCCTCGGGAAAGTACCGCGCCAAGTCCTTTCCTCCTCGCGATCCGAGCACCACTTCGTCACCGTCACGAAAGATGATTGCTCGAAATCCGTCCCATTTCGGCTCGTACGACCACGTCGGGTCACCGGAATCGGGCTGAGGCGGCACAGTGGCCGCAGCCTTCGCGAGCATCGGGGCAAGCGGCGGCATCAGGGGTAGCTCCACCTACCCATACTGACAGTCCGGTTGGCAATTCGACTACCGATGTATTGGAATAGGTCCCGAACAATCCACGAACCAACAGAATTATCCAAGAATCAACAAAGGGGTCCTTATGTCCGGAATCGTCCGGCGACTTTGCACTGCGGTGATCGCAACTTCTGCAATCGCCGCCTTCACCGTCGGTTGCGGTTCCGACATCGAGCCGAAAGCCATTGCGGAATCATCTTCCTCGGTTGCCGATTCGACCACTACCTCCGCGGCCCCCACCACCTCGAAGATCACCGGCCAGGAGGGCTCGGACGACGGCGGCGACGTCGACATCGACGTGTCGATCGGTGATTGCGTCAAGCTCGGAGGCACCACGACGGCCGCAGAAATCGACAACGCGGACTGCGGTAGCAAGGATTCCAACTACAAGGTGGTCGCCAAGGTTCCCACCTCTGATCTGTGTGCCTCCGATGTCGACTCGTACTACTACGAGACCCTCGCGGGTGACGAGCAGGGCGCTGTCTGTCTCGACGTCGACTGGGTAGTCGGCGGATGCATGGACCTCGGCAGCGGAATGGATGAGCCCGCCCGCATCGAATGCTCGGATACCAGCGGCACCAATGTAGTCGAGGTCGTCGAAATCCTGCAGAACTCCACGTCGATCGACGAATGCGGTTCGGGGGCAGACTCGGGATTCGAGCACCCGGAACGTAAGTTCACGGTCTGCGTCGCAACGCTCTGATTCGAGCGCCCTCCCGAAAAACACCTGTGCGCCTTGCCAACCGATCTCGGTTGGCAAGGCGCACAGCGCTTTCTACAGCCGGCGCTTTCTACAGCCAGCCCCGACGCTTGAAGATCGTGTAGAGACTTCCACAGGTCAGGAACATCATCGAGAGCGCAAACGGATAGCCCAAGTGCCAGTGCAGTTCCGGCATGTCGTCGAAGTTCATCCCGTACACGGTTCCGATGAGCGTCGGCGCGAAGAGAATTGCCGCCCACGCCGAGACCTTCTTGATCTCCTCGTTCTGCGCGTAGCTCGCCTGCGTCAGATTGCGCATCTCCTCGTTCTGGTTCTGCGACACCAGAGTTGCGTTCACCGTGAGGATGTTTCCGAGCAACTGACGAAAGCCGTCGGCCCGCTCCACCACAGTCGTCGCATGGTCGGTGACGTCGCGGAGGTAACGCTGGAGCTCCTCGTCCGTGTGGTACTTGTCGAACCCTGCCGACAACCCACGCAGCATCCCCAGCAGCGGACGCGTCGCCCGCTGGAATTCGATCACCTCACGGGTCAATTCGTAGATGCGACGCGAAACTCCGGGATCACCACTGAATACTTCGGTTTCGATCTCGTCGATGTCGTTCTGCAGTCCGGCCACCACCGGGGCGTACCCGTCGACGACTGCGTCGAGAATGGCATAGAGAACGGCCTCGGTACCCAACCGCAACAGGTCAGGATCGTTCTCCATGCGAGTCCGCACCGCCGACAGATCCGGCGATTCACTGTGACGGACGGTCAGAATGAAGTTCGGACCACAGAAGATGTGCAACTCGCCGAATTCGACCCGCTCGGTCTCGTCGCGGTACCGCGCAGCACGCAGCACCACGAACAGTGTCTTGCCGTAGCGCTCGAGCTTGGGGCGCTGGTGCGCGACGATCGCATCCTCGACCGCCAGTTCGTGGAGGTCGAAATGTTGTGCAGCGGCATACAACTGGGCGTCGTCGGGCCGGTACATTCCGATCCACGCCATCGACTGCGAATCCGGAAGGCATGACAGTGCTTCCGCCAGCGTGGACGGCGACGCTATCCGCTCGCCGTCGCGGTACACGCCGCTGTTGACGACGGTCGATTCGACGGGCGCCACCGCCTCGGGCGGGGCAGCCTTGACGACGGTGCGTGCGGCACGCGAGTGACCGGGATGTGAGTCACCGAGCCCCGCGGAGCGACGTGGCAGTACCGAACGTGAACGACGAAATTCGCGCATGCTGAACAGCTTTCGAGGGAAGAGTGAACGACGACGCTTGCTTCACAGCAAAGCCGAAGCCGATGAACACACGATGAAGCTGCAGCAAACTACCGGATCAACCCGGGCGGCTACAGCTTCAGTTGGTACTCGGAGGTTGGCCACGCATTACAGCCACACCTCCTCTTCCCTGAATTCCTACGCAAGTCCGCGCACGACGCCAACATGCTACCCCGACTGTCAGGGCACGACAAACCGAACGACAAGCCGCAAGACAGCACGAATCGATCGGAGGAAACCCGCTCGACGAATGCAGCTTTCAGTCAGTTCGCAGCGCGCAATCCGCCGATCAACAGTTCGACGATCTGGTCCGCCAACGACTCCGTCTCCGCCAACGTCTGCCCTTCACGCCTTCGGTACCAGAGGTCGATGCCGTTGAGACTGCTGAGGAGGACTTTTGCCGCCATTCGAGGTGAGCCCGCACGAATGGAACCATCCGCGACACCTTCGGTCATCACGTCGACGAACAGATTCTCGTAATCGAGTCGCAGCGAATTCAGTTCCACGAGGACTTGCTGTTGTCTCGGTTTGAGCGCGGAGTTCATCTGGCCCCGGACGCCTTGGTGGATCGTGTGGTGGTACCCGAGGTGTGTCATGAGATTGACCAGGTGGGCGTGCGACATCGCTTCGAGACGCGCGAGGCCGCTTTCTGCCCCGCCCATCCGAGACTCGACCTCAGCGCGGAGCAGGCTCATCCCGCGCTCGTAGATTGCCAGGTAGATGTCGAACTTGGAACGAAAGTGGTAGTAGACAAGACCTTTGGTGGCGCCGATTCGATCGGCCAGTAAATCTACAGTCGTGGCCGCGTAACCGTCTTCGGCAAAGGCGTCGGCGGCGCTGGCGATGATCGCGGATCGCACGTCCGGAAGATCACTACTCATTCGACTTCCACTCCCATTCACACTGCCTGCCGGCCCTTGACTGTTTCCACGCCATCGCATAGTAATACTGAGTAGTATCCCAGATCAGAGAGGTTTTCCAATGTCGTTGGATTTTTCCGGCAAGGTAGCGATCATCACGGGCGCAGGCGGCGGACTCGGCCGTTCACACGCATTGGCCCTCGCCGCACGCGGCGCACGCGTCGTCGTCAACGACATGGGTGGCTCGGTCAACGGCAGTGGCGGCGCTGATACCGCAGCCGCCAAAGTAGTGGCGGAAATCGTCGAGCTGGGCGGCGAGGCCATCGCGGACCACTGCGACATCACCGACGTCGACGCCGTTGCCGCCATGGTCGCGACGGCCGTGGACAAGTGGGGCCGCGTGGACATCCTGATCAACAACGCCGGAATCCTGCGCGACAAGTCGTTCATCAAGGCCGAGCTCGACGACTTCCGCAAAGTCATCGACGTGCATCTGATGGGTTCCGTCATCTGTTCCAAGGCAGTCTGGCCGCACATGGTCGAACAGAACTACGGACGCATCCTCATGACTACGTCGGCATCGGGAATTTACGGCAACTTCGGCCAGGCGAACTACGGCGCCGCGAAGTCCGGCGTCGTCGGCCTCATGAACGTTCTCGCCATCGAGGGCGAACGCAAGGGCATCCGCGTCAACTCGCTGGCCCCGACCGCCGCGACCCGCATGACCGAAGACCTCCTCGACGAGAAGACTCTCGCTCTGCTTGCACCCGAATCGATTTCACCCGGCGCACTGTTCATGGTCTCCGATGACGCACCGACGAAGACCATCCTCAGCGCCGGCGCCGGCGTCTTCGCGATCGCTCGCATGGAAGAGTCGCAGGGCGTCTACATCCCCGAAGGCGCACTCTCCCCCGAGGTCGTCGCCGAACGGTGGTCCGAGATCAGTGACATGACCGATTCCGTCCAGGTGCCCGCGGCGTTCGATCAGACCCGCCGGTTCGTCGAGAAGGCCGTGGCGGAGCAGCCCAGCAACTGAGCAGGGCAACCAGACAACTGATCGACCCCGCTCCCCCTAAGGTGTGGTGGTGACCACACCTACGGGAGTATCGATCGTCGACATCGTCGACAGACTGGGAATGACGTTCCTCAGCGGTGGCGACACCGTCGACGGCGCCCGCACTGTCAGCCGCGTGACCCTGCACGAAGGGTCCGAAGCTACCCAGGACAGTGCGGGCGCCGTCGTACTCGGCGCAGGTCTCGCAGGTTCGGCCGATATCGCAACGGCGGTAAGAGAATACGGCTCGGCAGGTGCGGTAGCGCTGATCGTCAAAGAGCCCCTGGACTTCGACGGCCTCGTCGAGAAAGCGGTGGCCGACACCGACGTCGCACTCCTCGGAATGGTCAAGGATGCAAGCTGGCTGCAAAGCGCGTCGTTGATCAACGAGATCCTCGAATCCGGCAACACCGGGGACCGCACGTCGGCCGCCGACGCCGACCTGTTCGATCTTGCCAACTCGATCGCTCAGGTATTGAACGGCCCGGTCACCATCGAGAATCAGTCGAGCCGGATCCTCGCGTTCTCGGCGGATCAAGCCTTCGGCGACGAAGCACGTAAGCAGAGTGTCCTCGGACATCAAGTGCCGCAGCACTATTCCGATCGGCTCAGGTCAATGGGGTATTTCAACAAGATCTACGGCTCTACCCTGCCGGTATTTCTACCGGGTATCGGGCCGGGCATCAGGCCCCGCGTCGGCATGCGAATACATGCGGCATCGCAGATCCTCGGTTCGATCTGGGTGATCTTGGACGAGGAGCCGAACGAATTGCAGGTCAAAACGCTCGTCGAGGCGGCGGGCGTGGCCGCGATGAGTTTACTTCGCGCCAAGCTGGCCGCGGATTCGGCACGACGGCTGAGGTTGGGCGAGGTGATCACGTTACTGAGTGGCGGCACTTCGGCCAAGGAAGCGGCCGAGCGACTGGGCTACGGCCGCTCGAAGGCAAACGTACTTGCGGCCGGCTTCCGTAGCGGCGCCGGTGCATCGTTGGAGGCCGAAGCCGATGTCGATCAACTGGCCCTGACACTCAATACCTATCTCGACCAAGTATTTCCGTTGTCGGTGGCGGCAGCGATCGGCGGCACCGTCTACGCCGTCATCCCACACACCCGGCATCAGACCGACGACGACTACGTGCGTCGGATCGCGTCGGAGTTTGCAGACCGTTCCCGTTCGGAAAAGTCGGTGGTCATCGGAATCGGTGCGACAGTGGCCGACGTGATGACGCTGGAGAAGTCACGCGACGAAGCCGACCGAGCACTTCGCGTTCTGAGGTCGACGTGGAATTCTTCGGGCCGGACCGTCGCGCGCGCCGACGACGTGCAGATCAATTCCCTACTTCTGCGCCTCTCCGACGCCCTGGCGGACGAGAACGAGACCGCATCGGGTCCGCTCGCGGTACTGCGTGAGTACGACCGCAGTCACGACATCAACCTTGTCGACACTCTCCGTGCCTGGCTCGACACGTTCGGCGACATTCCGGCTGCTGCGTCCTTGGTTCACATCCACGTCAACACGTTCCGGTACCGCCTCAAGAAGCTTGCCGGGATTGCCGGCATCGATCTCGATGATCCGGAAACTCGATTCAGCCTGATGCTCCAGCTTCGTCTCTTCCATCCGACAATGTTGTAGCGATCTACCAAGTCTCACGAAACATTCGTAAATCCGGACGATGTTCTCGTTCTTTTGTTGGGTGAAGATTCAAGCAATCGTCTTTTGCTCCCGACCCGACAGACCTCGCGTCACTCGGGCGGGACCACACCTTCCGGAGGCACCATGAAACAACGGTCCTACGCACTACTGGCTGCGGCAACTGGCACCGTTCTTGCCCTGACCGCGTGCTCAACGGGTGGCTCATCGGGTTCGGGTGGGGGTGAACCCGTCACGGACGGCACCTTCAAATTGGCTCTCGTGGCCGACCCCGGCGCTCTGAATCCGCTGATGACCGCCGCTTCGCCGGCGCACCAACTGGCGCGTCTGAGCTACGACTATCTGCTCCATCCGGATCCCGATACCGGCGTAACCAAGCCGTGGCTCGCCGAGAAATGGGAAGAGACAACCACTTCCGCGTCCTTCACCATTCGCGACGGCGTCACCTGTAACGACGGATCCGCTCTGACTGCCCAGACCGTCGCCGACAACGTCAATTTCATCACCAACGCAGCAAACAAATCCGCTCTCCGCGGGGTGTACGCACCGGCAACTGCAACTGCCACCGCCGACCCGGCGACCCGGACCGTAACGGTCACAACTCCGGAACCCTCTCCGTTCCTGCTTCTCAACCTGGCGCGAATACCGATCATGTGCGAGGCCGGGTTGAAGGATCCGACGGCGGCAAACAAGACGACCTTCGGGTCGGGCATGTTCCAGATGACCGAGGCAGTCGCCAACGATCATTACTCCTACGTTCGGCGCGACGGATACAACTGGGGACCGGACGGCACTACCTCCGACACTGCCGGTGTACCCAAGAATGTCGTCGCATCCATCATCACGAACAACAGCACAGCGGCCAACCAGGTGTTGTCCGGTGATCTGAATGCCGCTGCCGTCTCCGGCCCCGATCAGGACCGCATGAACGCCGCGAACTTGGATACCGTCAAGCAGCCTGCTCCAGCGGGCGAGATGTTCTTCAACCACAGTCCCGGCAATCCGACGAGCGATCCTGCCGTACGCAAGGCGCTGGTCCAGGCTCTCAATCTCGACGACCTCGCCGAGATCTTCACCGCCGGCCGCGGAACCCGATCGACCACGATGGTGTCCATCGAACCGCGGGCCTGCATCTACGACTCTGTCGCCGGAAACCTACCGGACTTCGATACCAGTGCGGCCGCAGCAACTCTCGAGTCTGCGGGCTGGAAGGTCGGCGCGGACGGTAAACGCAGCAAGGACGGCACACCGCTCCGAATTCGGATGGTCTACGAGACGTTCGGCGACGCGACCGATGCTGCCGCCGACGTCGCAGTCAACGCGTGGAACGACCTGGGCGCCACCGTTGAACTCACCAGTGGAGACTCGAACAAGATTCTCGATGTCGCACTCAGCGGCAAGGACAACACGGCGTGGGATGTCGCGTGGGAGCCGATCAACGTCGCGCTGCCCAGCATGCTGGTCCCCTTCCTCTCCGGTCCGGTGCCCGCTGCGGGAATGAACTTTGCGTCGATCTCCAACCCGGCCTACGACGCAGCCGTCACCAAGGCTTCCGGGCTGACGGGCGAGGACGCTTGTGCCGCTTGGGCAGACGCTGAGTCCGAGATCATCAAAGCAAACTCGGCGGTACCTTTTGCCGACAAGATCACGACTCTCTACTTCAACAATGCGGGTCTTGCATTCGGCCGCAATTTCATCGGTTCGGCCCTGCGCCTGTACCAGTAGACCGCCGGTAGCGACCGGGGAAATCGTCGTGTTTCGCCGGTCGCTGTCGGTATACGGACAGGTATTCACTGATCCTGACGGTTTTCGTGGGAGCGGACGAAAATCGACCCGATTTTCGTGAGGATCGACAGAGATGCGCGTCACGTCATGCGCCAAGATTTAGCAGTCAACACTCAACCGCGCCCTCACGTTTTTCGCTCGGGCCCCTGCTCCATCACGGAGGCACCATGAAACACCGCTTCTATCCAACACTTGCGGCAGCCGCAGGGCTCACGCTTGTGTTGTCTGCTTGTGGCTCGGGAGGCACGTCCTCGGGCGCCAGTGGCGGTGAACCGGCCACCGACGGGACCTTCCGTTTCGCCCTGCAGGCCGATCCGGGTGCACTCAACCCGATCATGTCGGCCGCCTCGGCGACCGCCGAGTTGTCGCGTTTGGCGTACGACTACCTGATCTACCAGGATCCCGATACCAGTGAAGTCGGACCGTGGTTGGCGGAGAAGTGGGAGGAGACCCCGACCTCGGCGTCCTTCACCATCCGTGACGGGGTGACCTGTACCGACGGATCGACGCTGACACCGCAGACCGTCGCGGACAACATCAACTTCGTGGCCAACCCGGACAACGGTTCTCAGTTGCGCGGGTCCTCCGTACCGACCGGCGCCACTGCGACTGCCGATCCGGCAACGCGCAGTGTCACGGTGACCACTCCGGCGCCGAGCCCGTTCCTTCTTCTCAACGTCGGTCGCCTGCCGATCCTGTGCGAGGCCGGATTGAAAGATCCGACAGCGTCGAACAAGAAGTCGCTCGGCACCGGCATGTTCGAAGTCACCGAAGTTGCCGCCAACGACCACTACACGTTCCAGCGTCGCGAGGGCTACAACTGGGGCCCCGACGGCACGACCTCCGACACCCCGGGCGTCCCCAAGACGGTCGTCGCCGCCATGTCGCCGAACGTGAGCACCGCCGCAAATCAGCTGCTCTCGGGTGAACTCAACGCAGCTCCGATCGCCGGTCCGGACAAGGACCGCGTCGCGGCAGCCAATCTGGACTCCGTCGGTCGGCCTCTGCCGGCAGGCCAGATGTACTTCAACCAGATCGCGAGTAATCCCACCAGCGATCCCGCAGTGCGCAAGGCCCTGATCCAAGCGGTCGATCTCGACGACCTCACTCAGGTCATCACCGCCGGACACGGGGTCCGGGCAACCAGCCTCGTCGCCGTCGAACCGCGCGCCTGCGTTTACGACTCTGTCGCAGGCAACATTCCGGACTTCGACCTCACTGCCGCCAAGGCAACACTGGACGGCGCTGGTTGGACCGCCGGCGCTGACGGCAAGCGAAGCAAGGATGGCAAGCCGCTCAATCTCCGCCTCGTGTACGACGGCACCGACGATCCGCGCAACGCGGCGGCCGAACTTGCTCAGTCGGCGTGGTCCGAACTCGGCGCAAACGTCGAGGTGACCGGGGGCGACTCGAACAAGATCATCGACGTCATTCTGAGCGGCAAGGACAACTCTGCCTGGGACATCGCCTGGGTCCAGGTCAACTCCTCGCTGCCCAGCACCTTCACTGCGTACTTTGCCGGGCCGGTTCCCGCAGCAGGCAAGAACTTCGGATCGGTCAGCAACCCCGCCTACGAAGCAGCAGCCACCAAGGCTTCCGGTCTGACCGGTAGTGACGCTTGTGACGCCTGGGCCGACGCCGAGTCGGAGCTCACTAAGACGATCGCGGCCGTGCCCTTCGCAGACTCCGTCATGAACGTGTACTTCAACAAGGCCGGACTCTCATTCGGCAAGTCGCTCAACGGTTCTGCGCTGCGTCTCTACCAGTAGGCCGTCCGCCCACTCTGAAATATCTTCCCGCCCCAGCATCCCGCCCTCCGGAAAGACAGCCCATGAGTCAAACTATTGAAGCCGCGAAACCAGAAGCGGCGCCTCAGGCTCGAGCAAAGTGGCTCGAGTCCGACAGCTGGCCCGCATATCTTCTGCGTCGTTTCGGCACCTTCGTGATTTCACTCTGGGCGCTGGTGACTGCGGCGTTCCTGATGCTCCAACTGATTCCGGGAGACCCGGTTCGGTTGGCACTGGGAATGAACGCACCGGTCGAACTGGTCGAGACAACGAGGTCTCAGCTCGGTTACGACCTTCCCTTGTGGCAGCAGTACTTCCGATTCGTCGGCGGGTTGCTGAGCGGGAATCCCGGTGACTCGATCACCTTGAGGACTCCGGTCTTCGAGGTGATCGCGTCCCGCCTACCGGCAACACTCGAACTGGCTGTACTCACAGTCGTCACGGTGCTGCTAGTGGGCATTCCGATCGGCCTCATCTTCGCTGCACTGACCCGCAACGGTCGACGACGCGGAGTCGAGATCGGTTACACCGCAACGTCGGGCACCATCGCCGTGATCCCCGAGTTCATGTTCGGTACGGCGCTGGTCTACCTCTTTGCCGTCACGTTCCCTGTTCTGCCCGTCGCCGGCCGAGGTGGACCGGAAAGCTACATCCTCCCGGTCGCGGCCATGTCGATCGGTGCCATCGCCTCGATGTCGCGCATCGTCCGTGCAGAGGCGCTCGGCGTGTTGGACATGGACTACATCCGTACGGCGCGCGCCAAGCGAATGCCCGTGGCACGAATCTACTTCCGTCATGCAATGCCCAACCTCATGACGTCGACGCTGACGCTCGCCGGACTCCTCCTGGGTGGTCTGATTGCCGGCACCGTGCTCATCGAGAGCATCTTCGCCTGGCCCGGCATGGGCATGGCGCTGGTCAAGTCCATCACCGAGAAGGACTACCCGCTCGCCCAGACACTGGTCGTGATCTACGGCGCCATCGTCCTTCTCATCAATTTCATCGTCGACGTGGTGCTCGCTCTCATCGACCCACGATCCACAATTCGGGAGAACTGAGTTGAGCACCTCACCTACGGCCCCCACTGCGGCCCCCAAGACGCCCCCGCGACGACACTGGATCGTCGGAACGTTCCGCACCCCATTGGGAATCCTGGCCCTCACCTTCCTGACCGCTCTGATCGCCCTCGTCATCTTCGGACCGATGATCTGGGGTGACGCCGCTGTCGCAGCCAACCCGAAGGCACTCTCTCAGGGACCGAGTTCCGAGCACATCTTCGGCACCGACGCCGGCGGGCGTGACGTCTTCGCCCGCACGATGACCGCCGCGAGACTGTCGGTGCTCATGGCTCTCGGAGCCGTCGCACTCGGTGTCACAATTGGCCTGATACTCGGTACGCTCCCGACGCTCGCTCCCCGCTGGGTCGGACGAATGGTCGTGGCATTCCTCAACTTCGCCATCGCATTCCCCGGACTGCTCCTCGCGATCTTCCTGTTGGTCGTTCTCGGACAGGGTGCTGGCAGCGCGGTGATCGCCATCGGTCTCGCCCTGGCCTCGCCGTTCGCGAGGTTGACGTACGCACTGGCTTCGTCGGTCAACGGACGCGACTTCATCGACGCAGCACGCATCCTCGGGGTTACCAAGCCGGGGCTGCTGTTCCGCCACATTCTCCCCAATATCCGTGAACCACTCATCGTCAATGCCAGCATCGCTGTCGGCAGCGGCCTCGTGGTCTTCGCCGGACTCTCGTTCCTCGGCTTGGGCATTCAGCCGCCTGCATTCGACTGGGGCCGGATGCTCAACGAAGGTCTGTCGAAGATCTTCGTCAACCCGGCCACCGCACTCGCCCCCGGCATCGCCGTCGTGCTCGCCGGCTTGACCTTCACGCTGCTCGGCGAGGCCATTGCTCGCGGCGCGGGAGTTCGCAGCCCGATCAGCAGTCGCCTGCCGAAGTGGAAGCCGATCAACCGGAAAACTGCCCAGGCCGATTCGGCGCCCACCGACGAAGACGCGGTACTGACCGTCCGCAACATGTCCGTCGCAGTCCCCGCGGGTGACGACTGGCGTCGCCCCGTCGACAACATCAGTTTTACAGTTCACCGCGGCGAAACCGTGGGCATCGTCGGTGAATCCGGGTCCGGAAAGTCACTGAGTTGCATGGCAATCGCGCAGCTGACCGACCACCCCACCGTGGTCGACGCCGGGCTCATCGAGTTCGACGGCACCGTGCTGATGAAGGACGGCAAGCGGCCGGACGACGCGGCTTCGCGCAAGGTTGCCCGCCAACTCGGCACACGTATGGCGATGGTGTTCCAGGATCCGATGTCGTCCATGAATCCGTCTCTCAAGGTCGGATACCAGGTCGCCGAGATAGGTTGGCTCCACGAAGGTATGAGCAAGGCCGACGCGAAGAAGGCGGCAGTCGAGCGACTGAACGCCGTCAAGATCCCCGACGCGCCCAGGCGTGCGAAGCAGTACCCCCACGAGTTCTCCGGCGGTATGCGTCAGCGCGCGATGATCGCCATGGGTCTGATGGGTAAGCCCGCTCTGATCATCGCGGACGAACCCACCACTGCGCTCGACGTGACCGTTCAGCGTGAGGTCCTCGGGCTGCTCCACGAGGTTCGCGAAGAAACCGGCGCCGCAATCCTTCTCATCTCGCACGACATGGCCGTCATCACCGGCATGTGCACCCGTGTCCTCGTCATGTTTGCCGGCGAAATCGTCGAAGACATCGCAGTCGACGATCTGATTGCCGGCCGTGCAAAGCATCCGTACACCCGCGCGCTGATCGCCGCGGTCCCCACCATGAGCACCGATCGCGACAAGCCGCTTGCCACCGTCGACGAAGCCTGGCAGGTGGAGAGCCTCGACGCCGAGGAGAGCACCGCCGACATCGAGTTGGAAGAACTGTTGGCTGTTGCAGAGGAGATCCGATGAGCAGACTCGAATTCCGTGACGTCAACGTCCACCTCGGTAGCGGTTCGAAAAAATTCCACGCCGTCAAGAACATCAATCTCGACATCCCCTCCGGATCGGTGGTCGGTCTCGTCGGTGAATCGGGTTCCGGAAAGTCGACACTGGCGCGAGCAACTGTCGGCCTGGCCGAGCCCAGTTCCGGCCAGATCCTTCTCGACGGTGTGGACGTCGCTCACGCCCGCGGCGCGACGGCTCGTCTGCGCCACCGGATCCAGATGGTCTTCCAAGATCCGTACTCGTGCCTCGACCCGCGAATGACCATCGGCCAGTCACTCGCCGAGGCGCTGCGGTCCACCGAGCGTCGTGACAAAGCTCGGCGCAGCCGCGGCGACCGCGCCGCCGAGGTCGCTCGACTCCTCACCACCGTCCAACTGCCGGTGGAGAAGGCGCACGAATACCCATCGTCGTTGTCGGGTGGTCAGCGCCAACGCGTTGCCCTCGCGCGGGCTTTGGCAGCCGCACCGGCAGTTCTGCTTGCCGACGAAATCACCTCCGCTCTGGACGTGTCCGTGCAGGGCGCGGTTCTGAATCTGTTGGTGGATCTGCAGAAGCAGCTTGGTCTGACGGTTCTGTTCGTCAGTCACAACCTGGCGGTGATCCGCTACGTCTGTGACCACGTCGCAGTCATGCTCGGCGGCGAGATCGTCGAGCACGGGCCGGTTCTCGACGTGATCGATTCGCCGAAGGAGCCGTACACGGCAAAGCTGTTGTCCGCGATCCCGACATTCGGGGAGCCGATGTTCCAATGACAACGCCGACCACTCTCGACTCCCCCGCTGCCGTAGCCCGTGCCGAAGAACGTCGTTCGGCGAGAATCCAGGATTACGCGTCCGTGGTTACACCGACCAGCATCGCCGTATCGGCGTCGGGACGCATTGCATACGTACGTACCGAAGCGAATCCGGCTGCGGATACCAACGAGCGTTCGATCTGGTTGGCTTCCCCGCAACTACAGCTCACCGCGGGACCTGCCGACACCTCGCCGGCCTGGCATCCCGTTTCGACGCTGTTGGTCTTCGTTCGGCCAGATTCCTCGGGCACACCACAACTGTGGAAGGTCGACGCCACCGGGGGCCCGGCAACACAGCTGACCACCACGGCGCAGCTCCCGCTCGGCGTGGGGGCACCGGTGTTCTCTCCCGACGGCGCTCGGATCGCCTTCAGCGCCCCCGTCGACCGCACGGGCGCCGGATCGTCATGCCTCTTGGTGGCGAAGCGCCTCAACTACAAGGTCGACGGATCCGGTGTCCGGGGCAGCGTTCGGGCGCACCTGTTCGAGTTCGATCTGGCCGCCGGCTCACTACGGCAGCTGACGGACGGCGATTGGGACGCTTCGCATCCCGCGTACAGTCCCGACGGCACCGAACTGGCTTTCACCGCGGCGATGGACGGCGACGCCGATCTGACGCGGGCGAGTTCCGCCTGGACCGTATCGCTGACTGATCTCGCCTCCGCTCCGCGGATGTTGGGGCACGCACGCGGCATCGCAGGACCACTTGCATGGACACCTGCCGGCGACGCGGTCGTAGCCGTCGGTTGGCACACGCCGATCATTCACAACAACGAACTTCTTGTCCTGCACCGCGACCAGCGAGCGGAAGACCGCAGCCTGACATCCGGACTCGACCGAAACGTCATGCCGGGCGGGACCGGTTATCCCGGTGGCGCACCGAGTTTCACCGCCGACGGCGACATCGTCTTCTGCATCCGCAACCACGGCTCCACCGAACTGCACAAGGTCGATTTCGGATCAGGCTCCGTCTCACCACTTCTCACCGGCGAGCAGACAGTGGTCTCAGGCCTTGCCCTGACGTCCGGGCGAGCCGTCGTCGCGCTGGCAACGGCGACATCCTTCGGCGAGGTCGCCGTCATCGACCTCGAGACTCGTGCAGTCGAAACGGTCACCGAATTGAACACGGAACTGACAACTTCCGTCGCGTTTCCAGTCGCCTCCGAGCGTTGGTTCGACATCAGCGACGGCACCCGTGTTCAGGGTTGGATCCTGCGCGACCCGAACGTCACGGGCGCCGGTCCGCTGGTTCTGGACGTCCACGGCGGACCACACAATGCCTGGACCGGAACGCCCACCGTGATGCACGCATACCACGCGGAACTGGTCGCGCTGGGATTCACGGTCTTGATGATCAATCCGCGCGGAAGTGACGGCTACGGAAACGACTTCTTCGACGGTGTGCGGGACGGCTGGGGTGAGGCGGATCGTGCCGACCTGCTCGAACCGGTCGAAACCCTTGTCGCCGAGGGGATGGCCGATCCCAAGCAACTGGTACTCACGGGCTACAGCTACGGCGGATTCATGACGTGCGCTCTGACGTCCGTCACCGATCGGTTTGCCGTCGCAGTCGCCGGTGGTCTCGTTTGCGACATCGCGAACACGGCCGGCCCCTCGGACGAGGGCATCTTGCTGCAGACGGTCGAATTCGACCCGCAGTCATCTCGGGTACGGGAACTTTCGCCGCTGGGGCGAGTTTCCCAGGTGACGACACCGACGCTGATCCTTCACGGCGGCAGCGACGTCCGTTGCCCGGTCAACCAGGCCGAACAGTGGTTCGGTGGACTGCGTTTGGCCGGCACCCCGACCGAGTTGGTGGTTTTCCCGGACGCGTCACATGACTTCGTGTTGACGGGTCGGCCGTCCCACCGACTGGAGTACAGCACTCGTCTCGTCGACTGGATCGAACGGCACCTCTCCCCCAAGCCCGCACTGACCACGGTCGATCCCGACTACTGGCAGTACCGACTCGACACCCTGAGTGCGAAGTACGGGGTGCCCGGCGCCTCACTGGGAATTCTGACCACAACCCGCAGCGGATTCTCCCGCACCGTGGTCACGTCCGGTGTCGTCAGTACCCGCACCGGCGTCGCGGCTACGCCCGACACGTTGTTCCAGATGGGTTCGATCAGCAAGGTCTGGACGGCCACCCTGATCATGCAGCTCGTCGAAGAAGGATTGCTGGATCTCGACTCACCTGTCCGGAACATCTTGCCGGACTTCGCAGTTGCCGACGCGGTAGCCACCGAAACGGTCACGACTCGCCACCTGTTGACTCACACCAGTGGCATCGACGGTGACGTTTTCATCGACGGCGGACGCGGCGACGACTGCGTCGAGCGATACGTCGCAGCACTGAAATCAACGGTGCAGCTCTTCGCCCCCGGCACCGATTGGTCGTACTGCAACACCGGCTTCGTGATCGCCGGACGAATCATCGAGGTTCTCCGAGGTAAGAGTTGGGACGCGGTTCTGCGCGAGCGGATCATCGAACCGCTCGGCCTGACCAAAACCACGACCCTGCCTGAGGAGACGGCACTGCACCGCGCTGCAGTCGGGCACGTCGGCGGTGCCGACGACCTCGAGCAGACACCACAGTTCCTCATCCCCCGCTCGATGGGCCCCGCCGGCCTCATCAACAGCACGGCCGAAGATCTACTCCTGTTCGCTCAGGACTCGATGCGCGAGGACCCGGTTCTCCTTCGGCGTTCCACTCATCTGGCGATGCTCGAGGAGCGCCGCCAGATCGGTGACGTGTCGTCAGCGGACATCATGGGAACCACGTGGCTGCTGCACAATTGGGGCGGTGTACTGGCTCATGGCCACAATGGCGGAACTCTCGGCCAGCAGTCGTTCTTGCGAGTGGTGCCGTCGTGCGGTCTAGCCGTGGTCCTGATGGCCAACGGTGGAGCAATGGACGCTCTCTCCGGCGATCTTCTGGCTGAAGTAATCGGTTCCATAGGCGGCGTCAGTGTGACACCGGCATTCTCGCCTGGTGACCCCCACACCCGCGTCACGTCCTCACCTGAAGAACTCGATGCGCTGTGCGGCCTGTACCGCGATGCCGCAGCCGATTTCGTCTTGGAAAGGACCGGCGGTTCCCTGACCGCCCGCCGCACCGATCACATCGACCCTTCGGTCACCGCCGAAAGCGCAGAGTCCGTCTCTCTCAGCCTGATCGAAGTTCACCCTGGAGTGTTCGGGACCCGACTCCCTCAATCAGCAGGTTGGATCCGGATCACTTTCTCCGACAACGGGAGTACACAATTGCTACACGTCGGAAGCCGCGCGTATCCGCGAGTGAACAACCGATGACCATTCTCCGCGATCTGGCCGAGCGCCAACTTCCTCAGATCCTCGAGGACGCCATCGCGCTCATCGAAGTCGAGTCGCCGTCACACGATCTCGAAGCTGTTGCCCGCAGCGCGAAGTGGACGTCAGATCTTGTCCACGAACGACTCGGCGTGACACCGGAGTCGATAGTGACGGAAGGCCGAACCCATCTGGTGACCCGTTTCGGCAGCTCACCGACGCGGTTGATGCTGCTCGGTCA
Source organism: Rhodococcus sp. C-2 (assembly GCF_027854095.1). Lineage (NCBI taxonomy): Bacteria > Bacillati > Actinomycetota > Actinomycetes > Mycobacteriales > Nocardiaceae > Rhodococcus > Rhodococcus sp. C-2. The sequence continues at coordinate 40,586 of NZ_JAQGFI010000012.1, read as the reverse complement.
TCATGACACCGTGTGGCCGATCGGCACCCTGACACGCCTGCCCGCAGCCGTCACCGACGGAGCGCTCCGAGGTCCGGGCGGACTCGACATGAAACTTGGTGTCGTTCAGGCAATCCACGCCCTCGCTATCGTCCGGGAGCTGCACGGCGACGATGCACTCGACGGAATCACACTCCTCGTGACCGGTGACGAAGAAATCGGTTCACCCACGTCGCGGTCCCTCATCGAGGAACTTGCGGCAGGCGCGGTACTGGTTCTCGAGGCCGGCGGTGACGGTGGCGAACTGAAGACTGTCCGCAAGGGGGTGTCGCTGTATCGGATCCATGTTGCCGGTCGCGCCGCCCACGCCGGGCTGGAGCCGGAAAAAGGCATCAACGCTGCAGTAGAACTGGCTCGTCTCGTGATCGCGATCAACGACTTGTCCTCGCCGGCACAGGCAACCACCGTCACCCCGACTGTCATTTCAGCCGGAACCACAACCAACACCGTTCCGGCAGAAGCCTTCGTCGACGTGGACGTGCGCGCAACCAGCGCCGCCGAGCAGGAGCGCGTCGATGCGAATATCCGAGCCCTGCAGGCAATCCACCCCGAAGCCGTAGTCACGGTCTCGGGTGGTGTCAACCGTCCACCTCTCGAAGCGACGATGTCCGCACCGTTACTGGCGTTGGCGGAACGCGTTGCGCTCGAGCATGATCTGACTCCGCTCGTCGGCCTCGCCGTCGGCGGAGCCTCGGACGGAAACTTCACTGCCGGTATCGGTATCCCCACCCTCGACGGCCTCGGTGGCGTCGGCGGCGGTGCACACGCCGAGACCGAGCATGCGCTCGTGTCCGCAATCGCTCCGAGGACGGCGTTGGTTGCGGGCCTTATTCGTTCGATCACGTCTGAAGGGGGCCCTCGTGTCGAAAAGCAAAGCGGTTGAGTTTCGAGAACTGGTCGATACCCGCGAAATAGCCGATCTATCCGCCGTTTTCGACGAGATCTGGGCTACCAGTCCCGGACCGGCTCATTTCGGCACTGCGATGTTGGTTGCGCTTCACCACGGTGGTCACTACGTGGTGGGAGCCTTTTCCGAAGGCGAAATGATCGGTGGTTGCGTCGGATTCTTCGTCGAGCCTCTCGGCGAGGTTCTGCACTCACACATCGCCGGAGTACTACCGGGACACGCAGGCAAGGGAATCGGCCGCGCCCTCAAGCATCATCAGCGAGACTGGTGCATCGAGCGCGGCGTCAGGACGATCCGGTGGACCTTCGATCCACTGGTCGCACGAAATGCCTATTTCAACATTCAACGTCTCGGAGCCGAACCGGCCGAATACAACCCGGATTTCTACGGGTCGATGGCAGACGGAATCAACGCAGGCGACGCCAGCGATCGTATGCTCGTCAGTTGGGACCTCGACGTCGATGGATCTCCGAGTTCTACTGTGGCCGTGAATGATACATTCAAGGTGCTTCAACCCACCGAAGACGGTACGCCTCGAATGCTCCCGATCCCACCCGACTGCGTCGATATCGCAGTCGGAATACCCAGAGACATCGAGCATCTGAGAACAGTCGACCGCGCCTCTGCCTTTGCCTGGCGACACGCGCTTCGCGAGTACCTCGAACCACTGATCGCCTCGAAGGAATGGCAATCGACCGGCTTCGACCCCAGCGGCTATTACATGTTCACGAAAATCTGCGAGACAACCGGAGAAGAGCAAGTCCATGCACATTGAGTCCGTCGAATTGCGCGAACTGCGCATCCCTCTCGTCTCCCCCTTCACCACGTCATTCAGCACCCAGCTCGAGCGCAACACCCTCGTCCTGAAAGTGAGCGGCACCACCGACGGCCCCAACGGTCCGGTGGAGACCGTCGGCTGGGGCGAGTGCGGCTCGCTCAGCGATCCGTACTACAACTCCGAATACACCGCTGGTGCGCGGGCGATGCTTCGCGAGTATCTTGTTCCGACGCTACGTAAGTCGCAGTCGGATCAACCGCTCACCGCCGAGACGGTCGGCAGCGTACTTCACCACATCGTGGGTCACCAGATGTCCAAGTCGGCTATCGAAATGGCAATTCTCGATGCTGAATTGCGCGCTCGCGGACAGTCTTTCGCTCGGTACCTCGGTGCCACTCGCACGCGAGTTCCCTCGGGAGTGTCCATCGGCATCCAGGACAGCATCCCTCAGCTGCTCGAGACCGTCGGCAACTATCTGTCGCAGGGTTACGTGCGAATCAAGCTGAAGATCAAGCCGGGCTGGGACATCGCTCCCGTGGCTGCGGTGCGCAAGGAGTTCGGCTACGACGTTCCTCTGCAGGTCGACGCGAACGCCGCGTACACCCTCGTCGACGCGCAGTTGCTCCGTCGCCTGGACGAATTCGCACTGCTCCTCATCGAACAGCCGCTGGCCGAGGACGATTTGGTGCAGCACGCCAAGCTCGCCCAGTCCCTTTCGACTCCGATCTGCCTCGACGAGTCGGTCGAGTCGGCCAAGGATGCGGCGGATGCCATCACGCTCGGTGCCGCTTCGGTCATCAACATCAAGCCGAGCCGTGTCGGTGGATATCTGGAAGCCAAGCGCATCCACGATCTCGCCTCGGCACACGGTATTGCGGTGTGGTGCGGCGGAATGCTCGAGACCGGAATCGGCCGCGCCGCCAACGCAGCCCTCGCGGCGCTGGACGGATTCACGCTGCCCGGCGACATCTCGGCGTCCGATCGCTTCTACAAGGAAGACATCACCGAACCTTTTGTCATCGAGGACGGCCACATCGCCGTGCCGCAGGGACCGGGCTTCGGTGTGACTCCGCGCGAAGACGTCATGGATCGCTTCACGGTCGGAACCGAGATTCTGTAGGTCCGTCACACAGTTACGCAGCAGCCACCTCCACCTTCACCCCGGAGGTGGCTGTTCGTCGTTTGTGTCGGTAGGGGGGTGCATAGTGATTCGGACATGACGTTCTGCACCGAAAGGCCCCCGATGAGTAGCTGGTCCGATCGCCCGATCTGCGCGTTCGACCTCGAGACCACGGGGCGGGATCCGTCGACCGCTCGTATCGTCAGTGCCTGCGTCGCGGTGATCGACGGTTCGAGTGTCGAAACACGCACGTGGCTACTCGATCCCGGCGTCGACATCCCCGCCGGCGCCTCGGCTGTTCACGGCATCAGCACCGAGTTCGCGGCGCAACACGGCCAGGATTATTCCGAGGGCTACGAAGAGATTCGCGAGGCTCTGCACAATTCCTGGGCGCGCGATCACGCCGTGGTGGCGTTCAATGCCTCCTATGATCTGACGGTCATGCATGCCGAGGGTCTGCGCATCGGCAAGCCTGCATTCGTTCCGGGGTTGGTGATCGATCCGTACGTGATCGATCGGGCGATGGATACGTTCCGCAAGGGCAAGCGAACGCTTGCGGCCGTGTGCGAGCACTACGGAATTTCATTGGAGTCGGCGCACGAAGCCGAGGCCGATGCCAAAGCTGCGGCAGCGTTGGCCCGCGAGTTGGCCGTGCGGTTCCCCGACATCCTGGGGCTCGATCTCATGGTCGATCAAGCCGATTGGCACGCCGAGCGGCAACGCGATTTCGCCGAGTACCTTCTCAGCCAAGGGAGGGACGTGGCAGATGTGAACGGCCAGTGGCCGATTCGCATCATCGCCTGACGTCCTCCCCGGCTCGGACGACCGCGCGCTACGCCGGGACCGGCGGCCACACCGGCGCAATGGACCACGGACGGGCTGTTTCGAGCTGCGACGCAACCTGAATCAGCAGATCTTCACGGCCGAACGCGCCGACCAACTGCACGCCGATCGGAACGCCGGCCGAGTCATGACCCATCGGCAAGGAAATCGCCGGCTGACCTGAACTGTTGAACGGACTGGTCAAGCCGCTGTACCCGGCCGAATGCTCCCAGATCGACATAGGATTCGCCGTATCGAGCAGACCGAGCGGAGCTGCCGGCCGAGCCATCGTCGGAGTCAGCAACAGGTCGTGATCGACGAAGAACGCACCGATCACCTGGGCGGCCCGCTCGAGTTCCTGCAACGCCTTGACGACGTTCGTCGCACTTTCGGACTTCGCGCGGTCGTAGATCATCCGCGCCATCGGCTCGAGGTCGTCGTCGCGGATCGCGCGGTTCAGGGCGTCGAGTCGTTCGTCGACCTCGATCGTCATCGGAATGCCCATCAACACCGACAGCCCGGCAGTGAGCGCATCGAGCGGAAAGTTCGGGGCACTCTCGGTGACATCGTGACCGAGTTCTTCGAGCAGGCCGGCAACACCGGTCGCGACGGCCGAGCACTCCGGGTCCACCGGTGTGCCGTCAGGAAGAGCGTTACTCAGACCGATCCGCAACCGTCCGGGATCGGCACCCACTTCCTCGATGTACGGCCGCTTCGGCGCCAGGATCACGTAAGGATCGCCCACTGTCGGCCCGGCGGACAGATCGAGAAGCAGCGCAGTGTCGCGGACACTTCGGGTGAGCGCGTGATGAACACTCATCGGCGACGAGAAGAGCGTGCGCGCCGGTGCCGTCGGAGTACGTCCTCGGCTCGGCTTGAGGCCTACCAGGCCGCAGGCCGATGCGGGAATACGGATCGATCCACCACCGTCGCTGGCATGCCCGCCTGGCACGATCCCGACGGCAACAGCTACAGCCGTGCCACCCGAAGATCCGCCGGGCGAACGATCAAGGGCGTAAGGGTTACGGGTGGGTCCGAACAGCGCAGGTTCGGTACTCGCGTTCTTGCCGAACTCCGGGGTGTTCGTCTTGCCGATGACAACCAGACCAGCCTGGCGGTAGCGCTCGACGAGCGTCGAATCTTTTTCTGCCACAGCGTCGGCGAACAATCGAGATCCATTGGTGCTCGGCAATCCTGCGACGTCCATGCCGAGGTCTTTGATCACGAACGGGACGCCGTGCAGTGGGCCATCCGGCAGGCCGCCTGATACCTCGTTGCGCGCTTCCTCTCGGCGCTCACTGATCACCGCGTTGACTGCCGGGTTGCGCTCGTCGAGCCTGTCCAGACTGAACTCGAGGACTTCCTTGGCGGAGACGTCGCCGCTCTTGATCGCTTCGGCCAGGCCGGTCATGTCGTTGTTGTCGAACAAATCCTGCATCGATGCCCTCATCACTCGTGTCGAACTCTGCCGATAGTGAGGTCCGTCATATCAACCGGAGTGGCGACGCAGTTCCGAAATTCCGCTTGGCGGGACCGATCAGAGAATCAAGCCCTCACAGAATCAAACCTTGCCGCCGCGCTTCCACGACCGCTTCGTGACGACTGCGGACGTCGAGTTTTCCCATCAGATTCCTCATGTACGTCTTGATCGTTTCGACGCTCAGGGACAACCTCTCGGCGATCTCGGCATTGCGCAGTCCGAGAGCGACGTACCCCATCACCTCCCGCTCGCGTGGCGACAGGACAACGGTGTTCGCGACTGGAGTGTTCGCGGAAGGTTTCGGCGACGCCAACGACCGCAACTTTGCCTCGACCGCGAGGACCTGCGCGCTGAGAGCCATGTCCTCGAGGTTCGCCGCGATCTCGCCGAGCGCCAGGACGCTCTCGGTCAACCCTTCGGATATCTGGGCATCGCGGTTCGAACCATGTTCCACCGCAGCGGTATCGAGCATCGCCACCCGACGATCCACTTCGTCGCGAATCTCGAATTCTCGGGCCAACGCGTACGACGATCGCATCATCGTCTCTGCGATCACGTCGCCGATCGGCAGGTTGGCACGCAGTCCTCCGTAGATCGCTCCGCGAGTAACCCCGCGTACGACGATGGGGACTGCCATCAAGGATTCAATCGCTTCGGTACCCACTTCATAGTCGTAGTCGTGAGTGATGTGCGACGAGTTCGCGTAGTCCTGGACCGCGCCCGGTCGTTGTTCTGCGATCGCCCGACCGCCGAGTCCGCATTCGGCGTCGATCCGGAGGTTTCGCAGGATGTTGCTGCGCGTGCCGACGTGACCGGTGATGGTCAGCGACCGGTCGCTGACGCAGCCGCCGAACAGAACCGGCAACTCGGTTTTGGGGTGCAGCCGACGCAGTTCGGCGCGCAACGCGTCGTCGTCGCTCGGTCTCAGTACCCTGCTCACTCTCACCTCCACGTACCCAATTCAGAGGGTAGCGGCACCTTTGGCTGGGCAATAGCGTGCATCCAGGCCATTTGTAGTGCCGATCACACTTATCGTGACACCAACCGTGCCACGTCGCCTTCGGAGGAACCGTGTCTGTCCCGACAGCTGTTGCAGCCAACAACACCCCGCTCAGTCCGCTGCGCTTTCTCGAGCGCAGCGCCGCGGTGTTCCCCGAGCGCACCGCCGTCGTTCACGGCGACCGGACCTACTCGTACCGAGAGTTCGGTGACGAGGTCGCGGCTCTGGCCCGCGTCCTGCGTGAACGCATTCAGCCCGGTGACCGCGTTGCATACCTGGCGCCGAACGTACCCGAGATGCTGTTCGCGCATTTTGCCGTCCCCCTCGCCGGCGGGGTCCTGATCGCCCTGAACTCACGCCTCGCCGGTCCCGAACTCGAATACATTCTCGATCACTCGGGAACCACGATCCTGTTCGTGGACTCCGAATTCGTCGGTTCGGTCACCTCGTCCAAGGCAAACGTGGGGAGCCTGCGTGAGATCGTCGAGATCCCGGACTCCACCGTCCCCTATCCGGACGTTCCCACCGGAATCGTCACCGGGCAGTACGCCGATCTGATTGCCGAAGGCGAAGCTCTCTCCGATCAGCCACTGCACTGGGGCGTCGACGACGAGCAGCAGTGCATCGCCATCAACTACACCTCGGGTACCACCGGAAAACCCAAGGGCGTCATGTACTCCCACCGCGGGGCGTACCTGAACTCGCTCGGCGAGACATTCCACAACGGCTTCGACGGAGCGACGAAGTATCTGTGGACACTGCCGATGTTCCACTGCAACGGGTGGTGCACGCCGTGGGCCGTCACTCAGGCCGCGGGCACACATATCTGCCTGCGCGCGGTCCGCGCCGATGCGATCTGGGACGCCATCGACAATCTGGGCGTGACACATCTGTGCGGCGCTCCTACCGTCTGCTCCACCATCGCCGACGCAGACCAGGCCCACAAGGTCGACGCCTTGCGCATCACCACCGCCGGCGCTCCCCCGTCACCGACGATCATCGGAAAACTCGAAGACATCGGTGTCACCGTGGTTCACGTCTACGGCCTCACCGAGGTGTACGGCCCCTACACGATCTGCGAATACCAGGAAGCCTGGGACGACAAGCCGCAGTCCGAGCGCGCCGCACTTCTCTCGCGTCAGGGAGTCGGCATGGTGCAGGCCGAAAATGCTCGCGTTGTCGATGCCGAGATGAACGACGTCCCCGCCGACGGCCAGACCATGGGTGAGATCGTGCTCCGCGGCAACAACGTGATGCTCGGGTACTACCGCGACGAGGCCGCGACAGCCGAAGCATTTGCCGGTGGTTGGTTCCATTCCGGCGACCTCGGCGTCATGCATCCCGACGGATACATCCAGCTCAAGGACCGCGCGAAGGACATCATCATCTCAGGCGGCGAGAACATCTCCACCGTCGAGGTCGAGCAGGCGATCATGAGTCACCCCGCGGTGATCGACGTGGCAGTCGTCGGCGTTCCGGACGAGAAGTGGGGCGAGCGCCCGAAGGCATTCGTGGTGCTGGGCAAGGGATTACAGGCATCCGCCGAAGACATCGTCGAGCACACCCGCACTTTGCTGGCCGGGTACAAGGTTCCCCGCGACATCGTCTTCCCGCTCGACCTTCCTCGCACCCCCACCGGCAAGGTTCTCAAGTTCCAGCTACGCGCCGACAACTGACGCCGACGAAACCTGGATACTTGCATCCATGACCGAGCGCTCCGATGTACCCGGAACTGACCCCGCACAGTTTCGGGTACACGTCGCGTCTCAAGCGATCCGGTTGTTCTCGGAGAACGGGTACGAAGCCACCACCGTCGAGCAGATCGCCGCTGCCGCCGGTGTGTCGCGTCGGACGTTCTTCCGGCAGTTCCGCTCCAAGGAAGACGTGATCTTCGCCGATCACGAGTCCCTCCTCGAACACGTCGCAGAGTTCCTCGCGTCCGATTCCGCCGACCCCTGGGCGTCCGTGTGCGAGGCCGCGGGACTGGTCTTCGATTTCTTCCGCAGGAACCGAGACCTGTCGATGCGGCGATACCGCGTCGTACAGCATGTTCCGGCTCTTCGCGACCGCGAACTCGTCACCGGATTCCGCTACGAGCGCCTCTTCGTCGACTACCTGCGCAGCGCTGTGCCCCGCGAGCCTGTCCTCGAGGTTGTCGGTTTTGCCGCAGCTGTCACCGCGTGCCACAACTACCTCTTGCGAAGCATGATCAAAGGCGACGAGGACGCCACAGCTGATGCACTAAGTCAGGCATTGCTCGACGTTCGGCGGACATACGGCGTGGCACCCGGGTCCAAGACCAGCACGCCAGAATCGAAGTCCGTGCTGGTAGTAGCCTTTCCCCCGGGCACGTCCGCTGATGAGATCAGCAGAAAAATCCACGAACAACTCGGCTGACACTGCTCGTGCACCGAAACTTCACACACCCATCCCTTGACCTGGCACTCAGTGCCGTGTTTGACTGGGGTCATGGGCACCGGTCTGTCCGCGAATCTCGCTGGTAACGCCGGAGCCGCACCGACCGCCTTCAAGCCACCTTCACCAAGGAGCGTTCCCATGGCAGGAAACCCGGATTTCAATCTCTTCGCACTGAACGAAGAGCACGACGAACTGCGGGCTGCTATCCGCGGACTCTCCGAGAAGGAAATCGCGCCGTACGCCAAGGACGTCGACGAGAACGCACGTTTCCCCGAGGAAGCGCTCACCGCTCTCAACGCGTCCGGCTTCAACGCCATCCACGTTCCCGAGGCTTACGACGGCCAGGGCGCCGATTCCGTCGCCACCTGCATCGTCATCGAGGAAGTCGCCCGCGTCTGTGGCTCCTCCTCGCTGATCCCCGCTGTGAACAAGCTCGGCACCATGGGCCTGATCCTCAAGGGTTCCGAAGAGCTCAAGTCCAAGGTGCTCCCGGACCTCGTCAACGGCGGAATGGCGTCGTACGCACTGTCCGAGCGTGAAGCCGGATCCGACGCCGCTTCGATGCGTACCCGCGCAAAGGCTGACGGCGACGACTGGATCCTCAACGGCTCCAAGTGCTGGATCACCAACGGCGGCAAGTCCACCTGGTACACCGTCATGGCTGTCACCGATCCCGACAAGGGCGCAAACGGCATCTCCTCTTTCATGGTCCACAAGGACGACGAGGGCTTTGTCGTCGGACCGAAGGAAAAGAAGCTCGGCATCAAGGGCTCCCCCACCGCTGAGCTGTACTTCGAGAACTGCCGCATCCCCGGCGACCGCATCATCGGCGAACCGGGCACCGGCTTCAAGACGGCACTCGAGACCCTCGACCACACGCGTCCCACCATCGGTGCTCAGGCTGTCGGCCTGGCCCAGGGCGCACTCGACGCGGCGCTGGCATACACCAAGGATCGCAAGCAGTTCGGCAAGTCCATCAGCGACTTCCAGGCTGTTCAGTTCATGCTCGCGGACATGGCGATGAAGGTCGAAGCCGCACGTCTGATGGTTTACACCTCCGCAGCACGCGCCGAGCGCGGCGAGAAGAACCTCGGCTTCATCTCCGCTGCGGCGAAGTGCTTCGCTTCGGACGTTGCCATGGAGGTCACCACCGACGCCGTGCAGCTGTTCGGTGGCGCCGGCTACACCACCGACTTCCCGGTCGAGCGCATGATGCGCGACGCCAAGATCACGCAGATCTACGAAGGCACCAACCAGATTCAGCGCGTCGTGATGTCGCGTGCGCTGTTGAAGTAAGGCACTTCGCGCCCCTGTGCGCCTTTCTGGTAGTTCTGACTACCGGAACGGCGCACAGGGGCTTGCCCCTAATTTTTGAGGAGAATCGTGGAACTCGTAGGCGTAATCGGCGGCGGCACCATGGGTGCCGGCATTGCCGAAGTTTGTGCAAAAGCCGGTAGCTCGGTACTGGTGCTCGAAACCAAAGAAGAATTTGCCGCCGCTGCTCGCGAACGGATCGCCAAGTCGATCAACCGCGGCGTCGCCAAGGGCAAGATCACCCAGGAAGAAGCCGACGCCGCGATCGCACGCGTCCGCGTCACCTTGGACATGGAAGAGTTCGCCGATCGCGATCTGGTGATCGAAGCTGCTCCCGAGATCGAAGCTCTCAAGTACGAGATCTTCGGCAAGCTCGACAAGATCGTCAAGCCTGCAGGCATTCTGGCGACCAACACCTCGTCGATCCCCGTCATCAAGATCGCCAAGGCCACCTCGCGCCCCGGCCAGGTTGTCGGCGTTCACTTCTTCAACCCCGTGCCGGTCATGCCGCTCGTGGAGATCGTGGTCAGCCTGACGACGTCCGAAGAGACCGTTCTCGCCGTCACCGACTACGCCAAGAACACCTTGCGCAAGAAGACGGTTCGCGCGGGCGACCGTTCGGGCTTCATCGTCAACGCTCTGCTCATCCCGTACCTGTGCCAGGCTGTCCGGATGCTCGAATCCGGCTACGCCACAGCAGAAGACATCGACGAGGCCATGAAGGGCGGCTGCGGCTACCCGATGGGCCCGCTGACGCTGCTCGACACCGTCGGTCTCGACATTGCCCTCGCAGCAGCAGAGTCCCTGTACGCGGAATTCGCAGAACCGCACTACGCTCCGCCGGCGCTGCTTCGCCGCATGGTCGACGCCGGTCGTCTCGGCAAGAAGACCGGTCGCGGCTTCTACGAATACGCCTGAGTCCGACCGCTTCACCCTTCCGGCCCCTCACCTGTTGCAGGTGAGGGGCCGGAGCTGTTTTTGGGACAGATCTTGTCGAATCCATTGACAAATTCGCGTGGCGCAGCAAAAGTCGTCATGTGACAACACCCGTTGTCACATGATGCGCAGGCGGAGGGGTCACCCAGATGAGCAGCGATGCGGACACAGGTACTCGTCGGCCGAAGCCCCGGGAACTGCCAGCGCCCCGGGCCCTGCGAGCAGATCCGATCGGCCCCGGTTCCCTGACGTGGACACACTTCGGCGACGTTCGCGGTCTGCTGTATCTCGGACGCGCAGGCACGCTGCAGAACATGCATCCCGCGGTAAGTGGAGCGCTGCAGGATCATTCGAATTTTTTCGACAACCCGCTCGACCGCCTGTTCCGCTCACTGCCGCCCATCTACGGCGTCGTGTACGACCGGACCGAAGAGGGCACAGGCACGCTCGTTCGCAACTTCCACACCGATCTCAAAGGAATCGACGAAACCGGCGGGCGCTACCACGCCCTCACTCCTGACACTTTCTGGTGGACACACGTCACGTTCTTCGAGGTGATTCTCGATTTCAACGAGCGATTCGCGTACAAGAAGTTCACGCAGGAGCAGAAGGACCAACTTGTCCGTGAGGCCGTAACCTGGTGGCGCTGTTACGGACTCACCGATCGACCGGCTTTCGACGACTACGCGAGTTTTCGCACGTATTGGGAAGACATGCTCGACAACCACCTGATCAACACCCACACCACAAAATGGTCGACGCGCATCGCCGAGCACGACATCGCACCGGCTCCGAAGGTTCCGACGTGGCTGTGGCGTCTTAGCTCTCGCCCCACGATGGCCGTGGCGAACTGGATCGGCAAGGCACTGATGCCGGAGAAGGCGCGCGAAACTCTCGGATGGGAATGGACGCCGCGCGACGAACGAATGTACTTCTGGTTCGCCCGCTTCCTGACATTGACAGATCGATTCTGGCATCTGCTGCCGTTACGACTGCGGTACGCGCCGCGCGCCTACTCGGGCATCCGCGCGCAGGGTCTGTGAGCACTCGTCGGTAGGCTGGAGTGCGTGCCAGCTCATCTCCCTTCCGACGCGATCAGTGTTCGTGTGGACAGCTGGACGTGGGCGGTTCGGCTGTTCAAGACACGCTCGCAGGCGGCGACGGCCTGCCGATCGGGACACGTTCGGGTCAATGGAACGTCGGCAAAGGCGGCTCAGCAGGTGAAAGCCGGCGACGAGGTGCGGGTGCGTGTATCCGGCATCGAACGCATTGTCGTCGTGGTCAAGCCGATCACGAAGCGAGTCAGCGCGGTGCTGGCCGCCGATTGCCTGCAGGATAATTCACCACCCCCACCACCGCCCGAACTGATCGCGTCCATTCCGCGACGTGATCGTGGCGCCGGCAGACCGACCAAACGCGAGCGACGCGACCTCGAGAAGTTGCGCGGCCTCGAGCCGTAATCGCTATCTCGAAACAGGCTGACGCAGAACCGTCTTCAGCTTCTCGGGCGGTGTACGGCGAGCGTCGCTGAGGTAGATCTCGTGATGATCGCCGTTGAAGCTCAGGCCGTTCGACGGGATGAACGTGTTGTGCAGCCGGTCCAGGGTGGGAGCTTCGTCGTCGTACGAGCCGACGTGAAGAATCTGGACGGACAGACCTTCCTCCAACTCGAGAAACCTGACCTTGTCGAGAGCGGCAATCTCCTTCTTGGCCCGCACTGCCTTGGCCCGGACTGCGTCAATCGACGCAGACAGTTCCGTCTCCGTGATCCACTCCGGTTGCGAGATCATCATCGTCCAATCCCACGACGACTTGTCCCGCGTCACGAACACCTCGGGGTCATCTGCCCGCCACAACCCTTCCAGCGGGCCCACGACGAAGTCGCGATCCAGTTCCTTCTTGCTCGCGAATTTGGTCGCGTAGGACACCGAATACAGCGCTTCGAGCGCCTCGGAGTACTCGGTGGCAGTGTTGGGATCACCGTGACCGTCGACGGCGAAGTAGCCGAAGCGGGGAACGGTCACGAGGGCAAAATCGCGGCGCCCAGGCGAGTAGAGATCCTTGTATGCCTTCTTGACGTCGTACTTCTCCATGCGCCACCCACCTGATCACTGGCCGAGTTTCAACGTTCGGAAACCTATCCGAGAACACCGACATCCCGATAGCGGACCACCGTCCCCTTGTTAATAGACCAGTGGACCTTTACTCTGGACGGGGTGACTACACCCCAGGCGACCGACGTCGCTCGAGTTCCGCGCCGCAGACCGTTGCGGATCGTTGCCATATCCGCGATTGTCGCGTCGATCTTGGCCCTGTTGTTCGTGTACCCGTGGTGGAGCTTGTTCATCCGGCCGGACTGGCCGACGGCGGTGGCAGTTTTCGGCACCGTTCTGTTTGCCACCCTCTTGATCGCCCTGCCTGCCAGTTTGGTGCTCAGCCACGGACACACCGACCGCGATCCAGTTCGCCTGATCGGCGACGCCCTCCTCGGAATCATCTGGGTCGTGTTCGTGTGGACCCTGCTCGGCGAAGTTCTGAGGCTCGGACTGCTCGTCGGCGGCGTGGATGATCCGCTTCGATCGAGAATCGTCGCCGTTGCGGCACTGATCACCTCGGCCGTTCTGCTGATCTGGGGCTATCGGGAAGCCATGAGACTGCCACGGATCAAGCACGTCGACGTCACCATCCCTCGCCTCGGAGCGGGAATGGACAAGCTTCGGGTAGTCGCAATTACCGACACCCATTTCGGCCCGATCAATCGCGAGAAGTGGTCCGAGCGCGTGATCGCGGCAGTCAACGAACTCGACGCCGACATCGTGGCCCACGTCGGTGACATTGCCGACGGAACAGTGGAGCAGCGCCTCGGCCAAGCCACCCCACTCGCGTCGGTGGAAGCCAGACTCGCTCGTGTCTACGTCACCGGGAATCACGAGTACTTCCACGAGGCTCAGGAGTGGCTCGACTACATGACCTCGATCGGCTGGGATGCCCTGCACAACCGGCACCTCGTCGTCACCAAGGGCGGCGACAACCTGGTCATCGCCGGAGTCGACGACGCCACCGCTCTGGGATCGAAGCTCGACGGTCACGGCGCGAACTTCGATATGGCCCTTGCCGGCACCGACCCCGATTTGCCGATCCTGATGCTCGCCCATCAACCGAAGCAGGTAACTCAGTCCGCTTCCGCGGGAGTGGATCTGCAGCTCGCCGGTCATACCCACGGCGGACAGATCTGGCCGTTCAACCTTCTGGTCAAACTCGATCAACCTTCGGTGCACGGGCTCACCCGTCACGGCGACCGCACGCAGTTGTACACAAGCCGCGGAACCGGGTTCTGGGGTCCACCATTCCGCGTGTTCGCACCGAGCGAGATCACCGTCCTGACGCTGCACAGCGCCTGAACGGGCTCAGCTCGTTCGGGTTGCCGCTCGCGCCGACAGCCCGACGAGCTGATTGATCAGACCTTCACGTAGGCCGGTTGCGAACATGTCGGCAGCAGGGGGCGCCTGCATCTCGTTCAGTACGACGACCATGGATTCGGCAGGCTCGGCAGTCGGCCACAAGCCTGCAACAATCACCAGGGTTACCTTGGCGAATTGAGCCGCGTCGCCCTCCGAGAGGTGAGGCAATTGCGAATGAATCAGCGACGCAAACCTTCCCGAGTTGACCGTTGCCCGCTTCTTGAAGTCACGGGCGAAGTCGACGGAGATGTTTCTTTCGAGGACACCTGCCATGACGCTCATCAACTCACACAGTAAACGCTGTGCGACAAGCGATTCCGCAACCGTCGATGCCACATGGATTTCAGTGGCGAACGGTGACTCGTCACCGGCCGGAGTCAACGACTCGGACAACCCGTCCAGCCACGCAACCCAGTTCTCGTCGAGCACTTCGAGAAAGATGGCTTCGCGACTGTCGAAGTAGCGAAGCACGTTCGACTTCGCGAGGCCGACGCTCTCACTGAGCTCACGCAGACTGATGTCTGCGACTGGCTTGGACCCGAGCATCGCGCGGGCCGCATCGAGAATCGCGCACCGACGCGCTTCGATCTGCTCAGGCCTGCGCGCGCGCTGAAATCCGTGGGTCGCCACCATCACGCAAGATTATCAGACCATCGTTCTATTGTTTGCTGTACTGCGGGTCAATAGCCCGAAGGTGCATGCTGCGCCACGACTCCCCTCGACGCCAGTTCGCGACGCAGCGAATCGGTATCGACGGACGCGAGATCGACTCGGTGCTTGCGGGTGGCCAAGGCTCGGACTTCCTCGGACAGGTCCGCCACCTGCTTACGCGTCGCGGCCTGGGATGCCTCGTCCTGTTCCGCCACTCGCTCGACCAACCAGGAAGCGAGTGTGGCAGTCACGATGCCCAGCAACGCAATTCCGCCGATCATCAATGCTCCGGCGATCATGCGCCCGGTCGTGGTAACGGGCGCCATGTCTCCGTAACCGACGGTCGTGACCGTCTCCATCGCCCACCACAATGCCGTTCCGTACGACGTGATGGCAGCGCCCTGCGCGTGACGCTCGGCATCGAGCATGGCCAGCGCCGCGACACCGATCAGCAAGGCCGTGGCACCAGTGGCGTAAATAACCACCCGTCCACGCAAGCTTCGCCCGCTCGAGCGGTGAACTATCGCAAGCAGTGTGACCAACCGAAGTAGGCGCAGCGGACGCAGCATGGGCAACACCACCATCGCCAAGTCCAAGAGATGCCTGACGAACCAGCGACCGCGGGCAGGTGCCAACCACAGGCGAACTGCGTAGTCGACGGCAAAAACGACCCACGCAGCCCACATCGTCCATTCGGTCAGACGATGTGGAAGGCCCGTCGGTTGCGCCAGCACTTGGTACGCGTACGCCACCAAGAAAAGGCAGGCCGCAGCGGTCAACGGGATGTCGGTGGCTAGCTGCCATTTCTCCGACGTCCACGCAGTGCGGCGGTGCGCCGACTTCGTCGATTCGTTCATCCGAGAAGTCTGACACCACCGCTACCTAGTGCCCGGCAGAACCGACTCAGATCCGAGTGTGCGTCAAGATGTTGAGCGCCGTGGGAACTGCCTCGATCGTGATGGGCAACGGTCCCACCCGATCACCGTCCGCGTAAGCGATGATGCCTTCGGAGACCAGCCGGACCTTCTTGGATCGGTACGTTTGCACGGCGTCGAGCGAGACGTGAGTTCCCTTGTACACCCGCGGAAACAGGCGCACCAGACGCAACCTCGAACCGTGCCCGACGACGGTCAGATCCAGCAACCCGTCCGACTTCGACGCTCCTGGCGTGATGAGCATGCCGCCACCGTACGAGCGCCCGTTGCCAACAGCGACCAGCGTCGCGTCCACCGTGATGACCTCGTCGTCGAGTTCGATCCGGTACGGCAGCGGCTTCATCTTCGCCAACTCGGCGAGCATCGCCAGGTTGTAGCGCATCGGCCCCTTGGGCCAGGACATCCGATTGGCCCGCTCACTGACCAGCGAGTCGAAGCCGCTGGCGATGATGGTTCCCGACCAGACGACGGAACCGTCGGCCAGCGTGATCTTCGCCAGATCTGACTGCTGCACGACACCGTCTGCGATGACATCGGCTGCTGCTTCGGGATCGACTGTGGGAATACCGAACTCACGGGCGTGATCGTTGCCGGTGCCTGCCGGAATGAGCCCGATGGGCGTCTCGGTCAACGCGGCGGCCTGCAGTCCGATACTGATGGCACCGTCGCCGCCGACAACCACGAGTGCGTCGGTACCGTCCTCGATCGCACGACGCGCCAACTTCTTGGCGTCGTCGGCGTCGGTTCCGATGATCTCGGTGACGGCAACTCCCCGAGCGCGCAGTCGCGCAACACCTTTGCGTCCTGCCGCAGGCGCGTGACCATGTCCCGCCATCGGATTGATCAGGACGGTAACCTTCTCGATCTGACTGCGGGTTTCGGTCACGGAATCAGCTTTCCAGGATTGAGGATGCCGGCAGGGTCCACTGCATTCTTCACTGCGCGAAGGATGTTCGCGCCCAATTCACCGATCTCGTCCTTCATCCATGGGCGGTGATCGGCGCCCACAGCGTGGTGATGGGTGATCGTGCCACCGGCGGCGATGATCGCATCGCCAGCGGCAGTTTTCGCCTTGTGCCACTGAGCGATCGGATCCTCGGTCTGCGCGCTGACTACGGTGAAGTACAGCGAAGCACCGGTCTTGTAGGTGTGCGAAATGTGGCACATCACGAGCGGCTGAGTCCCCTGCTCGACGAGAGCCTTGGTCAGCGCCTCGGTGACCGAGGAGCGCAGGTTCGCGAGGTTACCCCAGGTGGTTGCCGTCTCGAGGGTTTCGCACAGTGCGCCGACGTCGAGCAGAGCGTCACGCAGATACGGCGCATCGAATCGCCCGTGTTCCCAGCTGTTTCCGGGCTCCTCACCGAGCGACGTGCCGCCGTGAGCGGTGAGAATTGCGCGGGCCTCCGCCATCCGTTCAGCGGTGTGCGAAGCGGTGCCCTCGTAGGTGGTGATGCCGAGGCAACCACCGGTGAAGGCGTTCTCGCCGATCTTGTCGGTGGTCGCCAAATTCACGCCACTCTCGGCCTCGTCGGACAACCGCAGCACGGTCGGAGCCGATCCTTCCTGGACAAGCTCACGCAATGCAGCTGCGCCGGTGGCGAAGTCGGGGAAGCTCCACCCTTCGCGCACGGTGGTCTCGGGCAGACGGTGAACCCGCACACGCACGTGCGTGATGACGCCGAAGGTGCCCTCGGAGCCGACAAAAAGCTCACCCAGATCGGGGCCTGCAGCGGATGCCGGCGCACGCCCGGTCTCGATCACTCCACTCGGGGTGACAACGGTGAGGCCCTGAACCATGTCCTCGAAGCGCCCGTATCCAGCCGACGCCTGCCCCGAAGACCGGGTGGCGGCAAACCCGCCCAGAGTGGCGAACAGGAAGCTCTGCGGGAAGTGCCCGACCGAGAAACCGTGCTCACGCAGAAGCTCCTCGGCCCGTGGGCCGGTAGTTCCGCCGCCGAACGTCGCAATGCCCGATTCCTCGTCCAACCCGACAAGCTGATCGAACCTGCGCAGATCGAGAGAAAGAACTGCGTCGAACCCGTCACGAATGGGATCGAGCCCGCCGACTACGCTGGTGCCACCACCGAACGGGACCACTGCGATCCGGTTGGCAGAGCAGTATCGGAGAACCTGCTCGACCTCTGCGTCTGTCCCTGGAGTGACGACTGCGTCCGGTGCGTCCTGCGGCTCGACGCTACGACGGCGAAGCAGATCCGGGGTGCTCTTGCCACCGGCCCGAAGGATTCGATCGGAATCCTTGGTACTGACGTACTCGGCCCCGACCAGCCCGGACAGCGCTTCGACATGCGACTGGGCCATAGCGGACGGAGCCACCTGGACGTCTTCGATGGCGAGACGCGATCGAGTCGGTGCGGAGACACCGAGAAATCCGGTCAACAATGATGTGACTGCGTCCGACAGTTCACGCTTCTTGGCCGGATCGCCCCAGGCGTCCCACTGCATCGGCGGTTGCAAGGCAGACTTTTCGGTGCTCATAGACACTAGTGTTACATATTTGTGTGATGTGTAAACATCCCGGTGGATCAATCCATCCATCAACCCATCGTCTTGGAACCGTCGATGGCTTCGCGAAGCATGTCCGCGTGGCCCGCATGCTGGGCCGTCTCGGCGATGATGTGCAGCAATGCGCGCCGCGCTGACCAGCGAGCTCCCGCTTCGAACCACGGCGCCGACGGCAGTGGATGCGAGATGTCGAGGCTGTCCAGCGAGGCCACCAACTCGTCGGTCCTGGCCGCGATCCCCTCGTACTCGGAAACGATGCCTGCCAAGGTTTCACCCTCGACCATGGCGAATTCGTTCGCCCGTTCCTGTTGCATCTCTTCCGACCACTGGGTCGGGTCGAAGTCCCCACCAAGTCCGGCCGGCCCTTCCAGAATGAAGTCGACCCATCCCTTTTCCGCCTGACCCACATGCTTGATCAATCCGCCGAGGCACAGTTCACTCACGGTCGGCCTCGAAGCGGCCTGCTCGTCGGTGAGGTCCTTGACGGTGAAGAGAAGGAATTCACGATGCCGACGCAGGCTCTGGAGGAGATCCGCGCGCTCGCCGGTGACGGTGGTGATCGGTGCGTTCATGATGTTTTCCTTCGCTCGTGGGTTCGTGCCCTGTGAGAACTACGTTAGAAGTTATTGCGGACAGAAACGGTCCTCATTAGAAAACGATCAAGAAAAAACTCCCGGCACCCACCGATGAAGGTGAGTGCCGGGAGTTCGAGCGAGCTAGACGAGATCAGACTGTGCGGGCCAAACGATCGGCCAGCAGGCGCGTGAAGTGCGCCGGATCGCTCAGCTCGCCGCCCTCGGCAAGCAACGCCATGCCGTAGAGCAACTGAGCCGTCTCCGTCAGGTTCTCTGCATTGTCATTGGCGGCCTGCGCCTCCCGCAGACCCGAGACAAGCGGATGCTCCGGGTTGAGCTCGAGAATGCGCTTGCTGTGTGGAACAGGCTGACCCGAAGCCTTGTACATCTTCTCGAGCGTCGGAGACATGCTGAACGCGTCGCCGACGATGCAGGCAGCCGACGTGGTCAGGCGCGTCGAGAGACGCGTTTCCTTGATGTCGTCGGACAGGGTTTCGGTCAGCCACGTCAGCAGCGCGCCGAATTCCTTTTCCTTCTCTTCGCGCTCGGCTTCGGCCGCCTTCTTCTCGTCCTCGGTGTCGAGGTCGACCTCGCCCTTGGCGATCGACTGGAAGGTCTTGCCATCGAAGTCCGAGACTGCGTCGACCCACATCTCGTCCACGGGATCGGTAAGTACCAGAACCTCGAGGCCCTTGGCCTTGAAAGCCTCCATGTGCGGCGAGCTTTCGATGAGGTGACGAGATTCGCCGGTCATGAAGTAGATCTGTTCCTGACCGTCCTTCATGCGCTCCACGTACTCGGCGAGAGTGGTCACGCCCTCTTCGCTGTTGGTCGAGGCGAAGGACGAGATGTCGAGCAGCGTCTTGCGGTTGTCGGCATCGGCCATCAGGCCTTCCTTGAGCGCGCGTCCGAACTCGGTCCAGAAGGTCGAGTACTTCTTGGGCTCGTTCGCCTTCATGTCCTTGATGGTCGAGAGGACCTTCTTGGTCAGACGACGACGGATGGCAGCGATCTGCCGGTCCTGCTGCAGAATTTCACGAGAGACGTTGAGCGAGAGGTCTTGTGCGTCGACCACGCCCTTGACGAAGCGCAGGTAATCGGGCACCAACTCTTCGCAGTCGTCCATGATGAAGACGCGCTTGACGTAGAGGTGGATGCCGGCCTTGCGCTCACGCATGAACAGATCGAACGGTGCCGTCGACGGAATGAACAGCAGCGCTTGGTATTCGAAAGTACCTTCGGCCTTCATCGGGATGACCTCGAGAGGCTCGTCCCAGGCGTGGCTGACGTGCTTGTAGAACTCCTTGTACTCCTCCTCGGACACCTCGTCCTTGGAGCGAGTCCACAGCGCCTTCATCGAGTTGATCGTCTCGGTCTCGATGGTGACCTCGGGCTCCTCGCCCTCGGCCGGCGTCGACGTACGAGCGACATCCATGCGGATGGGCCACGCGATGAAGTCGGAGTACTTCTTGACCAGTTCCTTGATCTTCCATTCCGACGTGTAGTCGTGCAGGCCGTTCTCGGAATCCTCGGGCATCAGGTGCAGGGTCACGGAGCTACCCTGCGGTGCCTCGTTCACATGCTCGAGCGTGTACGTGCCTTCGCCGGTCGATTCCCAGCGCGTCGCGTGATCTTCACCGGCGCGGCGGGTCAGCAGCGTGACCTTGTCCGCGACCATGAACGTGGAGTAGAAGCCGATGCCGAACTGACCGATCAGTTCTTCGGATGCCGCTGCATCCTTGGCTTCCTTGAGCTTGCGACGGACCTCGGCGGTGCCGGACTTGGCGAGCGTGCCGATCAGGTCGACGACCTCGTCACGCGACATGCCGATGCCGTTGTCGCGGATGGTCAGGGTGCGTGCTGCCTTGTCGATGTCGATCTCGATATGCAGATCGGAGACGTCGACGTTGAGGTCTTTGTCCTGGTAAGACTCGAGGCGGAGCTTGTCCAGCGCGTCCGAAGCGTTGGAGATCAACTCACGAAGGAAGCTGTCCTTGTTCGTATAGATTGAATGAACCATCAGATCCAGCAGCTGACGTGTTTCTGCTTGGAACTCGAGCTGCTCGGTATGCGCGGTCACTTCGATCCCTTTCTCTTCTCGGACTGATCACAGGAATTTTACTTGACCGCGAATACCGCGGGTCGGCCCCCGCACAGACAAGGGAGGCCACGCGACCTGCGCGTGACCTCCCGTTATCTTCACCACCGATCTACTCGGTGACGTTCACCATCGAATAGTTCGAGACGCCGGCGGCCAGCACCCTGAGGTGATCGTCAGATGCGCCCAAAGTGTGTTCGATGGCCACCAGCCGCGAGACGTAGTGCCCGACCGGATACTCGGCTGTCATACCGATACCACCGTGCATCTGAATTGCTTCCTGACCGATCTGATGCGCGGCGCGACCGACAGACAGCTTCGCTCGCGACGCGATGGTCGGATCGATCGCTCCGTCGGCGATGGCCATGGTGGCGTACAGACTCATGCTGCTCGCCAGTTCGAGCGCCACGTACATGTCGGCCGCACGATGAGTCAGCGTCTGGAACTTCGCGAGCGGAACACCGAACTGCTTGCGCTGCTTCAGGTATTCCGTCGTCAGTCGCAGAGCTTCGGTCATGATCCCGATCGCCTCGGCGCACAGAGCTGCCTGCGCCCGAACCTCTGCTTCGACGATCGCCTCCGTGACATCGCCGCCCTCACCAAGCTGTTCGGCCGCGGCATCGGTGAACGTGAACTGCGCACCGCGACGGCCGTCGTGAGTTGCGTATTTGCTCCATGAGACACCCGCGCTTTCCGCATCTACCAGAAAGAGCCCGGTGCCCCCGTCTGGAAGTGCGGCGCTGACGATCACGACGTGCGCGCTGTCGCCCTGCAGGACCGGGTTCTTGACGCCGGTGATAGTCCACCCCGATCCCGATCCCGACTGCGACGCCGTGGTCGTGACGGTGGCGACCGGCCAGCGCGTGCCGGGTTCCGTATGCGCGAAGGCCGACAGAGTGGTCCCGTCGCTGAGCGCCGGCAGGAGCCGCGCCCGCTGATCTGCCGAACCGACAGCCGCGATCAAACCGCCGGGGATCAGAACACCACCCAAGTACGGCTCGGGTGCAAGCGCACGGCCCAGTTCGGTCATCACGACCATGGTCTCGACCGGTCCAGCGCCCATTCCGCCGTCAGCCTCCGCGAACGGCAGGCCGAGCAGCCCGAGCTCCGCGAACTGCTTCCACACCGCGGCATTCCATCCCTCGTCAGTAGCCGAGGTGGCGTTGCGCTTCTCCGCGTCGTAGCTGCGGTTGAGCAATTCACGCGTCGTGTCGCGAAGCATCGTCTGCTCGTCGTCGAGTTCGAAATTCATGTCAGATGCTCACAATCCGAGGATCGAGGAGGCAATGATGGAGCGCTGCACCTCACTTGATCCGCTGTAGATGGAAACCTTCCGGTAGTTCAGGTAGCGCGGCGCCGCCTGCTGCGCCCACTCCGGCGAGTCGATCTCGGCCGTGTTCACCGGCAACGAGTCCGGACCCGCAACATCCATCAGCAATTCCGTTGCCGCCTGCTGCAATTCGGAGCCACGGAGCTTGAGCAGCGACGATGCCGGATTCGGCTTTCCGTCTGCCGAACTCGCCACAACTCGCAGTTGAGTCAGATCCAGTGCAAGCAGTTCGTTTTCCAACTCAGCCAACCGAGCCGCGAACAACGGATCCTCGAGGAGTGTGCCTTTTCCGACGCGGACCTCCCGCGCCTTCTCTTTTGCCGTGGCGACAAGGGTTTTGGAGAACCCGACCCGTGTGACCCCCGTGCGTTCGTTGCCGAGCAGGAACTTGGCGTAGTCCCAGCCCTTGTTCTCCTCGCCGACAAGATTCTCCGCAGGTACGCGGACGTTGTCGAAGAACACCTCGTTGACCTCGACGCTGCCGTCGATCAGTTTGATGGGGCGAACCGTGATGCCGGGAGTTGCCAGATCGATGAGCAAGAACGAAATTCCGGCCTGCCGCTTCTGGGCACTGGCATCTGTGCGAACCAGACAGAAGATCCACTCGGCGTGCTGAGCGAGAGTAGTCCACGTCTTCTGACCGTTGACGATGTAATCCGCGCCGTCACGGACAGCGGCCGTCTTGAGTGAAGCGAGATCCGAACCGGCTTCTGGTTCCGAAAAACCCTGGCACCACCAGATATCGGCGTTGGCCGTAGCGGGGAGGAATTTCTCCTTCTGCTCCTGCGAGCCGAAGGTCGCGATGACGGGCCCAACCATGCTCACGTTGAACGGCAACGGGTTGGGTACCGACGCCAACTGCATTTCCTCGGAATAGATGTGGCGCTGTACCGGAGTCCAGTCCTTGCCACCCCATTCGACCGGCCAGTGCGGAACCGCCAGTCCGTGTGCGTTCAGAATCTGTTGGCCCGCAACGATGTCTTCACGCGTCAGCTTTCCGAATCCCGCTGCACGTGCTCGAAGTTCGGGCGAGAATTCGGTGGTGAAGAACTTTCGCATCTCCTCGCGGAACGCAACTTCCTCAGTGGTCAGTTCGAGATTCATGTGGAGTCTGCTTTCTTCTTGCAGGATTTCAGAACAAGATTCGCGCGACGGTCTGCGCAACGACGGCAGGTTTGCCCACGCCTTCGATCTCGACGGTGTTGGTGATCTGACTCTGTAGTGAACCGTTCGGCAATTCTTCGATTGCGGAGAGCACTGCGGTATTTCGAACCTTGGCCCCGACTGGCACCGGACTCGGGAATCGAACCTTGTCGGACCCGTAGTTGACGACCATTTTCGCGCCGTCGATGCGATACACGGACTTCGACAGAAGCGGCAGGAGTGAGAGCGTCAGATACCCGTGCGCAATTGGTCCACCGAAAGGTGATTCGCGCCTGGCTCTTTCGTCGTCGACATGAATCCACTGATGGTCACCGGTCGCGTCGGCAAATTGATGGACCATCTCGCGGGTGACCTCGACCCACTCGCTCGAGCCCAGCGTTTCACCGACCGCCCCCAGGAGATCGGACTTGTTCTCGAACACCCGTGTCATCTGATCCTCCACGTTCCCGAACACTGTTAGGTTAATTGGATAATAAACTCACAGTGTAAGGTTGTCCAGTACTCAGACGAAAGGTTTCTGTGCGATGGCGCGACCGCGGGTTCCACTACTGAGCAAGCCGATCATCAGGGACACCGCCCTGAAACTGGTCGACGAGAACGGTTTGACCGACTTCTCGATGCGCAAACTCGCCACCGTCCTCGGCGTGCAGGCACCGTCGCTGTACAGCCATTACGCCAACAAGGATGAGCTACTCGACGACGTCGCGAACGTCATCATGGAGTCCGTCGACGTGAGCGGCTTCGACTCCGACGATTGGCGCGGCGCGCTACGCACGTGGGCGCGGTCCTACCACGCCGCCCTGGGCAAGCATCCCAATATCGTTCCCTACTTGGCCTACGGTCCGAGCGTCAGGCCCATCGCCCTCGATCGCGCGAACGCCATCCATGGCGGACTGGTGCGCGCCGGATGGCCGCAGCGCACGGCAACGCTGATCGGCGCTTCCGTCAAGTACGTGGTCATGG
This sequence comes from Rhodococcus sp. C-2, assembly GCF_027854095.1. Classification (NCBI taxonomy): domain Bacteria; kingdom Bacillati; phylum Actinomycetota; class Actinomycetes; order Mycobacteriales; family Nocardiaceae; genus Rhodococcus; species Rhodococcus sp. C-2. The sequence goes on along the minus strand of NZ_JAQGFI010000012.1, from coordinate 16,072 downwards.
GCGCTGCGACAGCGACGTTCTCCGGCGGATTCGTGGACGATCCTGCGATCTACGCCGAGCGTTACCCGCACCTCACGCGAGCACATCTGTTGCGTGAGCGTGCCACCGAGATCGACGGCGCCAGCTTCGAACTCGCACTGGAATCCCTGCTGGACGGACTGGAAGCCAAATACGCACTGCTGCAGAGAACTACAGAGCAACCTCCTCGAAACTGAGGGTTGTTACCGTCGATCAAGCGCGCCGAGCATCGCGACGAAGGCCGCCTGACGATCCCCCAGAGCGGCGAAGAATTCCCGGTCCGAAGATTCCACCGCGCGGTTCGCCCTGCCGGCCAAGGCCGCACCCACCGGCGTGACGGCAAGCGAGCGAGCACGAGCATCGGTCGGATGTGGACGTCGTTCGACAAACCCCTTGGATTCGAGGGTCCGAATCACCTGTGACGTCATCATCGCGTCGGTGCGCGCGTACTCGGCAAGACCGCGTTGAGTTATCGGCGTCTCTGCATCCAGCCAGGTCAGTGCGGCGAGCAGAACGAACTGCACGTGGGTCAGGTCGAAAGGTCGCAGCGCCGCGCGAATCGAGGCTTGCCAAGCATTGGTGACACGCCACAACATCAGACCGGGACTCTCGTCCGCGTCCTCGAAGTCGGTTTCCAGTTTCTTCGCCACAGCGCCAGTGTGTCAGCTCGTCGTCGAACGCAGAACCTCGACGTCGTTGTCATCCAACGGAATCAAGCCACGCCGGAGTTGATACCCCCAATTCGGTGCAGAGGTCAATGCCAATCGACTCCGGACTGCGTCGAGAGGAACGGGGTTGAACTGTTCGTACCGAACTCGCCGCCGAAACGGCTTGAAACACCCCTCGTCCGCCTGCCAGATCTCACCCTCTTCGATCACACCGAGAGCTGTGAACTCGCGCAACGGATCTCGGTCGCCCATGGACTCGACCGGCGAATAATAGACCAGCACGTCACCTGCTTTCATCCGTACCAAACCAGCTCTCTTTCCGTGCCCGATCTGTGCGATACCGAGATCCACTGCGCGACGCACATGTTCGGCAGAGACAACCCCTAACCAGGCATTCATCGCCGGCCCCCTGGCGAACCGAAAGCACATTCATTCATGCATTTAGTATGCGCGCTTATTATCTTTCACGCAACAGATCCACTCTTGAACGTGTTCAACTCCAGGGCGTACGCTGCACTTGAACATGTTCAAAGAAGGAGTGTCGATGAGTAGTCGCGGGATCGAGACCAGGGAAAAGCTGGTGGAAACAGCATTGCGGCTCTTCCGCGACGAGGGCTTCGCAGCGACGACCATGCGCAAGATCGCCAATGAGGCAGAGGTCTCGCTCGGGAACGCCTACTACTACTTCGCCAGTAAGGACGAACTGGTTCACGAGCTGTATCTCGTCATCCAACGCGATCACCGCGCGCGGGCGCTTCCACTCCTTCGCGAAGGTGGGTCACTGACAGAAAATCTCAGGATTGTTCTGCACACCGGACTCGATGTCATGGGGCCCTATCACGGCTTCGGCAGCACGTTTCTGCACGTTGCCCTGCCCACCACATCACAGTCCAGCCCGTTCTCGGCCGAGTCGACCGATGCGAGATCGATGGCCGTCGATCTGATGCGTGAAGCACTGGCGGCGTCGAAGCAGAAGACGCCGGCGTCATTGGAGACCCAGCTCCCCACGCTCTTGTGGCTCAGCTATCTGGGCGTGACGCTGCACTGGGTCACCGACGCGTCTCCGGGGCAAACTCGTACCCGATCCCTCGTCGACGGCCTGGTACCGATCATCGCGAAAGCGCTCACCCTCGCCCGGCTGCCAGTGGCACGAGGTCTGGTCGGCGATGTCGCCGCCCTGATGACAAAAGTCGTTTCTGCAGAGGGGAACACAAAACCATGAAGACCGTTGTTGTCTGTGGTGCGTCGGGTTACGTAGGCCAACACCTTCTTCGAACGCTCGAATCCAACGGGGTCGACGTTCGGACGATCGGCCGGGGAGGAACGAGCGATGCCACGTGGTCCGACGAGCACGGCGTCGCCGATGTACTCAGCGGCACGGATCTGCTCGTCAACCTCGCCGGCCGCTCCGTGAGCTGCCGCTACAACAAGCGCAATGCCGACGACATCTTCTCCTCCCGAGTGGAAACGACTGCACTGTTGGGTCGTGCGCTGACCCGCACGCCGCAGCCACCCTCACTCTGGGCGAATGCCAGTACCGGCACGATCTACCGAGACGCACGAGATCGACCGATGGACGAGAAGAACGGAGAGCTGGGTAAGGGATTCTCCGTAGCGGTCGCGCGAGCGTGGGAACACGAATTGTTCTCAGCCCCGACGCCTGTTCGCAAAGTGGCACTTCGGATGTCGATCGTCCTCGGAGCCGGCGGTGGGGCGATCAATCCGTTCGTCAACCTCGCCCGAATGGGCTTCGGCGGACGAATGGGCGACGGCCGACAGATGTTCAGCTGGATTCACATCGCCGACGTCATTCGCGCGATCATCCACGTCTACGAGAATCCGGAGATCTCAGGCCCGGTCAATATCGCATCCCCGTATCCGGTAACCAACACCGACATGATGCGGATGGTACGAGCGAAACTTGGCCGACAATATGGGTTTCCGACGCCGGGCTGGATGCTCGAGTTCGGCGCACGAATCATCCGCACCGAGGCTGAACTGGTAACGAAGAGTCGCTGGGTTTCACCAGGGGTGCTCGCGGACAGCGGCTTCCAGTATCAATTTCCGACGTTGGAGTCTGCGCTGAACCAGATCGCTCAAGAGACCCCGCGAGGGTTGCTTCCGGTTTCACTCGGCTGAAGTTCGGCTGCGATCGCAACCGCTCGCACGATATCCTGCTCGAGCAGATAGTGATTCAGTGCAATCGCAGCCTTTGATCCGGCAGCGGCGGCGGTGATCAACTGCGCCGGAGAATCCGACACATTCCCCGCGGCCCAGGCTCCAGGCACACTTGTGCTGCCTGCAGGATCAGTTACCACCCGACCATTTTCGTCGGCTTCACACCCCAGGTCAGTCAACAGATCGCCTCGCGGAACAAACCGTGGGCCGACAAACACTACGCTTCGCGGAATTTCCTGACCGGAGGCCAGTTCGACGCCGTCCAATCGACCATCGCCAACCGACACGCCAGCCACATCGCCTTCGACAATGCGAATCCCCCTGGCAATCAGCCGCTCCCGTTCGGCTCCCGTCAGCTCGATACGGTTGGGAAAGAAGACGACATCCTCCGACCATTGGCGCACCAACGACGCCTGATGAATGGTGAACGGCCTGTTGTCACCACCGAGCACACCGATCGGGGAATCTCGAACCTCGTATCCGTGACAATAGGGGCAATGCAGAACATCGACTCCCCACCGATCGTGCAGCCCAGCGATGTTCGGCAGCTCGTCACGTAACCCCGTGGCCACCAGAACAGTCCGTGCCTCCAGCTGCGCGGTCGCATCGGTTTGCACAAGAAATCCACCGTCATCCGTGCGCTCGATTCGGATTGCGGTGCCAGTCGTCATTTCGCTGCCGTACTCGAGAACCTCCTTGCGGCCGGCCGCAAGTAATTGCGTAGGACTCTCACCATCCCGCGTCAGGTACCCGTGCAGGTGCTCGGAGACACCATTGCGCGGGTTACCTGCATCGACGATCATCACTCGCCGCCGAGCCCGAGCCAGAACAAGCGCGGCACTCAACCCCGCCGCACCGCCACCGACAATCACCACGTCGAACCTCATGTGCTCCCCCAGTCCGCAGATCGTCCCACCCGAGACGGTGGCTATTCTGGCAATCTAGCAAATTTGTTTACCGGTTAACAAAGTTGAGGAATCGTGAACGAACCAACACTCCGCTCCCGTACCTGCAACCTCTGGGCCGAAAACAATCCCGACCTCGACACCTCGCCCATGGAAGTAGTCGCGCAACTCAAACGGATTACGGCGCTTCTCGAACTAGCAGTCGAACCGGTATACCAAACCGCGGATCTCACCGTGTCGGAAGTGGAACTGCTTGTGCCACTGCGATACGCCGAGGAACCGGTCACCGCGATTCGTCTCGCCGAACGCCTCGGTATGTCTCGGGCCGGGGTCAGCAAGGCACTCGCGCGACTCGAGAAGCGAGGACTCGTCTCCCGCACAAGCAATCCCGAAGACAGGCGATCTGCACTGATCACGATGACGGTCCAGGGAAACGCTGTCGTCGACGACGTCTTTCCTCGCGAACTCGCCGCTCACGGTGAATTGTTCACCCAACTCGGCCGGGACCGGGGGAAGGTCCTTGCCGCACTCGAGCGACTGGCAGTATCCATGGAAAGTGGGCTCGATCGGATGAGCGATGCCCGTTCGCGTACCTGAGTCGCCCAATTCCTGTATCGAACTGACGTCGGCGCACTAGATATCGACGACGAGGCGTGCGATGAGTGAGCTGGCTTCCTGGGAAGCGTCGCCGCCCTCGGTCAGATGACGCTGCGCCTCGGGAAGTTCGCGGCCATGATGTGCCATGGCCTGCGCATACAGGCGGCCGGCGCGGTACGACGAGCGAACCAACGGACCGGCCATGACGCCGGCGAAGCCCAGCTCTTCTGCAGCCTTCGAGTGTGCGACGAACTCCTCGGGCTTGACCCACCGCTCGACGGGGTGGTGCCGGGGCGAGGGGCGCAGGTACTGGGTGATGGTGAGGATGTCGCAACCGGCGGCGTGGAGATCTGCCATCGCCTCGGTGACCTCTTCAGGGGTTTCGCCCATGCCGAGGATCAGGTTGGACTTGGTGACCAGTCCGTAGTCGCGTGCTGCGGTGATGACGTCGAGGCTGCGCTGGTACCGGAATGCCGGACGGATCCGCTTGAAGATGCGGGGGACGGTCTCGAGGTTGTGTGCGAGTACCTCGGGGCGTGAGGCGAAGACCTCGTCGAGCAGTTCGGGCTTGCCGTTGAAGTCCGGAACCAGGTTCTCGACGCCGGTGCCCGGGTTGAGTTCGTGGATCTTGCGGACGGTCTCGGCGTAGAGCCAGGCGCCGCCGTCGGGGAGGTCGTCGCGGGCGACGCCGGTGATCGTGGAGTACCGAAGGCCCATGGCCTGAACGCTTTCCGCGACGCGACGGGGCTCGTCGCGGTCGAGAGCCTCGGGCTTGCCGGTGTCGATCTGGCAGAAGTCACAGCGGCGTGTGCACTGCTCGCCGCCGATCAGGAAGGTGGCTTCGCGGTCTTCCCAGCATTCGTAGATGTTGGGGCAGCCCGCTTCCTCGCAGACGGTGTGCAAACCTTCACGCTTGACCAGGCCCTCGAGCTCCGTGTACTCGGGGCCCATCTTTGCTCGGGTCTTGATCCAGTTGGGTTTGCGTTCGATGGGCGTCTCCGCGTTTCGGATCTCGAGACGGAGCAGCTTGCGCCCCTCCCCGGTGGTTCGATTGTCGTGCGTCACGACTTTCCTCCAAGCATTCGTTGGGTCTCTGTCATCGCGTGAGCACAAAGGATGCGGCAAGGTGACTGCCTTCCAAGGCTGCAACTGCGCGGGTGATCAATGGTGTCACCAAGGCCGACACATCGCCGAATCTATTTGTGCTCGAGAGCCATTCGCGTCTCTCATTGCACAGTTCGAGCACACGTGCAGCAACCTCGAGAAACCCCACCGAGTAGAACCACGGCAACACGCGTGTATCGACATCGAAGGTAACTGACCTTCGATACCGGGACAACAACTGCTCGAATGCCGGGTATCCGAAATGAACTGAAGGGCAACCCGATACAACGCTGGGAATTCCTCTCAAACCTGCCCAGAAAACGTAAGCGATACCAACGTCCAACAGCGGGTCACCGAAACCTACTCGACGCCAATCTGTCACTGCGCGCAATAGTGGGGAGTCGGCGAGGTCGAAAATCGTTCGATCCAGACGATATTCGCCGTGGAGCAAGCAGGGCTTCTGCGGCGCCGGCACCGATCGCGCGAGGGAATCGAGGAGCGCGTTCAACGCCGGCCTCACACTCAATTCGTGCCGAGCGAGCCTTATTCCAATCTCGGACAAGTAGTTGTGCAGTTCCCCGCACATCCCGGGGAGAGCACTCACACCGTTGAGGCCGACTTCGAGCGAATGAATCCCGGCAAGCGTGTCGGCAAATGAGTTCGCTACCAGTCTTCTCGCGCCGATCTCGACGTCGGCTAACTGAATGTCGGTCCGGAGAGATGATCCATGCACCCGTCGAGAGACGACCAATCCAGAGACTTCGTCCCGGTAGACAAGGAGAGGTACTGGAATGCTGCTCTTTTCGAGCATGTGCAGCGCAGTGGCCTCCCCTCGAATTCCTCGTGTTCCAAGACTGTCATCACTGCTCGACGAACAGCGCAAGATCCATGCTCCTTCACCGCTGGTCAAGGAGTAGGCCTGACCCGGCGGCGAACTGGAAACCTTATTAGCACTGAATCGCGAGTACCGATCCAACTCGCCACAGTCGATCAGACGCCGTCGAATCTCACCGATATCGAATGGGAGTTGCATTCCCACCAGTTATCCCCATTCGGCATCGATTCGTCATTCGTGAAACCCGGACCGCTATCGATGAAGGCGCAATTCTCGTGACGCGACGACCATCCGATGAACCTCGTCAGCGCCGTCGATGAAACGCATGGTCCGAGCCTGCGCCCACAACATCGCCAGCGGATAGTCTTGCGTCATTCCGCCAGCGCCGTGCACTTGAATTGCCTTGTCGATCACCCAACCCACAGCATCCGGGGCAGCCACCTTGATAGCCGAAATTTCCGTACGCGCCTCACGCGCCCCAACTGTGTCGATCAACCACGCAGTCCGCAGAACGAACAACCGCAACTGATCGATCTTCACACGGGACTGCGCAATCCAATGCTGAATGATCCCCTGATCCGCCAAAGACCTACCAAAGGCCTCACGCTCGTTCGCCCGGCGGCACATCAACTCGATCGCACGCTCTGCCATCCCGATCATGCGCATGCAGTGATGAATGCGCCCCGGACCAAGCCTGGCCTGCGCCAACGCTTGCCCCCGACCACGCTCGCCGAGCATGTGGTCCTTGGGAACAAGCACGTCCTCGAAATGCACCTCCGCGTGACCGCCATGGGCACCGTGAGTGAAGCCGAACATCTTCAGCCCCCGGACAATACGCACGCCGGGAGTCTCACGCGGAATCAGAACCAAACTGTGGCGCGACCGCGGATCCGCATCAGGATCTGACACCCCCATCACGATCAACAACGCACAATCGCTGCTCATCGCGCCGGTCGACCACCACTTACGTCCATTGATCCTCCAACAATCACCCTCATCAGTGATTGAGCAGGTCAAGTTCGCGGGATCAGACGACGACACATCCGGCTCCGTCATGCAATACGCCGACCTGATGTCACCGTTCAACAACGGATCGAGCCACCGATGTTTCTGCGCCTCAGTCCCGAACAGCGTCAGCAACTCCATGTTCCCGGTATCGGGCGGGTTGCAGTTGAACGCTTCCGGCGCAACCTCAGGACTCCAACCCGTTACCTCGGCCAACGGTGCGTACTGCAGATTCGACAGTCCCGCACCACGCGGATCGTGCGGAAGAAACAAATTCCACAACCCCCGCGCCTTCGCGTGTTCCTTCAGCTCCGCCATCACCGCCGGACGCTCCCACTGCCGATCCCCTACTTCCGGGTTGTCGTGGAAGAAATGCTCTGCAGGAAAAACGAACTCGTCCATGAATGCCGACGCAAGTTCCTTCAAATCAATAGTCTTCGCGTCGAACTCGAAGTCCATGTCACACACCTTCACCCTTCGTGGGCCGAGTACGACCGAGATCAGAAATTACTGTTTGACAACAATTTTCGGCTACGCAAGTGCCGAGAGCCCGCGCTCTGCCAAAGGAACGACCATCGAGCCGATGTCCTCGAAACCGTCGCCGACTGTTTCCCCATTGACGAAGCGAAGATGGATGCCTTCCAGAATCACTGCCATCTTGTAGAATGCAAAGCCCGAATACCACTGCAGCGCATCGATATCGAACCCAGTGCTTAGGGAATATCTTTCGACAACGTCGTCGAACGAGGGGAAACCCTCATGCGCAGAGGGTGTCCCGGCAATCGGATTATCGATACCTGCCCATCCCGACCAGAACAGATGGATTAAACCCAAGTCTGTCAACGGATCACCCAGTGTTGACATCTCCCAATCCAGCACTCCGACGATGTCCGACGGGGCACCTAGCCGAACAATCATGTTGTCGAATCGAAAGTCGCCGTGGACGATCGAGGTTGCAGACCGCCTCGGAATCGACGACGCGACCCTTACCCCTAGTTTTTCCAACATCGGAAGATCGCGGGACTTCGACGACGCCAACTGCTTACTCCAGCGCCTTACCTGCCGCTCGAGGTATCCCTCCGGCCTACCGAAACCAGACAAACCCAGGCTACGAAAGTCTTGCGTATGCAGAGCAGCCAGGCAATCGACGTAGCGAAACGCCAGCTCGGAGCGATTGCTCTGGTCCACGGAAGCGAAGTCGTCATCGGTTCGCAACACCTGACCTTCGATCTTGTCCATGACGTAGAAACTTCCACCCGATGTCGCGTCGAACTCCTCGGAGAACACGATCCGCGGAACCGGGACAGCACTTTCCGCGAGGGCTCGCTGAACGGTCACTTCCCGACCCATGTCGTGAGCAGTCTCCAGACGGTGACCGATCGGCGGACGACGCAGAATCCATCTTCTCGACTTACTCGCCAACTCGAACGTCAGGTTGGATCGACCGCCTGCCAATAGTCGCACAGTCAGTTCCTCGCCCGTACCCAACTCGCCCATCTCGACCAACCTGGACCGAACCAAGTCGGCGTTGAACTGCTCGCTCTCCGCTATTGATTCAACCTCATTCATTACAACGTCCTCATCCCATAGTCCGTTACTCGACGCCACAACGCACCACACCCGCACCGGCGGGCAGGTCGGGCCGAACCAAAACCTTCACGTGCTCTATCTCGTCACCCGCGGCCGGGCGCAGCGCAGAGAACACCTCACTCACCGCATCCAGCCCGGCAAAGCCCGTGACCATCAATCCCGGATCGAAACGACGCTCCACGATATGTTCGAAAGTTCGGGAAAACGCTTGGTACGTATGTTCTCCACGCCCCGGACCACCCACGAATTCCAAACTCACATTCTTGAGAATCCCGATTACGGGTCGAATCGACTCGTGCTCCATTGCCGATCCGACAATCACAATGCGTGTGAACGGTGGAACGACAGACATCAAGGAACCCAGTAGATTCCGCGCTCCGGATGCTTCGAAGACAAATACTTCGGTATCTGCCGGAATCATTCCTGCAAGTGTGCTCAGTGGATCCGAGTGCCTCGGATCGACTGCCACATCGGCCCCGTACGCCAAAGCCACAGTTCGTCGAAGTTCCGAAGGGTCGGATACGACGATGGGGTGAACGCCACGTTGCGCCAATTCGATGACTGCGCCGAGTCCCACAGGCCCGCAACCGGTCACCACTGCGGCGGCGCCGGCAACGATTCGTGAACGCAGCACGGCGTTAACACCAGTAGCGAGAGGTTCGGTCACTGCAGCGGTAACCGGATCCACGTCCGGAGGGATGTGCAGGTGCCCTCCAGCCTGGATAACAACCCTTTCAGCCAGCCCTCCCGGCTTCGAATTGCAGTATCCGACTGTATGAGTCAATCCATCGTCGTCAACGACCCACGGCAGAACCACCAGACGGTCACCGACTGCGTAGTCGACCACTCCGGTTCCCAACTCGGTCACCGTTGCAGTGAACTCGTGTCCGAATACAACATCGTGCGCCGGATCGAACAGCGCTCCCGGCACGTCCGCCTCACGATGCGCAGCCAGGAAATCATCGGTGTGCTGCCAGGCCGAAAGATCACTGCCGCAGATCCCGGTGGCTATCGGCTCCACCAGAAGCTGATTCGGTCCCGGTGACGGCTCCGGAATGTCGGCAAGTATGACGTCTCCACCTCGAAGCACTGCTGCCCTCATCTGATGTCCTCACGTCGAGAAGTGCCTACGATTTTGTCGGCCATTGTTCGAGATACTTCTGTACGGACATCAGCGTGCGCAAGGCTTCGGCGCCGTCGAATGCCCTGTGGTCGAAGGTCAATCCGAGTCGTGCAATGGGCCTGATGGTGAGGAGCTCGGATTCACCGTCGACGCTCTTTCGCGCGACGGGGGTACGCACGATGGCTGGGAGACCGATCGAGGCAACTTGCGGACGAGTGAGGATCGGAGTCGAGACCACGCCGCCGACACTTCCCGAGTTGCTGATCGTAATTGTTCCGCCCGAAAGATCCTCCGGCTGCGTGGAACCCGAGAGTATCGCACTACTGGTCGCGACTATTGCGTCCGACAGTGCCTCCAGTTCGAGATTCTGCGCATCACGTATGACGGGGACGATCAGTCCGTCCGGAGTGTCCACGGCAATTCCCAGGTTGACAGTGTTCCATCGCACGAGGTGCTTGTCCGTGAACGTGGCATTGGCATCCGGGTGGTCTGCGAGCGCCCGGCACAGTGCGTGACCGACAAAGGGAAGGAAACTGAGTTTCCCTTCACCTCGAGCTGATCTCTCACGGTTGATCTTCGCTCGGGCTACTGAGACCGCAGTGAAATCGACATCAACCTGCGCCGTCAATTGAGGAGCCGTATTCCACGATTCTGTCAGATTCTTGGCGATTGCCCTACGCAGGCGAGTGTGTTCGATAGCCGTGTAGGTCACCGCCTCGTATCCGGCGGGAATCGCCACGGTGTCAGCATCTTCCGGTACTCGATCCCTGGCTCCCGGCAAGAATTCGCTCTTGCTCTCCAGCGACATATCAGTCGAGCCCGAATCGAGGCGGAGGCGTCGACTTCCTTCGGGCGGACGATTGACCGGAGAGAACCACGACGCAGCCAACACCAGTGAATCGTTGGGTGGGCGAGAACCCTCGGCGGCGACTGTCGGGGCCGCGCTCTCGAGAGCCCGATCCGGCGAAATCGGGAACGGACCCGCGATCGGACCCGATGTCGGCGCCGCCGGCGCGACATCTTCACCGACTGCATCTTCACCGGCAATGGCTTGCGCGACGGCTACCGGGTCGGCGTCGAGTGAGGCAAATCGAGCAATGACGTCACCGACAGGAACCTCCTGATTCACTGCGGCAACGTAGCTGATGAGGATTCCCGAAGTTGGCGAGTCGACTTCGGTGTCGACCTTGTCGGTCGACACCTCACAAAGCGGATCGCCCTCGGCGACCCTGTCCCCAGGCTTGAGCAGCCATTCGGTGAGCAACGCGAATTCCACCGACCCCATGTGGGGCATGTGGACGTCGAATAGTGTGAGCATGGTGAATGTCCTCGTAGTCGAGTAATTAGTCGCGAACCAGGTGACGGGCCGTCTCGATGATGTCGGAAACACTTGGGAAGCAATGATCTTCGAGGAACCGACTCGCCGGAATCGGCGCATCCACAGAACCGAGACGCGCGATCGGAGCGTGGAGCCAGTAGAAGCAACGCTCCTGGATGAGCGCAGCGATCTCGGCGCCAGGACCAGCGGTTCTCGGCGCCTCGTGAACGATCATCGCCCGCCCGGTCCGCATCACCGACGCGATGATCGTGTCGTGGTCCAGCGGAACCAGCGTCTGCAGGTCGACGACCTCGAGTTCGATACCCTCCGCAGCCAGCACGAGTGCTGCTTCGAGCGAGCGAGGCACCATACATCCATAGCTGATGACGGTCACTGTGTCGCCACGCCGTGGAATCGATGCTTTACCCAAGGGCATTACGTACTCGGGATCGGTGAATACCTCACCCCGTTTGAAGTTGAGCTGCTTGCTCGGGTAGTACAGAACAGGATTTGGGTCCCGGATTGCGGCCTTGAGTAGGGCTTTCGCGTTGGCAGGATTGGACGGGACAACTGCTTTGAGTCCCGGAAAATGCATCGGTAGCATCTCCATCGAACCCGAATGTTCTGGTCCTGCACCACCGCTCGGCCCGATCGGCATGATGATCACAGCGGGAAGTTCGAATTGACCACCGTGCATATGGCGCCACTTACCCAGTTTCTGAAAGATCTCGTCCCCGGCGATCAAACTGAAGTCTGCAAACCCCAACTGAACGATCGGACGCATTCCGGTCATGGCGGCACCGGCAGCTGCACCCACCATGAATGCTTCGGTGATTCCGGTGTTTCGGATCCTGTCCAGGCCGAATTCCTCTACCAGGCCTCGGGTTCCGCCGAAGAACCCGCCTGAGGCAATGTCCTGCCCCATGAGAAACACCGAGGGGTCACGGCGCATCTCTTCGGCAATCGCCGCACCCTGTGCGGCCTCGTAGCTTTGCACCGTAGTTTCCGGAGCCGTGCGGTTGACAGACGTGTCGTCAGTGATAGTCATGCAAAAACGTCCTTCATGATAACGGAGGGGTCAGGCAAAGGAGCGGCTTCTGCCTCGGCGAGCGCTTCGGCAACTTCCGCACGCGCTGCGGCGACGATCTGGTCGGCCAGCAAAGCATCGAGTCGAGAACGCATGATGTCCAATGGATCTCGGTACGTCGACAGGAAGTCTTCCGGGCGATACTTCTGCGCGTCACCTTCCCAGTGTCCACCGACACGGGTGACAACTGCCTCGATCAACGACGGCCCCTGACCATCGCGAGCTCGATCAATCGCAGCCTTTGTCGCATGGTAGACAGCGACGGCGTCATGACCATCGACGCGAACGCCGGGAATCCCGTATGCAGTCGCGCGTTCGGCGATAGTGCGTGTCGGACTCACAGATTCAAATGGGGTGGTTACCGAGATTCCATTGTTCTCACAGAAGTAGACCAGCGGTAGTTTCCACCGCGATGCCTCGAGAAGAGTTTCATGGAAGGTGCCACGTGCCGCCGTCCCGTCGCCGAAGTCCGCCAGCGCAACTTGCCCAGTGCCTCTCATTTGCGCCGACAATGCCGCGCCTGCTGCCACCGGATACACCGAACCCAGCGTCGCACCCTCCCCCATGATTCCCAGCGCCGGATCAGCCCAGTGAGGAACGCCGGCACCCTTTCCGCCGGTAGAACCTGTCACTTTTCCAAGCAGGTCACCGATGATCGGCCCCATCGTCATCCCTTTGGCAAGCGGCCATGTGGCTCCTCTTCCCTGATAGAACAGATAGTCGTCGTCTCGCATCGCTGCCACCGCTCCAGCGACAGCACCTTCCTGCCCTTTGCCCGGATGCCAAAATCCGGCAAATCCGTGGTCCCGGATGTGAATCTGCACCGCGTCCTCGATCGCACGCGCACGGGCCATGACGGTGAAAATGTCGATCGCCAACCGTGGGTCGAGGGACTCCGGTTCCACTACTTCGGTCAGCTGTTCGCTTGTGTGCGTGGCCATTCCGATCTCCTTCTGACAGTCCGACATGCAAGTACGAGGTTCGCGCCTTTGACAACCCGGCATCGATTGCCATTCGTGTGGCTGCTGTCACATCACCCTATGTGGATCAAGTGATTCAATCAAGTGCATTCTCTAAATCGACTGAGATCTACTCAGACATCACCGGGTCAGCAGGCCGGAAATCAGGCCGCGACATCGCGATATGATGGGGTCAACAAACCGAAAGGTTGCGGAAATGCCACGATCCAGTCCACGCGACGGCGCAGCAACTCGCCGTGCTCTGATCGACTCAGCGGCAAAGCTGTTCGCAGCAGAGGGAGTCGAGGCCGTCTCGATTCGAGCGATCAATGCCGAAGCCGGATTGGGAGCAGCATCCGCGCACTATCATTTCGGATCCAAGGACGCGATCCTCGACGCCGTCCTCCTCGACTCCGGCGCCGAAGTACTCGCACACATTCATCGCCTGGCCAAGAACATGGTCGATTCCGACACCGTTCCGACAGCGAGGCAGATCGTCGATCTCCTGGCACTGCCGTATCGCCAGTTCCTCGATCAGGAACCTGACAAAGGTGTTCGGTGGCTGAATATTTGTGGACAACTCAGCCTCGCCAACGATCCTCGGCTATTCCCCGTCAAGGACGACACAGCAGAGTTGCTGCGCAAACTACTCGAACGCGCCTACCCCGCAGCCGACGACACCGCGATCGAACTGAACTGGTCACTCACCGTGAACACGCTGATCGTGATGGCGGCACGATGGTCGGACGCAAGCATCGAGGGATCTCGCGCGCTGTCCAACGGTCGATTCGACACACTGGCGGATTTTGTCGCAGGCGGACTCGAGTCACTCATGGATCCAACCCGGACCTAGCTTGCGGATGGATCTTCCCAGGTAGGGTTGCGGATCCACCATCCACAGAACGCGCCGTCTCCGTGCGCGCTTTTGCAATTTTCTCGGGAAAAATTTAGTGGATCACTTGACAGAATCAATCGATCCATTTTACTGTGCCTCACATCACAAAATGCTTCAGTGGGTCTGCACACTCGCCGCGCCGACTGTCCCGCTCACTGCCCCGTCTTCCCGTCAGAAAGATGCAGGAGCCACGATGACCGCTCCATCCACGGATAATCCTTCCTCGACTCCATCGGAATCTTCCTCCGCAAACCCCACTCTCGCGATAGAAGGCGTGGGAAATCGATCAACCGCCGGCTGGGTCGGAATCCTCCTGATCCTCTGCCTTCTGTCCGAAGAAGTCGCATACGCGTTCAATCTGGTGACGCCCGCACTCCCCAGCATGGCTGGTTCATTCGAGACCTCGAACATCGCTTGGGTGTCAACACTGTTCACACTCTCCGGCGCTATCAGCGCACCGTTGATCGGCAAGCTCGCAGATCGAGACGGTAAGAAGAAATGGCTTCTGATCGCAACCGCCTGCATGGCAACAGGCTCGCTGATCGTCGCAATCGCGCCGACCTTCTCCGTAGTACTAGTCGGTCGTACCGTCGAAGGACTCGGTCTTGCAATCGTGCCGATAACCTACTCGCTGATGCGCGACATCTTCCCGAAGCGGATGCTGGCGATGGCGGTCAGCATGACAACCGCTGGAATTGGTGTCACCACGATCACCGGTCCTGTCATTGCCGGAGTTTTGATCGACAATTTCGGATTCCGCGGAGTGTTCTTCGCATTGGCACTCTTCCCTGTGCTCTTGGGTGCCTTGGTCATGCTCGTTGTTCCCGAGTCCCCGATCCGAGTGAAAACGTCCATCGACTGGGTTGGTGGGATCATGCTCGGGCTCTCGATCGCACTCCTCCTGTACTGCATCGGCGAAGGCGGAACGTGGGGTTGGACGTCGTGGAAGACACTTCTCTGCGCCATCGCCGCGGTGGCAATTTTCATCGGATGGGCTCGATACGAAAAGCGAATCGAGAACCCACTGATCGACATTGCGGTGCTGCGTGGTCGCGCTGTCGTGACGACACTGGTCGCGCAATTTACCGGCCAGGCCGTCATCGTTCTCCAATTCGTCTTGTTGTCCTTCATCGTTCAGACACCCATCGCCCTCGGCGTTACCTACGGGTTGGGGGAAAGCGCAAGCTACATGGCGCGGTTGACCACACCGGCCGGCGTGGCCACCGTCGCAATGGGGTTGCTTGTCGGCATAATCGCAGAACGTCGGGGCGCACGCCTGCCGAACTGGATCGGCTTCGCCTTGATGGCGATCGGCTCCGCATCACTCGCCCTCTCCCACAAGGAATTCTGGCCGATACTGTTGGGATACTTGGTATATGCATTCGGGGCCGGTCTGATCAGTGCGGCAATACCCAACCTGGTGATCGCCGCCGCGCCGGTTCGACTGCAGGCCGTCACAGCCTCGACGGTCAATGTGGTGGGATCCGTCGGCAGTGCTGTTGCTGTACAGATTGGTTTTGCCATCCTCGCCCTGAACATTGCAACGGTTGCCGACGGAACGCCTATTTACGCTGGAATTGGCTACACAACAGTCTATTTCGTTGCAGCAGGTCTGGCGATAGTCGGACTCGCCGCGACTCTCCTCATGCCGCACGGCCGAAAGCCCCAGTCTGTGGAAGCACTGACCTGATCTGAATCGACTATCTGAGAATTATCGTGACCTCACACTATGACGTCGTTGTCCTCGGAGCCGGCCCCGGTGGGTACGTCGCTGCTATCCGCGCGGCACA